>CALKDX010000036.1 GCA_938084455.1 Candidatus Poseidoniaceae archaeon
AGACAACTGGAACGAGCATCTTGATGGCGACTGGGAAAAACCCAAAGACATTGGATTGAAAGCCGATGTGGAATGGGAAGATGTCATCAACATCGATGATTAATCGGATGGACGAATGCCAGCGAGAAGGGTCACGACGCGAATTGTATCTTCGAGGTCTTCACTGACCCTCGCACCCAAAATCACCTGTGCATCATCGTCCAAAGCATCCGTGAAAATATTGGCCACAGCATCCACTTGACCAATGGTCATGCCAAGCCCACCTTCGACCTGAATCAGACACGCACTTGCGCCACCAACATCCAGCGCAGAAAGCGGCGCCATCATCGCAGACTGAAGGATTGATTCAGGATCATCGGGCCGACCGCTGCCCACGAGCATGGTGGCTTCGCCTTCTTGATCGACAATCGCACGTAAATCCATCAAATCAAGGTTGATGAGGCCCATCTTCATCAGGGTTCGAATCAATCCATCAACCAAATCCTCAATCCATTCTGCACCCATTTGCCATGTCTGGCCTTGTTGCCTCGCTTGTCGGGCAAGGCGATCGAGGGAAAGGCGAACCGTTACATGAGCAATATGTTCCAACCGCTGAAGACCCAAACGGGCTATTTCTGTGCGTGTTGCCTGAACTTCGAACGGCATGGCAGCAACTGCCAGCACCAACGCCCCTGATTGGCGAGCTTGCCGAGCAAATTCATGGGCCGCTCCTGTGCCAGTGCCGCCGCCAAGGCCAGTGAGTAAAATCACGAGTTCAACCGGTTCAAGAATGGTGTTAGCAAGGGCAGAATAGCCTCGCATTCGTTGTTCAGCGAGGGGGGGCAAGGCTGCACATCCCACTGAATCAAGGGTGTGACCTAAGCGCAACAAATGAGCGCCGTCAGCACCTTCAAAACTCACATCATCCGCATCGATGAGCAGGACTCCAGCGTCGCTTGAGCAACGCGATTGGGCACCTTTGGCCCAAGCACACCCAAGACCGCCGACACCGGCGATGAGGATTTGCTCGGCATCCATACACGCTCGTTCAGCCGATGCCACATGAACTTTGGCAACGATTGGCGCTCTGTTGGTCAGACATACCGAAGGTAGCGACGACGAGCATCTCGGGCCCAAGCATTGTCAGGTTCGAGCGCCAGCACACGATCGTAGTATTCGATGGCCGTTTCAAATTCCGACAAGTGACGGCCGTAAAGATGGCCCAAATTCGACAACACTGGAATGCATTCTTCATCGCTTTTCAGCATCGAGAGGAGGAGTTTTTCAGCAGCACCAAGGTCGTTTCTCAGCATCTTTTCTTCTGCATCATCAAGCATTTCGAGTTGTTCGGTGCTCAAATCGTAGAGGTTGTCAAAGTTCGTGGACATGGGCTCACTGAATGGTTGACAGTGCATCCCCTCAAAGAACCCTTCTCCCTCTCGACGCCACTTCGGGGGGAAATCCTCGAAACTCTTGGGACTCTGGCCGAAAGCGATACCCTCAATAAGGGGTTCGGAATTCTTGAAAAAACGGCACACTGCAAGGCCACCAACCATCGATGTTGCTGGTAATGTTTAAGGGGCACTTGCGAGTCGGTCGATTCACATGGGTGAGGCTATGCTACGCGAGTCGATTTCTTCACGGACCGGACTGGTTGCCGGGCTCATCCTTTTGCTGCTTTTGCCCGGGCTTGTCACATCGTACCACACAGGCATTGGTGGCGAACAAAGCAACGCTGGCGAAACCATTGACGACGTGGCCAAAGAAGGATGTCTGTGCCACAATGGGGACTCCGATAACTCGGTCCAAGTCATCCTTGACGATGTCCCATACGGATGGGTTGGTGGCGAAACATACACCATGACCCTCCAACTGATCGGGGGCCCAGCTGCAACTGGAACCTACACAGCAGGGTTTGCTATGCGGGTATCCACCGGCGTGCTCGGCGGCGATGAAGTCCAAAATTGGGAAGAAGACCCAACGACACTCACCCACACCGAGGCATCCTCTGTTGGCGAAGAACGCCACTGGGTGATCACATGGCAAGCCCCAGCCTCGGGCGAAGGGACCGTCAACTTCTGGATCACCGGTAACTCGGTGAACGGCGACCAACTCCCCGGCGTGGAAGACAAGTGGAACCAACTCCTATTTGCCCTCCCAGAGGGTGACGACACCACCGATGCGCTCGGCACCCGCACTTTGTTTGCAGGCGACGGAAATGTCAGCCCTCCAGAACCCGGGCACCACGGAGTCGATTTGCACCACATGGGTGCAAAACTTCGTGCTCACTGGCTTGGATTGCTCGGATTTGGAGCAGTGTTGGCTGTTATCGCTTTTGCTGGCTTGCTCCTCAGGTACAGCTTCTCCACCTCCTACGTTGGGCGCTCAAACCAGTTGCGTCTCCGTTACAAATTAATGCGACGAGGTGACCAGTGATGGACGATACAATTTCCACCTTACTCCGTGGCGTAGCAAAAGGCAAGATCAGCGTAGAAGACGCTCGTAAGGCCCTCGAAAACGCCACCCTCACCGAAGAGGAAATGTTCACCGCCATCGACCACGGCGTCTTCAACCCTGCCGAACCAGGCACCATTGTCAGTGCATCACTTGCCCCATCTGGTGGCTCTTACCTGACCATGATGTTCTTTGTCTGGGGGATCTTTTGGTCTTGCTACTGGACCTTCTCGATGATTTACGGCTTGGCCAAAGGATGGGACCAACAACAACTCGCCTATCACCTCGCCATCATGCTCGTAACCCTCTGTATGATGGGCATGGTTTACCTCAAATTCGTCCTGCCTGACACCATCATCGTCAAGCACGCTCAAAACAAATTCATTCCAGAGCACACCAAAGATTGGAAGGAGTACAAGTGGTGATCCATCATGGCACGTGAATACAACCTCAAACCCGCCATCATTGATGGTGCTGTTTCAAACGATGCAGAATCGTCGTACATCAACCGACGTCAATTCCTCCGATACGGGTTCAACACCGCAACCGGTGTCCTTGCAGCGTCTCTGGGCGTTCTCGGGTTCGCCTCCATCCTCCTCCCCCCTGGTGGCTCAAACGCTGGCGACCTTGGTGTCGTCTATTGGGCTAAAGGCCGTGAAGACGAAGCATGGTATGGCGCAAAGCACCTGCAATTGATGACAAAGACCGACTTCGTGGAAGAAGCAGCCAAGTCCAACACCGGAACCGCTGGTGCTGCAGGTATTTGGAACGGCGTTCCTGTCGTGGTCAACTACGTCAACCACTCCGAAAACAAAGACACACCAGAATCCAGCGGATTAGCCCGCTTCCAATTCATGGAAGGCATCGATGAAACTGGAAAGACCATTGGCCACTTCGAAGACCTGAGCGACGCAGACCCACGGATTTTCCCTTCCGAAAACCTCGTGATGATCTTTGGACGCTGCACACACTTGTGTTGCATCCCAGGATGGCAATTGGTGTCCAACTCGTTCACTGAAGACTCATGGACGCCCGGTGGCGGTGACGATGGTGGAACCAAGTTGTTCTGCATTTGCCACTCCTCCCGATTCGACCCGACGGCGCTTGAGATGAACACCAACCGAAACCGCTCAAACGGTGCCACATTCAACTACGCAGGAATCAGAAAAGCAGGCGGTCCAGCTCCAGTCGGCTTGCCCTTGATTCCAATTCAACTCAACGGTGATGTCATCGAAGGCATCACCGACTACATCGATTGGTACACATACTGCGACTGAGGTGAAACAATGACAACAATGTTCTGGATTCTTTGGTTCTTTATTGCCTTCGTGATCGTTCTCGTGGCGTTGACGCTGCGAAAAGAAAACGACGACCTGCCTCGGCGTGAAATCCTCCGTGCCGTCGAGTCAACCGGTAAGATGGGTTTTGCAGAACGGCTGTTCTTGTGGATCTTTTCGTGGCTTGACACTCGGTTCAGGCTACAAGACTACTGGAACATGTCCAAAGGTGCGTATTACAACATGCACCGACAAATGCCATTGACGCACGCTGAGAAGTACAAATTGCGCATCATTTGGTACTGGTACCCACTTTACTGCCTTGGTGGCATCTCTTTCCTTTCATTCATCATCTTGGTGATCACCGGTACCGTGCTCGGAATCTATTACGTTCCAGGTGGTGAAGGCGACCCCTCCCCTGCTTACGCAAGCATGCAATTCATCATGACCGAACTGCCGTTTGGTTACATCATCCGGGCGGTCCACCACTGGGCGACGCACTTCATGGTGGCAAGCGTGTTCTTGCACATGTGTCGCGTGTACTTTACCGGTGCATACCGCAACCCTCGTGAACTCAACTGGCTCATCGGTGTTGCGCTCATGGCCCTCACCATCGTCTTCGGCTACTCCGGTTACCTTCTGCCGTGGGACTCGCTCGCATACGGTGCAGCAGTGATTGGAATCAACCTCGCAAATTCCAGCCCATTGGTTGGAAAGTACATCGCAACCCTCTTGTTCAGCGGGTCTGCGCTCACCCCACGAACCGTGACACGAATGTACTTCATCCACGTGTTTATTCTCCCAGTGATTGTGACCACTTTGATCATCATTCACTTATTCATTGTCTGGGTACAAGGCATTGCGGAGCCACATTGATCTTTGGAGGTATGAATTATGGGACTTATTGAGAATCTCGGCCGTGTTGCCTCTTCCTACATGGAAGAAAAGGAACAACTCCAAACCGCAGGCGAAAAGCGCGTACGCACCAGAACCGGTCACGGTTTCTGGCCGCAAGAAGTGCTTCGTGACTCGATCATATTCGCCTTCATGGGTGCAGTCTTGCTGTTTTACGCTTGGTTGATCCCACCGCCACTGCACGGTGCTGCAGACCCGTACGCTCAAGCAGGATTCGTCTTCCCAGATTGGTACGTGCTGTTCTCCTATGGTTACCTGCGTTGGGGCGAATACCTACCGCAATTTACCGTCCCAACAGGTTTCATTGGTGAGATCGTTGGCCAACCTGTGTTCCCTTGGAACGCTGCATGGTGGGGCGCTGCACTCACCGGCATCCCAGTCAGCATTCTCGCCCTCCCACCGTTCCTCGGTGGACGTGAGAAGCGACCTGTTGAAGATCCATGGTTTGCGACTGCAGGTGCAGTCTACTTAGCTCACATTTGGTTCATCTCTGTCTTTTCGATCAACATCTTCCTCGAGTTGTACGGGAAGAACAGATCAGATTATTGTAAATTAGACAGTCATGGTGACCTGTTGTGTGGAACCCGGGCACCGTGGTTAGCGGATGCGTTCAATTCAATCCCATGGATGATGACTGGAGTGTTGGCTTGGATTTGTATTTACTTCATCGCTCGCGCCTTGCTGGTCAAGGCATGGGGTGCTGGATTCACACCAGGTCATGCGAAGCAAATCTTGATTGGCTCGCTGTTGATTTCCACCGCAGGAACCGTTGCCACATGGGACACCTATGATGATGGATTCTGGGACCAAGGCGGTCTTTTGACCATCAAAGGCCTGACGCATGATCTCTACCCCGAACTCGAAGCGATGAGGGGTCAACCGACCGATGTTCATGTCCATGACGTCAACGAATTTACCGATGACCGAGGATGGAGCGAGGATGGTATTGTCCCAACCACAGCATGGTTGGACTGGAGCATCTACCAGCCAGCACGGTACATCATTACCGATTTCACCGACGCCAACGGCCATCAAAACGCTGAGTATGGCATCAACGCTGCTGCAAATTCAACATCGTTTAACGGCGGTGCTGGATGGGTCACAGCAGGGACTTTCACCGTCACTGAAGACCTCAGCCACTTCCCCGAAGGCCACCACGAGAGCGTTGAAGCCCTCACCACAGACCTATCTTGCGAATACCGAGCATCGGAGCGAAAAATCAACGACATCAACACCGTGAGTATGATTTCTTCGACATTGGTCCTCAGCGACAGCAACGGCAAGACCGTGACAAGTTTCGATGATTGTGCTGGCGCCACGCTCGACCTCTCTGTTGGAGAATACGCATACGAATACACCGTAAGCGTCAGCGGTGCGTTGGCCTACAACGACAGCATTGTCACTGAAACGTCATTCGCTATTGCAAGCTTCCAACCCCTGCTTGTGTGGAACGAAGATGCACCAGCCGCTCTCGCTGGACGAACCGTGGACCTCACCAACGACAGCCAGATGGCTCTCGGAGGCACGGCGTTTGCATCGATTGAGAACCCAACTTACCACACCAATCCAAAGGCACTTGACGCAAAACTCACCTATGCAATGTTCATTCCTTGTCTGACCTTTGGTGCAGTTGTCTTTGTGCTCCTGCGATCGATGGCTCGTGGCTATGAATTCGAGATGAACAAGTGCTACGGCTGCGATTTGTGCGACGATGCATGCCCTGTCCGTTTGTTCAACGGTGGTGACAAACTCAACATCATCTACAACTCATGGAACAATGAAGACGACGGAGTACCGCTGTATTCGTGTTTGACCTGTACTGCGTGCACCAATGCGTGCCCACAACTCGTGAACTACGACTCCTATGTTGACATCCGCCGATCGCTCATCGTTGGCGGTCCACAAGCGGAAATCCCTCACACAGTCCTCCAGGCTGTGCTCGCTGCGGAAGCAGAAGAAGCAGCAGACGAGGACTTCATCGCAACCGAAGACTACCCAATCACCTCAAACATCGGCTACTACCCAGGCTGCGTCGACTACCTCGACCAAGAGATGGTCTTCTCTCACGTCAATGAAGGCGAGATGAACCTCGGCGATGCAACCACATCGGCGTTCACCTTGTTTGATGACATGAACGTCGACGTCAACTACCTTGGCCGTGACTTCCTCAAGTGCTGTGGCCACGACCAAAAGTGGCAAGGCCTCGATGAAGTGTTCGAGAAGCTCAAGGCGTACAACCAGAAGAAGATCGAGCAATCAGGTATTGACACGCTCGTATCTTCATGTGCTGAGTGCTTCCGAACCTTTGCCCGTGATTACGAACTCGAAGGCGTCAAGGTCATGCACACCACCGAATTCTTGGTGGAGAACGGCTTTGACATGAACCTCAAGGCAGAAGAAGAAACCACGGTCACTTACCACGACCCTTGTCGACTCGGACGCCAAATGGGCGTCTACGAAGAACCTCGTGAACTCATTGCTGGAGTCGAAGGTGTTGAAATCGTCGAGATGGAACACAGCGGCGAAGACGCCATGTGCTGTGGTGTATCGAGCATGATGTCATGCAACGAGAACGCCCGTGCCCTGCGTGTGACCCGCATGGAAGAAATCCGTGCAACCGGTGCTGACACCATGTTGACCTCCTGCCCGAAGTGTGTTTCTCACTTCGAGTGCTTGAAGTTCGAAGGCGATGAGCGGTACGCAGACATCGAAATCCTCGACGTCGTTTCCTTCCTCGCTCGACAAGTCGAAGCAAAGAAGGCAAAGGCAAGTGCAGCAGTTCAACCTTCAACTGGTATCGAAGCTTGAACAATCATTCACAACCTCCCATAGGGAGACGTGTGATGGGCTTGAACACGAACATTGGGGCCTTGTTGCTCAAGGTCCTCAAACGGTGAGATCATGAAGAAAATTGGAATCAAATGGAAAGCAGAACACATGCCAAGCCAAGTTGGTAAAACTGTGATTGTCACAGGAGCCAACACAGGTATTGGATACCACATGGTGAAGGCGTTGGCTTCCAAAGGTGCAAATGTAATCATGGCGTGCAGAAACCTCGACAAAGCCAACACGGCACGCACGAAAATCCTCCAAGCAGTGCCTGAAGCATCCATTGCCGTAGAAGAACTTGATTTGGCAAATCTTGGTAACATCGAATCTTTTGGCCAACGAATCACTAAAAATCACGGCCATATTGACATATTGATCAACAATGCAGGCGTGATGATTCCACCACAATCAACCACTGTTGATGGGTTTGAACTGCAGATTGGCACCAATCACTTTGGCCATTTTGCGCTGACATCTCACCTCATGCCGCTGCTTACAGCAGCACCACAGCCAAGAGTGGTTACCCTTTCCAGCATCGCACACTGGGCGGGTCAGATTGATCTTGAAGACATCAATGGTAAGGAGAAAAAATACGACAAGTGGGCGA
This sequence comes from Candidatus Poseidoniaceae archaeon, assembly GCA_938084455.1. Taxonomy (GTDB): domain Archaea; phylum Thermoplasmatota; class Poseidoniia; order Poseidoniales; family Poseidoniaceae; genus MGIIa-L1. The sequence continues at coordinate 8,062 of CALKDX010000036.1, forward strand.
TGTACAGCCAAAGCAAGTTGGCAAACTTGTTGTTTGCGCTCGAACTGGATCGCAAACTCAAAGCCGCAGGTTCTCACATCGAATCCTTCGGCAGCCATCCAGGATATTCAAACACAGATTTGCAACGGTATTCTCTGGCATGGCGATGCCTCAACCCGCTGTTTGGCATGAAGGCTGTAAAGGGCGCTGCTGCGACCCTCTATGCCGCAACAGAACCTAACGCTATCGATCATCGTTATTGGGGGCCGATTGGAATGTTAGAAGCGCGTGGATGGACTGGAAAAGCCAAGATTACTCCCCGAGCGGCTGATGAAGAAATCGCTCGTCAATTGTGGGAACACACCGAAGCCCTCACGGGAATCAAGTTCCAACTTTGAGCCAAATAAGCCTAATTCACTTGTCCCAAACAGACTGGGAATCTGACTTCATGTTCTCCGGTGCCGCAGGTGCTACATCCCAAACACTTGTGGGTGCAGAAGGTGAAGTTGATTTTGTTGGTTGTGGAGTTGTATCCCATACGGTCGTGCTCGGAGGAGAAGATGGCATTGCTGGGCGTTCGCTGGTCGCCGGGGTGGAACCTGGTACCTCGTAGGATGGAGGAACCGTGGCGCCCCCAATACCTGTGAGAAAAGCATTGATTTGATCCCGATACACATCGGATGGCCCGTAACTGAGCGACCAGGTGTGGGTTGTTCCATCTTTGAACATGAAGTCGATCCAACTGTTCATTGCCTCCCCATCTTCGCTGCTGGATTTTCGTCGTTTGACAAAATGGATGTCAGAGAGTTTGCCGAGTTCTGTCCACTCTGTAGAGCGCGAAAAGTAAAGTCTCCGCTTTTTCAGCATGTCCCTCGATGAATCAAGAACGTACTGTTGGCCACATGTCAGAACAATGGACAATAGAAATGCAATACAAAAGAAAAACCATGCACCTGTCCCTTGAATCAGCGAGAGCAAGGGAACCATGGCCGATGCAAACATGGTGATTTTACCTGCAAGAATCCGTTCTTTCCCTGGGTTTAAACCAACCACAAGGACCGATGGATCGGGTTGTGTGTCTTCCACGCTTCATCACACCGTGCTGTGCTCATTGCTCATAGGCCAGCCAAGAAGCCGAGGCTTCGTCGTAGTAGGAGAGTGTTCCATCGGCTGCTTTCGACCAGTTCACTCCATTTTCTTCCCATTGTTGAGCTTCTTCAATTTCTGGAACTGACTTCGAATCTTGAGGCATGTTGTTGTCGGTCATAGCATCTGCATAGTTCGCTTCTGCAAAGGCCGAACCCATTTCGACTCCAGCCTCATTTCGCCTGACCACCAAGAGTGCGGCAAGTCCACACAAGACAAGCAATGCAATGATGGCGTAAACAAGACCGCCTCCGCCTTGCTCAACAACTTCAGCTTCTGAGCGTGAGGCGTCGAATGGAGCGTCATCGTAGCGATCGGGGACGCCGTCTCCATCACTGTCGAGGCTTTCGTTGGCATCGAACACAAAGTCGTCTTCCTCATCGTTCACACCATCACCGTCGGTATCGATTTGATTCAACCCACATCCCTCATCGTCAATGACAGTTTGATTTGCTTCTGTGTTCTTGCAGCGATCTGCAACGTTGAACACCCCGTCGTTATCATCGTCTTTCTGATGTTCAGAACATCCTTCAAGATCCGGGCCATGACCCGCTGCGGTGTCTCGACATAGGTCGTAAGCGTCCTTGATGCCGTCGCTGTCTTGGTCTGTTTGAGTTGACGAACACCCATCAGAATTCACTTGCTCACCCAGTGGAGTTGCTGGACAAAGATCGATGGTGTTGTCAATCAAATCAGCATCGTCATCGTATTGATCACTCGAGCAACCGACTGTATCTGGTGTCGCCTCCAAAGCGGTGTTTGGACACTGGTCGATATCGTTGGTAAAGCCATCATTATCGTCATCGCGTTGTGAATTTGAACAGCCAGTGTCATCGGCTTGTTCACCCGTTGGCGTCATGTCGCAGAAGTCATCGGCGTCCATCACGCCGTCCATGTCAGAATCTCGTTCGTCAGCTGCACATCCCTGTCCATTAACAGGCACATCCCTCGAGGTCATTGGGCACTCATCAAGATCGTTGGTGATGCCATCTTCATCTGAATCCAATTGGGAATCAGCGCATCCTGCAGCATCGATGGTTGCACCAAGCGGAGTTTGCGGGCACAAATCGAACAAATCCATCACACCGTCGTTGTCGGTGTCTTCTTGAGAACCTGAACAGCCAGAGGCATCCACATCTTCTCCAGCAGGTGTCGAGGGGCATGCGTCCTGGTTGTTGGTGACCCCATCAAGGTCGTCATCCAGTTGGGAAGCGCTGCAGCCTGTGCTGTCGACTGCTTCGCCAGCAGGTGTGTTCAAGCATTGATCGCCGTTGTTGCCCATGGCGTTATCGCCAAAGCCATCAAGGTCACCATCCATCCATTGAGTGGCGTCAGCAGGGAAGGCATCAGGGGCGTTTCCAGTTGGGTTGTCACCGTAGCCATCTCCGTCTTGATCAAGCCATTGAGTGCCATCGGTTGGGAAGGCGTCTGGCGAAGTTCCTGCTTGATTATCGCCAAATCCATCACCGTCTTGATCAGACCATTGACTGGAGTCATCAGGGAACGCATCGCCGTTGTTGCCGCCAATGTTGTCACCGTAGCCGTCTCCATCGCTGTCGGCCCATTGGGTTGAATCTGTAGGGAAAGCATCCGGATCATTTCCACCGGCATTGTCTCCGTATCCATCACCGTCTTGGTCGCTCCACTGGGTTCCATCGTTCGGGAATTGGTCGCCGTTGGTTCCTGTTGGGTTGTCACCGTAGCCATCACCATCTGCATCGACCCATTGGGAGGCATCGGTTGGATATGCATCTGGATAACTGCCCGATGCATTGTCACCATAGCCGTCACCATCGACGTCAGCCCATTGAGAGGGGTCGTAGGGGAAAGCATCTGAGTTGTTGCCTTGAGTGTTGTCCCCGTATCCATCTCCATCGATGTCAGACCATTGGGAACTGTCGTTCGGGAAAGCGTCAGGTGAGTTTCCATTCGGGTTGTCACCAAATCCATCGCCATCCATGTCAGAGTATTGGCTGGCATCGGTTGGGAAGGCGTCTACCGAATCGTTGTAGCCGTCGTTGTCCGTGTCTTTCTGTGTCAGTGCACAGCCGTCTAGGTCCACAAAAGCACCAGCGGTTGTGTTGGGGCACAAATCGTATTCATTCGCGACCCCATCGTTGTCGTCATCCAGAACGAGGTTGAAGCATGCGCTATCTCCAATGAGTTGCACATACGCATCCGAATAGAGCAACGCCTCAGCACAGTAAAGACCGGACATGTTTGGAGTTGTGTAACTGAAGGTCGGTTGGCTCATGTTTTGTGCTGTTGCAGTGAAGTTGAGCAAGCCAGTAGAAGCAAGGTTAGCACCTGCTGCATCGGTCACCTTTACGGTGTAGTGGTAATCATCCCCAACGACCAAATCCAGACCTTTGACGTTGACATTGTTCGTCGCTGCCGTGCTGCTTGATGAGTATGAGTCAATCACCAAGGATGGCAACTGTGGAACAAAGAGATCATCATGGATTCCGATAAAGCCAGTGCTGTTATCGAAATCAATGGTCGATGTTGGGTAATAGAGGACTGAAATCAACAGATGGTCGTTCATTGTCGTGATGCCCGTCCAGTTCACCATCCAACTTTGAGAGGTGGAGGTGGAGGTGAAGTTCACGGTTGCTTCGTCGACGATGGAGAGAGCCACTGCAGAATCAAGGTCGTTTGTCGTCATGTAATTGTTAAGGAAGGTATTCTCTTCCATCACGAACCACCACAGCGTGTAATCCGTGTTGATTGTGAGGTTCGTGGCTTGATGGGTTCCTGTTGTTGAAGAGGTCGCTGTCGATTGGAGCAATTCGATGTAGGTGCACTCGGCATCAAAATCAAGGTATCCTGATGCTTCTGTGAGTTCAACATCAACGCAGTATTCGGATTCAATCAGAATAGGGGTTGGTAGTTGTATTGTCGTATTGAATGTTGTGCCGTTAGCTGTGAAGTTGATTGTGCTCGATGCCCCTAGGGTTGTGGAGCCGTTCAGGAAGGACTGTGAGGGGGTCACCGTGATGCTGTAATTTGTCCCAGAGGTGATGCCGGTCACTTCGATTGATGAATTTGTTGCGTTATTGGCAACCACGTCAATGCTCTCGAAGGATTGACCTCCACCCGGAAGATCCGTTGTGATTTCGATGGCGTAGACGTTTGTTGCACCAGAATAACCGTACACATCGATGTACGTAGTTTGGTTGGTGGAGGCGAGACTCGACATCGATTCGATGTTACCAGTGCTTCCAGAACTGCTGATGTAGCCACCGCTTGCATCGTCCCAACCAACATCAATGTCTCCACTCGCATGGCTGAATGTAATGTTCACGTAATAAGTCACTCCCGAAATCATGGACACCTCAAAGTAATCAACATCGATTGTTGAATCGATGGAAAGACCCGTGCAATACAGGGGAAGAGCAGAGGCCATGGTCGCTGTGGAGGTTGAATCATTTGGCTCTAGAATATCTGAATTCAATGTCCCGTTACCAGTACAATTCGATGGAGGCGATGTTCCGTTCCCTCCACCAGTTGAACCAGTGGTGAACAACCAAAAGTCAAGTGTATAACTTCCATATCCAGCATAGCGGACAATTTGAAAGAACACAGTGCCACCATGCGGGCCAGTTGATGCGTTCGTAGAGACGACCTCCGGATTATTATTGATTGAAACTTGGATTGTGTTCATCGATGAATCATAAATCCACAATTCAAAATCATTGGTGTAGGATGAACCATTTGGTGAAGTGAACGTCGTGTTGTACGCAATCTGGAGCGTCACCCCTTCGTTGGCGTTCAGGGTCATTGCAAACCAATCTTCGTCATCACCGACATCCAATTCCCCGTAGAGGGATCCTGACGCCATTGGTGCATTTCCACTCATGTTCATCACAGCTTGACTGCTGCTGATCGATGTCGAATTGTCTGGTAGGTCCATATTGGAGCCTAAATCGTTTTGATTTGGGCCTACAGCGGAGACTGCGGGAGCCGTCAAGGTCACTGATACTAAAGCCAACAGAAGGGCTAAAAATCCAGCGGAAAACTTTCTTGGAACTGTTCCTTTCGGGGTGTTCATAGTTCACGGAGGGTGTGACCGCTTATCAGCATCTCGCCCAGAGACCTTAGATGGCAGTTGGTGCAACATGGCCATCTTGCTTGTCGTCGGGCTTACGAACCCTTGACCAAACGCCACCCATCAACTCATCATGATGTGCGGTGCAGTAGTGGAAGCGTCGGTAGGCCTCCCTGAAGGAATAGGCTTTCTTGCCGGTGGCAACGAGGTAACCCTCAGGCGAGAGTCGCGACACGATGGTGCCCTCCTCTCCACAGCCTGGAAAATCACACACTGGAGCACCGCCCATATCCAAAGACAAAGGCTGACACCTCTTTAATGGTCGTACATCACCTAGCAAAAACATCGTGTTTTCAAACAGTTGGCCGAATCATTCAGCCTCGGGTTCAGCCACTGGTTCGATCACAACAAGTGGGATATTGGCTTCAATGGCTTGTCCTTCTTCACATTGCACTGAGACAACTTTTCCGCTCACCGGTGCTTGAATCTCGTTCTGCATTTTCATCGCTTCAAGGATCAAAATCACTTGACCTTCAACGACTTCATCGCCCACGCTGACCTCAACGGTCACAACTTTCCCGGGAATGTTAGCAGAAACTGTGCCTGATTTTTTCTTCTTTCCGCCACCAGATCGCTTCTTTTTCGACACAGGGGCTGCATCCGGAATCTGGATGGAAAAGGTCTGGCCTTCGACCGTTGCCTTCCATTCAGTCCCTTCGCCTTCAAGTTGGACTTCAAATTCCACACCATCGACGATTACTTTTCGAGTTTCAGACATTGATTCACTTCCATGGAGAGCGGCTCGCTCTGCGGTGCATGAGGCTTGATTGCCCAGTGTTGATTCTGCGGTGATCTTGAGACCACGCAAGGCCCGGTTGACGAGCGATTTGCCCAGGGTCATCGCCCTGTTGAGTCACTTCGGCAATGACAGCAGCAATGGCTGCCATGCGGAGGGTTGCTTGATCTGTTTTCGACATTGTAAACCCTCACAATGGAATGTTACCGTGCTTTCGAGCAGGGCGAAGTTCCTCTTTGTCCAACAGCATTTCAAGAGCACGGGCAAGGCGACGTCGCGTTTCGTTTGGTTCGATCACATCGTCGAGGTAACCCAGTGCGGCTGCTTTGTAGGGGTTGGCGAACTTTTCATTGAAATCTTCAGTGAGTCGAGCCCGTTCTTGTTCGGCGTTGCGGGCGTGAGCAATGCGGCGCTTGTGGATGATTTCCACCGCACCGTCAGCGCCCATGACGGCCAGTTCACCTGTTGGCCATGCCACGTTGTAATCGCCCCGAATGTGTTTGGAGGACATGACATCGTAAGCGCCACCGTACGCCTTGCGCAGAATAACAGTCAACTTAGGAACCGTGGCTTCAGCGAAAGCATAGAGCAGTTTTGCTCCGTGACGTATGATGCCACCCCATTCTTGATTGGTCCCTGGTAGGAATCCGGGGACATCCTCAAGGGTGATGATTGGAATGTTGAACGCATCACAAAATCGAACGAATCGAGCAGCCTTATCGCTTGCATCGATGTCTAAGCAGCCAGCAAGGACCTTTGGTTGATTGGCAACAACGCCGACCGTATGGCTTCCAAGATGGCCGAATCCGATGACGATGTTCTGCGCCCAATCCGCTTGGACTTCAAGGAAGGCTCCATCGTCCAATATTTCGCTGATGACATCAAGCACATCGTACGGCTTGGTGGCCACATCTGGGATGATGGTATCCAGAGCATCGCACATTCGGTCGATCGGGTCTGAAGTTTTCTTGTCGGGAGGCCGCTCGAGGTTGTTTTGAGGCAACAGGTCTGCCAGTTCTCGAGCCAACATAATCGCGCCTTCATCGTCTGATGCGGTGAAGTGAGACACGCCAGATTTACTGCCGTGGGTCATTGCCCCACCAAGGTCCTCAAAGCTGACAACTTCATTGGTGACCGTTTTGATGACCTCCGGGCCAGTGATGAACATGTGAGCCGTTTGGTCGACCATGATGACAAAGTCGGTGATGGCAGGCGAATAGACTGCACCGCCAGCGCACGGACCCATGATGACTGAAATTTGGGGGACGACACCAGAGGCTCGAACATTTCGGAAGAAAATTTCTGCATAGCTGCCGAGCGAAGCAACCCCTTCCTGAATCCTTGCACCACCGGAATCGTTCATTCCAATGACAGGGCGGCCGGTTTTCAGCGCCATATCAAGAACTTTGCAAATCTTCAGACCGTGCATTTCTCCAAGAGAGCCACCATACACGGTGAAATCCTGAGCGAAAGCAAAGACTTCTCGGCCGTTGATGGTTCCATGACCGGTCACAACGCCATCACCGGGAATAATGTTCGTGTCCATGTTGAAATCTCGACAGCGGTGTTCAACCAATGCGTCGATCTCTTGGAAAGAACCCTCGTCAAGGAGCATTTCCATGCGCTCTCGTGCGGTCATCTTGCCCCGATTATGCTGAGCATCAACCCTCGCTTGGCCACCTCCTGCCTCACTGCGGGCCTTCCGATTGCGCAAATCTTGGAGTCGTTGCTCTGTCGATGACATAGGCTTCCCATGCTATGGGACGGAAAACCCGCCCTTATGCGTTGCCACTCAACGCCTGTGATTCATTCGGTTCTCAATCCGCCCACGAACTTCATCCAAACCATCGCTTTCGAGGTCACACTGCTCGATGGGAGGGGTTTTGTTGATAGGGAAGCAACCATTCCTCAGCGCATGGGCGAACCTCTGCGCGTTGTGGTTGCAAAACCCGGCCTTGACGGCCATGACCGTGGTGCTAAAGTGGTTGCACGCGCCTTGAGGGACGCTGGCCACGAAGTCATTTACACTGGATTGAGGCGAAGCGCCCAACAAATCGTCGACACCGTACGGGACGAAGACGCAAGGTTCCTCGGCCTATCCTCGCTTTCCGGCGCGCACGGCCATTTGTTTCCAAAGGTCTGTGAGTTACTCCGAACCGAAGGTCTGAACGACGTCATTGTGTTCGGTGGAGGCATCATTCCAGAAGACGATCGACAGGCGTTGTACGAATGCAAGATTCGTGCAATATTCGGACCCGGAACCCCAACTTCAGAAATCCTCGAATTCATTCAAGCGTCGAATGGAATGGATGACGCTGGCATCGGTCAAGCAAGTGAATGGCATTGGTCACCAACCGCATGAGGTGAACAACCGATGCAAGACCTCATACGAGCAGCAAAGAATGGCGATCGTCGTTCACTGGCGAGAACCTTGAGTGCGCTTGAAAACAGAACCCTCACGCTTGCTGAATTGTGGGATGTGATTGAACCGAAATTGCCCGATGGGCAACATTGGCACTCGCTTGCCATAACAGGGGCCCCTGGTGTTGGAAAATCTTGCCTCCTCGATGGACTGTTGACTTCTTGGGCGGACAAGGGGCTTCGAGTTGCCTTACTGGCTGTTGACCCGTCATCACCCCGTTCAGGTGGAGCCCTGCTCGGCGACCGTGTTCGAATGACGGTCGTGGATCACCCGGTGTTCAAGGAACGGATTTACCTTCGCTCAATCGCCACGAGGAAAGCCTCCGGAAGCGTTCCCTTGATCGTTGCAGACATGACTCAATTCTTACTCGCCATCGGATGGGACCGTGTGGTCATTGAAACGGTCGGTGCTGGGCAAGCTGAAGTTCGCTGTGCCGCTATTGCCGATCGAATCGTGGTCGTCGAAGGTCCGGCAAGAGGGGATGGAGTGCAGGCAGAAAAGGCTGGACTGCTCGAACTGGCCGACGCTGTGATCGTCAACAAGTGTGACATGCCCGGCGCTCAACGCCATGCTGATGAATTGCGTGAGTCCTATGAATTGGGAACTGGAATCTCACCACCGGTTCATTTGACCTCAGCCCTTCACGGCACTGGAGTCGAAGAAGCAGCAGAACTGCTGTTGAATCTGAATGCCTCAGGACGTTCAGAACGGGCACGTTGGCGTGAACGCTTGTTAGGCCACCATGAACGAATCATCCTCGAGTCACCAAAACTCGATGGATTGCTCGAACAGTTGGCGGCAGGTTCAATGACACTCGATGACGCCATTTACGCCATAGGAGCCGACAAAGATGAGTGAAAACGTGGAATTGACAAACCCTGTTGACCTTTCTGTTGGTGGCATGAGTGGCCATGTGTTCCGCCGCGCCATCCATATCGGCATGAGTGCCGTTCCAATCGTCTTTTTCGAATTTGGCGATAGCATTGCTGATGCATTCAATTCAACAACACAACAGGCGGTCTCAATCATCATTTTGACCGTGCTTGCCGTCGAGGGACTGAGGTTAAAATTAGGCTTTACGATCTTCGGTCAACGGGAGTATGAAGCTCACCAAGTTTCCGCCCTCGCATGGGGTTCTTTTGCTGTTGGAATGGTGTTCTTGCTTGCGCCACATGAAGCCTATGCTTGGCCAATTGTGTTGTCCTTGTCGTTAGGCGACCCATTTATGGGCGAGTTGCGGCGGAGAGGAATGAACAGCCGCAATGTCATCATGTATTCCTGCGTGTTTTTGATTTCGATTTGGCTGGCCTGCTGGCATTTCTTCGCCACACCATTTTGGTTGGCGTTCCTTCTCGGCCCGTTGTGCGTGGCCTCTGAGTGGCCCCGTTTGCGCTACATTGACGACAATGCAACGATGGTTTTGATTCCCTTGGGAGCGGTGTTGTTGCTCGAACCATTCCTTTTGGTAATGGCGTGAGAGCACCAAACCGGCTCAATATGTTCAAATGATGGCGGCCTGTGGAGCGGATTGGTGACGTCAATGAGCGACGAGACAAACAGTTCTGAACCCCCCCAAATCACCTACTTCGTTGGCTTCTCAATCGCCATCATTCTCATGGCTGTCGTCATGGTCCAATACCCCGTCTGGTGAAGCATTTCTCCGGAATGGGTTGAAGAAGGGTGCGACCCGAGCCGAAATTATGTGCGGAATCGCAGGTATGTTTGGCCATCCAGACATCGCAGTGATTCACCGCATGAATCAGGTTCAGCACCACCGTGGCCCTGATGGAAACGACGCATGGCATGATGATCGAATCGCCCTTGGCCATACCCGCTTAGCCATTGTCGACCGAGCAGGTGGCGATCAGCCATTGTTTGGGCCGAAAGGTGAGGTCCTCATCGCAAACGGGGAAATCTACAACCATGTAGCGTTGCGTTCGAAGCACACTTCCTACCCTTACACAACCAATGTGGATTCCGAAGCTATTCTGGCTCTGCACGCACAAACGAAGGCGAACTGCACCACTGGAACCATGACTGCAAGTGACCATGCCCGTTGGATTTCGCACCTTGATGGCATGTACGCATTCAGCCTGTGGGATGCTGAACTTGGACAACTGATTCTCTCTCGAGACCCACTGGGGATCAAACCAATGGTCAGAACCATCGTCGACGGAAGCCTTCTTTTTGCCAGTGAAGCAAAGGCGCTCCGCGCCCACGAAAGTCATGTCCCTGCCTTCGATGAACTTGCTCTTGTTGCTAGGCTTGCATGGGAATACCCATTGGACGGAACCACCCTTCTGAAGGGCGTTCATCATGTCCGCCCTGGCACCGTGGAGGTGTGGGAATTGCACCATGGAAAAGCCACACTTGTCAGTCGATCTGATGTTGAGCGTCAAGTCCTCTCTCCGGAACTCCATTGGAACAGCGAAACACAGGCGGAAGCCCTGCTCGAATCTTTTGTCGATGGCGTGAGTCAACGGTTGATGGGAGAAGTCCCGATGGGCATTGTGCTATCCGGTGGGCTTGATTCCTCCCTTGTAGCCGCCGTCGCCCATGAAGCGGCAGAGCGCGCCGGTCAACCGGTGCCTGCGTGTTGGACGGTTGCCGAAAGCGAAGACAATCCCGATTGGGTCGCCGCTGAAACGGTGGCATCAGCGCTTGACCTCGAACACCACCAACACGTGCTTGAAGCAGATGCGTTCGATCAAAAATTACCAGACCTCACATGGCATGGCGAAGACTTTGACGTCACCGTTTTGTTCTTCCAACCTCTGTTTCAAAAAATGGCTGATAAGGTCACTGTAGGGTTGTGCGGTCAGGGAGCGGATGAACTGCATGCTGGCTATCCAAGGTACCGGAACTTGGCTGAGCATGCCGCATTGATTGACGCAAGACTCGCTGCAATCGAACACCCCGCAGCACGGCAAATTGAACAGGGACAACTGCCGGTTGGCGATGCATGGTACACCGAAAACCACAGCGGAGGTGCCCATACCGAGTCACTAGAATCCTTCCTAAATTTTGAATTGGAGCATGGGCAATTGAGCAACTTTCAGTTGCGCTTGGTCGACCGTCATTCGATGGCTCATTCACTTGAAGTCCGAGTTCCTTTCCTCGGAAGCGCTCATCGAAAAGTCTCGAACGCCTTGCCGATGAACTGGCGCCTTCCTGAATCGCTGGAAGAAAAGGCAGCATTGAGGGCCGCTGCAGACCACACCCGCCTCCCAAGCGAAATCGTTCGCCGGCCAAAACTACCTGCTGGTCGCGCCACATCCCCGACGTTGATTGATTCAATGATTGAGGAACTTCGGCCGCGAGGTGATGCCATCTTGAAGCGACATCCATTGTTGAGTGGAGCGTTCAAAGGTCAGCCAGAATTGGCCATTGGCATTGGATTGTTTGAAGCAATTCATATACTCGACCGAGGAGTATCAAAACCTAACAAGAGCGCAATCTCTCTGTTGGACGAGGTGATTGGATGAACAAGTTACATTCGATGAGTGAGCACCTTGAAGCGAACCGGGAAACAATCACAGCCTGGATGGAGAAAAAACGCGCTGAAGTACCGATTCCATTCTATGGAAGCGTGGACGTGAGGGACGCTGGATGGAAGATTGCAGTGGTTGATGCCAACCATTTTCCTGCCGGATTCAACAACATCGCAGATCAAGACCTCCCTTCAATCTCACAATTGATGGGCAATCATATCAAGCGCAATTACGGAGAATGCTCATGGATTCATCTTTACCCTGAAGCACACACACGAAACAAGGGCTATACCGAAAACATTGGCACCATCAAAAAGCTCCTAGAGATGGCTGGCTACCGTTGCACCGTCGGCTCACCCCTTTTCGAAGAGCGTGGATGGCTTGATGGATTGTCAGGTCCGGTCGAATTGACTCCCGTGGAAGTGGAAATCCATGAAGGACAAGAGCGACTGGTGGTTGGCGGCGAAGTGCCATGCCTTACCCTGCTCAACAACGATTTGACGGAAGGTGTGCTACCTGGATTGGGTGCTGATGTGTTTCCCCCGAAAGAAATGGGATGGCACCGCCGCAAAAAATCAGAACATTTCATTCAATTGCAACTATACGTCGACGAAATGGCTGAACTCTTAGGCATTGATCCGTGGCACCTCATGAGCGAATGGTTCGTTTCTGAAAACAAATGCCTCGAAAAAGAAGCGTGCCGAGTGCGTTTGGCAGAAGAAGTCAATGAGTTTCTCCAAGGCTTGGCGGAAAAATACGCTGCTCATGGAATCGAACGACAGCCGGTTGCATTCATCAAAAACGATCGTGGCACCTACGGCTTAGGCATCATGGTCGTAACCAAGGGTGAACAATTGCTTGAACTCTCAAACCGGAAAATGAAGAAGCTGATGTACTCTAAGGGAGGCGTCGATGTCGAAAACTTCCTCATACAAGAGGGGGTTCCCACGAGCCTTCAGACTGAAGAAGGTTCACCTGTTGAACCGGTGGTCTACCTCGTTGATGGCCAAGCAGCATCATGGTTTTACAGAATCAATCCAAAGAAAGGGGATAACGAGAACCTCAATTCCCCAAGTGCTAGGTTCGAATCAATCCATGAAGTTGGAGAAAAGTACGGCGAGCATGCCCGAGGGTGGCACGCTCTTGTGGCAGAACTCTCAATGTTGGCCATGGGAAGGGAGTTGCTCGCTTACCAAGAGAATGAAAACGGCGTTCCTGCTTAAGTGAACATGCCCCCTCGGCCAACCATGCACAGGGCATGGGTGTACGTACTCACCATCGCCATAGGGCTCTGGGTGTCAGCAACCGGTGCCAATGGCTTGCTCTCTGATGAGTTTGCAGAATGGCCAGTGAACATTTGGTGCTGGGGTCTGTTTGCTTATTTTTACCTCAATGCTTCTCGCAAAGTCCGCATTGAAATGATCACTGTTGTGGCTATTGCAACGCCTATGGAATTGTACTTCAGCGAGGTATGGAAAATCTACGAATATCAGCGTGATTTCATGCCGCTGTTCGTCCCTGCAGGTCATTATTTCCTGTTTGACTTAGGTCGCATAATCGCTGAGAAAATGAAAGAATCGTGGTCGATGCCAGCGCTCATGCCCTTTGTCCCCCTTGTGGCTTATGGGGCCATCACTGGCGGCGATACTTCAGCCGTGTTCCTGCTGGTGCTCGTCCTTGGATTCACCAAGTATGGACCACAACCCCGGCTCTATGCCGCAATGGCTTGGGCCGCCCTTGGCATGGAAATCTTAGGCACACAACTGCAAAATTGGACATGGGCAAATGAAGTGCCTTGGACCGGCCTCACAGCATGGAATCCTCCACTTTTGGTTGGAGCATTCTACTGCTTTGGTGATCTTTTGGTCAACATGGCGGTCGTCAAGTTTGAAGGGAAGGAGCATGTGGAGGTTTCCGTATGACCTCCTCCGAGGACCTGAGAAAGCGCAGAGAGGCAGAGGCCTTGCGCATTCGAAGTTCGCTGAATCGGTTGCGTACAGAACAGCACGCCGCTGCAAAAGGAGGGGAAACCGCTGTCGCATTTGTCGAAGAGCGCTTGTGCATTGGTTGTGACCAGTGCACGATTGTATGCGACGATGATGCCATTGACCTGTACAAGGTAGCGATGGCAAGTCCACTGATCAAGGTCGAATCAAATCGGAAAGCACGAATCATCCGTGATGCGTGCACTGGGTGCCGTTTGTGTGTGCTAGCATGCCCAACCGACGCCATAACCATGATTGATCGCTGAGGGAAAGACGATGTCAAAGAAAGGAAAGGAAGACACTGCCCAACGGTTTGGTGGTGAATTTGGACCATATCGAAAGCCAGGAACGCCTGGGGTAACCCTTTCGACGTTCAAATCATTGGTTTGGATTTCAAACATCGGCGGTCTGCTGCTGGTGGTCATCGCTCTAGAGATGCTGTTCGTTCGCCAGATGTTTGGATGGGGTCTGTTCTGCCTCATGCTTGGTGTTGGTGTGGCCTTGTTTCCTTCGAATTACGAAATCGTCGGTATGGATGAGAAAGCAGAAGCCCCTGCAACCGAGTAAGGTTCGGACTGAATCCCGCTTCAGTTGCCTTTGGCAAAGTCAATCATACTGTCAATCGATAGGTGGTCAACAGTGTCCTTGCAGTAGTGCGCCTTGGCAATGGTACCATCTGCATTGATCAGAATGTCAGCAGGAAGGGTTGAAAGTTTGGCGGGTGAAAGCGTCAATGGCACATAGCCTCTAAACTGTGACTCTAAAAACGACAGTGGAGCTTTGATTGGAGTGATCATAGCACGGAAGAAGGATTTGCGCACCCCATTGTCTTGGAAGGTTTGGTAGGTCTCATCAGCAACGAGCGTGAATGGTACGTTATGCTTCTTCATTCGCTTTTGCAGTGCGGGCAGCGCAGCATCAAAAACGCCAATCATGACCGTGTCTTCTGGAAATTCATTCCACCGCTTGACCAAACGGCGAATTCGTAAATTGCAAAATGGACATGAATCGAACCTGAAAAAGGTCAGAATGACCCGCTTCCCCTTGTGGGTAGAGAGATCCATCGTGGTTCCATCGACAGCAGGAAGAACGATCGCTGGTGCTTGATCGCCAGTCTTTAATTGAGGCATGATTAACCCAATGGCGCGCCGCTTATAGACCAATGTGCGGTTCTTAATTGCGAAACAAACGGCAGGGCAAAGTGCCTGTGACGTTTGCTAATACCGAATCAAACAACGCCTTGTGCTTGCATGGCTTCAGCGATTTTGAGGAAGCCAGCAACGTTTGCACCGAACACGTAATCGCCAGGTCGGCCATACTTTTCAGCGGTCTCAGCTGCGTTCTTGTGAATGTTGACCATGATGTTGTCGAGTTTTGCATCGACTTCTTCACGGGTCCATCCATAGCGAAGTGAGTTTTGTGACATTTCCAAACCAGAGGTTGCAACACCGCCGGCGTTGCTTGCCTTTCCTGGAGCGAACATGATTCCGTTCTTCTGGAAGATTTCAACGGCTTCAGGCGTACAAGGCATGTTGGCGCCTTCTGCAACAGCCATGACCTTGTTGTCAACGAGCATTTGTGCTTCGGCACCATTGACTTCATTTTGGGTTGCACATGGAAGGGCAACATCCACGTTGACGCCCCACAGTCCATTGGAGGAAGGTTCTGGAGCAGAGGCAGTGAATGTAGCGCTGCTAAACTCGGCTGCATATTCGGAAATGCGTCCACGACGGTTGTTCTTGAGGTCCATGATCCAAGCAAGTTTTGCTCGGTCAATGCCGTCTGTGTCGTGAATGAATCCACTTGAATCGGACATGGTCACTGGCTTACCGCCAAGATCGAGGACCTTCTCGCAAGCGAATTGTGCAACGTTTCCTGAGCCTGAAATGGAAACAGTTGCGCCTTCAAAGGACTTGCCTTGAGCAGCCAACATTTCACGAGCGAAGTACACCAGACCGTAGCCTGTTGCTTCAGGACGAATCAATGAACCACCGTAAGAGAGGCCTTTACCGGTAAGGACACCAGCTTGGAATTCGTTTCGAAGTTTCTTGTACATACCGAACATGTAACCGATTTCACGACCGCCCACACCAATGTCACCAGCAGGAACGTCACAGTTGTGGCCGATGTGCCGCCAAAGTTCCATCATGAACGATTGGCAGAAGCGCATGACTTCATCATCAGACTTGCCCTTTGGGTTGAAATCTGAACCACCCTTGCCGCCACCCATTGGAAGGCCTGTGAGGGAATTCTTGAAAATTTGCTCAAAAGCGAGGAACTTGAGGATCGATGCGTTCACGCTTGGGTGGAATCGAAGTCCGCCCTTGTATGGTCCAATAGCACCATTGAATTGAATTCGGAAGCCGCGGTTGACCTGAACGTTTCCTGCGTCATCAACCCAAGGAACACGGAAGTGAATCAATCGCTCTGGTTCAACGACTCGTTCCACAATGCTGCGGTACTCAGGGTGTTGTTCAATCACAGGCTCAAGGGATTCGAGGACTTCCCATACCGCTTGGTGAAATTCAGGTTGGTTTGGGTCGCGTGCGACCACTGCGTCATAGATTTCTTTTGTAGCGCTCATAAAATCACATATACAATTGATGTATTGCTCTGGGCGAAATGTAGACCCTTTCTAAGCCTTACCTCGGCGTGCGCTTCGCACACTACCTTTTGTTGAATGAATGAGAACAAATCAGTATGGGCAAACGGTGTTGAAACGGTTAAGCCGCTCAACCCGACGGTAACCATCCTCATCCACTTCTGCCATCGAACGAATCGCTTCCTCAATCATGGTGTGCTGATCTTCTTGAATGCCGATGATGGTGCGCAATGAGTTCAACATGGACCATTCGTCCTCGGTGATGATTTCATCATCCAAAGCGGCGATGAGTGCGGCTTGGTAAGTGGCCACATCACCCATCCTGTGACCAGAATAGTCTTCCTCTAAATCATCGAAAGGATTGTGTTCTTCGCCTCTGGCGACAGAGATGCATTCTGCGGTATCACTTGGGCGAACGCCCAGAGCGCTGGCCATCACGTGCAGAATTTGAGCTTCATCATCGGTGATGATTTCATCACCCAGTGCTTCGTTAAGGACTCGAAGATACAAGTACAATCCACGCGATGGTTCAAGGGCCATGTGGAGACCAGCGGGTGGCGGTATTTAGAGACATAACGGACCATTTTATGGCAGATACGCCGTATACGCTCGAATTTATCTTTAGGAAGATCCCCTCCTCCCTCCCACCTGCTTATCGAGGCACTGCGCGTGATTTTATCAGCATCCATGCTTCGTCATCGCTTGTAATACATTTCGTCATCAAAACGAATACTTTATAGTCCCCTGGGCATACGACAGGGCACAGGAGCCACCCACGATGACCGCACCAAGCAACCTCGTATCCCTCAGAATCACTGAGGATGATCTGATGATGCTTGACGCACGTGTTGGCCTCGATGGCGCTCGAAACCGTTCGGACGTCATTCGTCAAGCGATTCAGCAATTCCTCAACGGGCAGCCGTTGGTCCAAGGCATGGATTCGGTTCGAATCCCATTGGGCCATGGCGACAAGAAATCCCTCGGTATCCTCTACGAACTTCAAGGCACAACGCCTGAGATCGCCGCCCAAGAAGGGCTTTCACTTTACATTGCAAGCGCTACAAAAGCGCTTGCTCAACGAAACGACCAACTCGAAGATTTGCTGGCTGACGCCAAAGAATCTACGATGCGACACAAAGAATACCACGAGTGAGTGGGTGAGAGTGCTGGAGGGGATGGAATGAATTGGCAAAACGAAACGGATGAAAGTCGTGGCGCCACCTTCGATGCTGTACAAGAAAAGTCCAACTTGTACGGATTAGCCGCTTTGTGTCTGCGTGCCCGTCTTGCGCGCAACGGACAAAACAACCCAACACACCTCCCCCCGAAAGACGGGCGGGGGGACTTCGATTCCACCCCAGCTAGCTGAGTTGGTGGTTCCCACGTGCCCAGGCCCCCCACATTCCTGGGCACAATGATGCTCAACAGTGCAACCGCTGGCTGTTGCCTCGCCCCCAATCCTTTAGAGGGGTCGACTGTCATGTGCGGGTATGTCAACAGGGGGAGAACTCGATTCGAGTGAAGAATTCCCCTATCTAGCCCATGCAAAACCAAGGCCTGGCCAAATTGACATGATCCGTGAATGTCGAGAAGCGCTTCGCTCAGGTGGTTTTCACCTTGCTGCAGCCCCAACAGGAATTGGAAAAACCGCAGCTGCACTTGCAGCAGCGCTCGAGATTGCAGAGGCCACGCCGAATAAGAAAACTATTTTCTTTCTTACCTCAAGACAATCCCAGCACCGCATCGTGGTTGACACCGTTCGTCGAATCAACGCCTTACGACGTGAACAAGACCCTGTGACCCTCGTGGACATGATCGGGCAGTCCGGCATGTGCGTCCAACCCTTTGCCAAGGAATCCTCGCATGTGTTCTCCATGTTGTGCAGCGGAGCACGCAGGGAAAAAACCTGCAAGCCATGGTTAACCAAGGCACCCGGACTAACAAAGCGCATTCTTGACAGCCCTCTGCATGTTGACGAACTCGTCGATTTAGCCAAAATACACCGAGTTGACGGGCAAATTGCGCAAACTTGCCCTTGGAAAGCAGCGAGGGAAGCGGCCAATCATGCAGATGTGTTTGTTGGCGATTACAACCACCTCTTTGACGAAGGGGTGCGCAGCTCCAGCCTCGAAGCGATGGGCCTACCAATGGAAGACATCATCATCATCGTTGATGAAGCACACAACCTTCCCGACCGAATTCGAATGACGATGGAGCGTGTGATCACACCCACCATTGCCCGCAATGCCACAATGGAACTGGAAGAATACACTGGAGCCCTTACTGCAATGTACCAAACGACGGGTGCAGATTCAACCGGTCTCGAGTTGGATTTGGCCACATGGGCTCTTGGTGTGATGAAAATTGTACGGCAAAAGACGGCCGATTTATTCCGTCAACTTCACAATGACCTCACGGGGGATGTGAACGAACTGAATGTTGAGGTTGATCGCTTCAATGAACTCTTTCACAGATCATGCGATGAATACGAAGGAATCTCGGGTCAGCAAACACTTTCCGAAGAACAGGTTCAATCCACAGCCCGACACACCGTCAAGAAGGAACACAGGATGCAACTTCTCGCTGACGTATTGAACAGATGCGATATTGACTTGGATGTCGGAGAAGGCGAAGATCCTATGGAGCCTGACTCACATCGTTTGGGCCATATCCTTGATTGCGTCAACGGCTTTGGGTCCACAACGGCACTTTGCCTTGTGTTCAGTGCGAAAGGCAAGGAAGGAAAAATCACATCGCACCTCTTGGATCCGGGATTGGTTTCCGGACCGGTGTTCGAGGGCACCGCTGGAGCGATTTTGATGTCTGGCACATTGTACCCGCCACAAATGTATGCTGATATGCTCGCTCTACCCGCTCAAAAGACCACAAAAACGGCTTATGACTCACCCTTCGCTGGTGAACGGCGACCTGTGTTGGTCGCTGGAGACGTCTCGACCAAGTACACACAGCGGTCTCCTGCGATGTGGGATAAAATCCGCAGCCATATCCAGGCGCTGATCGAAGGTACACCGGGCCACATTGCTGTGTTTGCTCCGTCCTACAAAATGATGGAGGAAATCCTTGCCAACAGCCACTTTCAAGGTGTTCGAAAAATCATAGAAAGCCGAGAATGGAGTAAAAACGACATTGACCGCCTCGTTGAAGACCTTCGAAGCGAACGAAGCGCTGGAAAACGAATCCTGCTTTGTGGCGTGTATGGCGCACGCTTGTCAGAGGGCATCGATTACAATGGCGGCATCTTGGATGCTGTGGCCTGCATTGGCATACCAAACGCACCCCCGTCGGTGCTTTCGAGTGCGCTCAAGGACTACGCAAGCGACCGGTTTGGAGCCAACAATGCATGGCGATACACAGTGACGCAGCCAGCGATCAATGCGATTCTGCAAGCGATGGGGAGGCCAATTCGTTCCATTGGAGACCGTGCATTAATTCTCCTGCTCGATCAACGACACACCGACCGCACCTACGCTACCTGTTACCCAAAAGACCTGAGGATGAACGCCACCAACACGCCAATGACAACGGCAAGTTTTGCAAGACGCTTCTTTTCGAGGGTCCACACCATTGATGAAGGGTGAACACATTCATCGCTTGGAGGACGAAGGTTCATGGAGGCCGCACATAACCCCAACAGCATGGCGTCATGGGAACCCCTCGATGTTGACACTAAAACAGGCCCTGTATTGCCTCTTCAAGATGAAGTGGCTAACATCGAAGGCCTCAATCCTTCAGTCGAAGCGTTGCATGCTTCATTCCATGATGCTGCAGACCACCTCAACGAAGTGCAATCAATGCACACCCAAGTGCTCATCTCCGCTGGTATGCTCCCAGAATCTCACCTCGCAGAAACCGAGCCGGACCGACAACTCAAGTGGATGGTCGAGGCCCTTCATGGAACGATCAACCCGGACGGATTGACCATACCGCTCCTTGGCGTCACCGCCGAAGACGTAGCGGTGTTCACAAAGAAGGAAGGAGAGAGCACATTGCTTCGCTTAGTCATCGCCGATGGTGAAAACGAACCACTCGAGCGAGAAATGCCCTTACCCGATTCAAGCGAAGACATCAGTGCTCACTACATCAACGGGCGCTTGCACCTTCGCTGGTGAGACTCCGTCCACCAGTCGTTGACCCTTGTCTGAGTCACGTCGGGCTTTCGTTTCATTCAACGTGCTGGAACCTTGGTTAGCGTTGCGATCTCTTGTCCCATTCGCTCCAAAGCTTGCTGGGCAGCAGCTTGGTGTTGAGAACCAAGTTCTTCCCTGCTGTACCTTGCTTGCTCGAAGACGTTGTCAAGAGCGACCAATGCCTCATCGGAGATTTGTGGCATTGCTTGGCGAATGGCCATTTCGAATTCACGAACAGTTTCGAAGTCTCGGCGGAGGAACCCATGTTCTTGGAATGCAGCACAGAGGCTCTGATAGCATGTGAAAATCGCTTCACGGATGGAATCGCCAGCAGCCAAGAGTTCTGCGGTGTAGGCAAAGATTTCCGCTGCTTCTTCAAGCAACTCCTGTGACTTCTTTCTGCGATAGAGCACGGTTCCTGCTGCTGCACCTGCAGCGATCAAGAGCGCGAGGATGTAGACCCATGTTGGAACAGGTTCGGTGACCTCAGCGTATTGGTAGTCAGGAGCCCATGGTGAATCAGCAGCCAGCGCATCGAAGTCAGCCCGGCTTTGATCCGAAAGTCGTGGGTCATCAACCAAGATTTCGAAGTACACTTCGCCCCATTCGTCCACATCACCGTATGGTGGGTCAGAGTTGAACTCGAACGAAGCAATACCATTTTCATCAGTCAATGGTTGAATTGGTGTGGAAAGTTGTGTCCCGTTTTCGTTGTACAGGTAAATCGTCACTTGGATTCCAGAGATGCCTTGATCGGTGTCTTGAGCGGTGATGATGACATTGCCAGCAACATCCTCTTGTTCGTTCTCAATGATGTCATTGATTGACACGTCGATGTCAGCGTTGACCTTGACATAGATCAGATGACTTTGAGTCGCCCCGTTGAGGTACAAAGCATCGTTTCGTGGAGCATCGATGTGAAGGTATTGACCTCCAGCATTGAGCCATGCTGGTGCTTTCCCACTCATTGAGAAGTTTCCGTTGTTCCAAGCAACCTGGATGTCATCCAAACAGCGAGCACCTTCACGCTTGGAAACGCAATCTGAACCGTTACCCAGGTACAGGGTGAGGTTGTTGAAGACTTCACCTTGACCACCAATTTCGGCCACTGAACCAGTGAGGATGATTGGGGCAAAGACATCATCGCTTCGCACAATGATGTTCGAGGAGGTGCCATCAATCGTGATTATGGTGTTGGACCAAACGAGTGCCGTTGCGCTTGTGGACGCTTCGAGGTGAGCACTTGTGCCGGCAAAGGCTACAGTGAACGTATGTTCGCCTCGGGCCAGTTCCATGGTTGCAGGAATGATTGCGCTCCAAGTTCCGTCACCAAGGGTTGTTGCTGTTGCAACCTCCACATCATCGAGACGGATGCTGACCATCATTGATGGTAGGCCGTCGTTGTTGACGGTGTCAATGTCAAACAAGCGACCTGAAAGCGACCAAGTGTCTCCACGGGTTGCATCTCGACCTTCATCGAAGACAAGCGTGATGTCAGAACGGTGGGCTAAGAAGAAGGTCGTATTGCCTGCATTTGAGCGGTAGTATCCTTGTGCCTCAGCTCGAGCTTCAAGCGTGTGGTTGCCAAAGGAGAAAATGTCGGTCACGGTCCAATCGAAGGTGAAATCCCCGTTTTGGTCGGTAAGGACACTCGCCAACAGAACGCCTTCAACGGTGAGGTCCACAACATGGCCTTCAATTCCAAGCAGTTGATTGTCAACCACTGAACCGGAGATCATGATGTTTTCTGCCACTGCAACCGGGCTTTCCATGCTCACAGTAACTTGAATTGGACTGTATACAGTCCACGTACCCATGGACTCACTTGGGAGGTAAAAGGTCGTTCCAATGAACCTCGTTTCCAGAGTCACGGGGCCAAGAGCAGCGTCAGCTGGAACTGGATACACCGCAGTGAATGTGCCGTTTTCATCGGTTGTAACGTTGGTCATCCATTGGCCATCAAGCCAAACTTCCACGGTGAGGCCCGGCAACGGCGTATCCACCAAGTCAAGCAGGCGACCTTGGATGGTCATGGTGTCTTCCCGATCGACGTTCCCGCCGGGGGTCAAGAGCAAGATCTTGGTTGGAACGCTTACATTGAACTCAACTTGATCCATGCTTGGCATGTAGTATTCTGGATTGATTTGGTCGCCGACGCCGATTGGCTCGACCCAATCCCTTCCGCCAAGGAAGCGAACCTCAATCAAGTGAGGACCAGCGCTTGTGTCTTCTGGTAAGGTCCATCCAATGGTGAACGCACCTGTTTGAGCATCGGTTTCGATGCTGGACACAGGCACCCCATCAACGAGCAGGTGAACTACAGCAATCGAAGGGACCCCATTGGTCATCAATGGGAGGCCAAGGTCATCGACAAGTGAACCATTGACGATGAATGAGTCACCAGCAGTTAGCGTCGAGGGGGCTTCGCTGATGGTCAAATCCGTTTGACCAAGAACCACAAACTGGGTTGTGGCGTTTGAGCCAATGAGACCGGTAGTACCAGATATTCCACCAAATTCCACATGGATGTCAGACGGACCGACTGAGAGGTTGAAGGGCACGGCAATCGTACCCGCTGCGGTACCGTTAGCGAAGGTCGTGAAGGTCGAAGGCGTGAGTCCTGGTAGACTCACCAAGAGGGTTTGGTTTCCAATTGGAGTATCCGTATTGTCCCTCAGAAGCACTTGGAAGGACACATTCGTTCCGCGTTCTGTGCGGTCGTTGAGCGAGGGTGCACCAATTCCATCAAGGGCTGGCTTGACGAACAGCAGCGTTGTGAATCCTCTGCTGTCAAACGTCTCATTCGCTGTTGAACCAACATAGTAGTTGACGTTCGGAATGTAGGTGGCGGCGATGGTGTTGTTGCCTGCTGGGAAGCTTGCTCCAAGCGTAATGGTAGCGCTCCAAACTCCACCGACGCCAACGGTTCCACCGTTCACCGTGAAGCCAACTGGCTGGTCGTTCACGGCAAACAGGATGTTCGCAGGAAGCAGCGATCCATCCCGTTGTTCTAGGCCGGAGTTGTTGTCACTGAGCACTGTTCCGCTGACGTTGAACGAAGTACCAGCAACTGGATTTGCCGCAATTGGGTCAACGACCAAGATGGTGGTTGACCGGATGGTAATCGATGAAAGATTGACGTTGGTCGCCAGAAGGTCTGACGAACCGTTGAACACCAAGTTCACGTTGATCAGTCCAAGCGGATGGCTTGTCGGAATCAAGTAGGTGAAATTGGCAAACCCTCCGCCATCGGTTTGTGTTCCGGGCAACCAAGTTTCATGGAATTCAATGTCCACATCATAGGACCCTAACGGGAGGAAGAGGTTGGACGATTCAACAAGTCGAGCGCTGATGTTCACCTCATCGCCACGGTTGACGAGGATTGGATTGAGTGGTTGTATGTTTTCAAACCGAGAGACACCCATGACCAAGATGCCATTTTGTGTGCTTGCGGTGAGGTAGAACGGTGAAGAGCCTTCAACAACCGAGAGCACAAGCACCTTGTTTCCACGGACGGTTCCGTTTCCAGAAGTATCGGTTGGGATGCTCATGTTGAATGTACCATTTGGAGAGGTCTGGTAATTTGGAACCAACAATTCATCAGGATTGCTGAGCCAAAAGGCGCTCATTTGAACCGGAGCGATTAACGGACGAGAGGCGTCGTCACCATCGAGCACTTGCCCTAGGACATTGAAGTTTAATCCCGCAGTGACGGTGCTTGGAACGCTATCAATTCTGAAATCACTCGGCACCTGGACGGTGAGGTTGACCAGTGTGGAATTCCCTGTTCGTCTTGAATTACCGGTTGCCAACGGGTCGGTGAGGTCGTCGTAGACAATCATCAGGACGTCGTAATAACCAGGTGCAATTCCAGATGCGGTCCAGCCCACGCCTGCAAATCCAGCAGCATCGCTGATCGCTGTGCCTATGGAGACGTTGGTATTGCCATAGTCGAAGATGAACTCCACTGATGCATCACTCACGTTGGAATCGTCCGCAACATCGGTGATGGTCGCGTTGAAATCAATTGTACCGTTAACTTCCACAATGAGATTTCTCCGTTCGGTTGAGACGACGAATTCAGATTCAAACCCGACAAGGGTCCCAGGAGGAATCGGAAGTGCCGGTGGGACCGTTGTGTCAACATAGCGATAGTACGCTCCTCCAATAGGTGCCTGTGAGTCGAAATCCATGTCCAGGATAAAGTCGTAGGCGTTCGAAGCGCTGGTGGTTGGCACGGTAAAGCTCAGGTTGTATTCGCTCGTAGTGTTGTTCAACAGACCTTGAGACAAGTCAATTGGAGCACCCTCAAGGGTGGTCATGAACAATGAAAGCATGGTGATGTTGTCGCCAAGCACCTTACGGTTGGTGTGAACAGCATCGAAAATATCTCCGAAAATGTAGGAAGAATTGCCAATGTGAGTCCAATCTTGCGCTAACGTGATGTTCCAATCCACTTCAGCAGCAACCCGTACAGACCCTTGCCCAATCGAGGCCTGGTACAAGTCTGAACCGTTGAAACTGATGTCAAGGAGGTAGTCGCCAGCATACATGTCAGCATCGAGGAACCAGTTCAAGGTGATGGTTTCACTTTCTGGGTCGACGGTCGTGTTGACCCAAGTCCCGTTGAAGGTGAAGTCGAAGTTGCCTGAAGCAAGCAAATCAGTGTCAACCCCTCGGTGATCGGTCATCGAAACCAGAACCACTGATTCTGTGCCTCTCAATTGAGACACTGATTGAGTGCTGAATTGAAGCCAACCTCGCAAGAGATACGGGGCGCCTGAAGACATGTTAGCGTCGTCTGTTGCTTCGATTGAGTCCGGGAAGAAGCGAACTTGCAATTCGATTTCACCCGCACTGATTTGAGCGACACCCGCTGTAAGGAAGTGCTGTACAGAGAAGGTGCCGTTTACCGTTTGGTTGAAAATTTCGATCCAATCGGTTCCGCTGCCATTTGAACGCATCGAGAACGAGAGGTTCCCAAGCATCGACACAGGATTTGCGCCGGAGGTCACTGCTGAACCATTGACCCAAATGTTGTCGTCGATGAGGATGATGCTGTTGTTGGAGAGCGGCCCTTCAAGCGTAGCCGTGAGGGTTGGTGCGTCACGCACATCCAGTACAATCGCCTTCGTGGAAGGCAACAAGTGGAACTGAATTGGGGTAATCGATGGCTCTGATGTGTCTTGCCAGCCTGAGAAACCAAGGGTGGCTGAAAGATTGGTTTTTGTTTCCAAAGGATCCAACTCAACTTCGAAACTCCATTCCCCACCAAATCCTATGCTGGTGGTCATGTTCACGAGTCCTTCGACCGAAGAGGTGTAGGTCAACCAGACCTCAGGCACCGTGTCTTGGCCTGCAATCGAGGCGATGACATTCATTGGGGCATTCTCCAGAGAGAGGGTTCCCGTGATGATTGTGGTCGCACCAGCACCTACAACAGGAGCGTCGATGGCGTTTGGCCCCGTATGGTTGATGAGGGAATCATCGGTGACGTTGATGAAGCCATCAAAGATGATACCGTCTTCAGAAACATACCCTGATTGGAGGTGCTTGATGACAATCCGATGGATACCTGGTGCACCCGGTTCGAGTGGATTGCCAATGATTTCGAAGGTACCGTTTTCATCGGTAATCACGGCGCCCATCTCGTAACCTGGAACCGCTGCAGGTCCGGGTACGCCGCCAGCTTCAGCGAGCGGTACGAGGTAGCCGACCATCGGCAAGTCAGGAATTGGTGTTCCATTTTCGACAAAACGCAGTTGGCCTGTCACGTTGAGGGAGGAAGTGAGGTCTCGGTCCCACACAAGCGAGGAGATGGTCTGATTGACAATCTCAATCTCTTCCGCAGGTGGGCATGCGTCAAACGCAATCCAACCGAGGTCAGTGTTTCCGTTAGCGCTGTTCTGCTGCAGGCGAACTTCACCCCAAGTGGTTCGATCTTCTGGGAAGACTGCATAGCCATCACCGTTCCAAGTGCCGCCAGCAAATCCGCTGACATAGCGTGCAGGAAGTCCAGCAAGGCGGGCCATGGTGACGAACGCGGTGTTGAATTCATTGCATGTTCCTTGTTTGGCTGCTTCGATGAGAACAACGCTAAGGTCTTCCGAGGATGGAATTCCTGAACCGTTGTAATTGCGCTTGAATTCTGTTGTTGCGTTTCCGTCTGTGAGGAAGGTCTGCAAGGCCAAAGCGCTGTCATACGCATTGGTTGCTCCGGCTTCCGTGATCACGGCGTTGGTGACGTTGAACAACGAGGAAAGCGGGTTACTCAAATTGCTCATTTGTGGAGGGGTCGCCAATTCATAGGCGAAGCCTTGTCCGGGAACTGTGGTTGAAGCGAGCGTGGCCCAATCAAAGTAAAACTCAGGTTGTTGAATGAAGATTTCTTGAATCGGTCCAGCGATGATGTTGACATTGTGCGTGTCATTGGAACGATCGAGTTCTCCGGCCGGGTCGACATAAAACGACATGTTCGACCATGAAGCGGGCAGTGCCAGCCCTCCTGTGACTGGCGGATTGTTGTAGGTGATGATCCATTCGACCGTGTCGTTGGCGAAGGCCATGTCTGCGAGATGGGTGAAGTTGGAAGAAGGCAAAATCACAGTTTCAGCAGGGTGCACCTCAGCGATGTGAGCATAGGCGGTACCTGTGTAGAAGTCGTTGGTGTATTGTCGCCAGCGTTGAGTGGCGTCCAAATCGACCACACCGGTGCTGTTGTTGGCCCAGAAGACGACTTCAGAAGCGACCAAATCGTCGCTTGGATCGAAGGGGTCAAACGGACTTCCGAGGCAGTTAATGACCCAGAATTCCTGTGTGCATTCCAATCCATCAATCATACCTCCACCGTCGGTATCTGGGTTGGTCCAATCTGTCCCAGTCTGGTTTTCAACTGCATCAGGAATGGTGTCGCCATCGAAGTCGGACGGGAGAAGGTCGTCGGCGGGATCGTTTTCGGGGTTGGTGCCATCGAAGTATTCGGTCCGGTCTGCCACACCACCAGAATCGGTGTCTGCTTGAGCGTCATCAGTGACCCACACATCGGTTGATCCGTTGTTAATACCGATGTACACAAGGTCACATCCCGTGCTTGTTTCGAAGTAATTGTTCAACCCATCTTCGTCATCATCAAGCAGATTTGTACACGGCTCGTTTGGATCCGTGTTGCCAAAGACTTCATCGAAATCATTTGCACCGTCACCATCGCTGTCAACAAGCGTAGGGTTGGAGAACCAACCAAAGGTGCCGAGCAGTTCTTGCCAATCCGCAAGACCGTCACCGTCGCTGTCTGCATAATCATCGTCACAGTATTGACGGGTGTTGGCGATGCTTCCGTCTGCTGTCGCAGCGGTGTGGCAGAACGAACCATTGCGGTTCGAAACTTGAGTTGCTGTGCCTGGGGAGATTGAGACCCCTTGGACAACGTCGTTGACAACCGTCGAATAGGCGAACGGCGTCCATGTACCCGATATGTTGAACCAACCCACACCTCCTGCTGGATTGAATCCACTGCCGTCTGCAACGTCAAGTTGGCCATTGCCGTTGTTGAAGGTGACAATTGTGGTTTCGAAATTCACCAGTGAATCACAAGGGTCGGTTCCGTGAGAGACGTTTCGCTCATCACCATCATTGATGCCGCCGAAATCTGTATCTGCGATGTCCCATAAGGTGCAAGAGAGGTTTTCTTCCCAATTTTGAATGCCGTCGTTGTCTTCATCACCAGAATCTTCTCGTCGAGTCGGGTCTGTTTCACCAGGGTCGACCACGCCGTTTGAGTTGAGGTCTTCTTCCCCGTCATCGAAAGCGTCACCATCGGTGTTGTTGTTTCGTGGGTCGGTTGCTTGAGCAGGGTTTCCGTATTGACCATAAACTTCGACACCGTCGTTGATGCCGTCGCCGTCTGTATCTGATGAAGTTGGATCGGTAAGCAGGGTCAACGCTTCCAAAGAATCGTTCAGCCCGTCACCATCTGTATCTGCCCGTTGCGGGTTGGTTGAGGTGATGCCGTCAACTTCGGCCGTGAAGGTCGCACAACCACCCGGTCCAACACCATTGACTGGGTCACAGGGTGAAGTGGTTTCAGTCACCAAGCCATCAGGCCCGTTGCGGAAACAGGGTGATGCACCACACATTGTGGTCCATGTAGGGTTGACGTATTCCATCAAGTTGGTCAGCCCATCGCCATCGGGGTCGCCGTTTGGCCCGTCATCGTTGGTTGGATTTGTTGCGTTGAGGCCATTTGCAGCTTCCCAGCCATCGTCCATACCATCGCCGTCTGTGTCCCATCCAGCAACGTCTTCGTCTTCGATGCCGTCCCCGTCGTCGTCGTTGGATGAACAATCTGCATCGCCATCGTTGTCTGGGTCGGCCGAGTCGACAAAGCCGTCCTTGTCATCATCAAAGCCGTTGGTGCAGATGTTTCCGACTGGATCTTCATCGCAAAGAATCACTGAACCGGTTCCGTCGTTTCCGCTGTCACCACAGCCGGGCCGGTTGTATTGAAGGGCGTTTTCTTCGTCCCAGTCATTGACTGGCACAGTGCCGTTCCACCAGACACCGTTGTCAAGCACACCTGAGGTGCTTGCAATGTCCCATGAAGTGGGTTGGAGGTAGGTGTATTCCTGAAGATTGGACATGCCATCACCGTCGGGGTCACCGACAGCACCGTCGCCACCCGAACTCGAAAGGGGGTCAAGACCGTACTGCCATTCCCACCCATCGGGCAGGCCGTCGTTATCGGAATCGGGATCGTTGGGTTGTGTGTTCATGAGGTACTCGAGACCGTAAGTGAGGCCGTCCCCATCCTGGTCACTCGCCGCAAGGGCATCGTACGTACCGTACTGAATTGAAGCAAAAGTTGAGAACAACATCAGAGCAACGAGCGCCACAGATTTGATGCTGTCGCGGTGCTCCAAAATTTGCCATTGAGAGTGCGGCTTCGAGGGGGAAGAAGGCGTACGCATGGTTGTCACAGATGTCGGGCTGTTTTGATGCCTCATAAGGGAAATGGTACGATGTTCATACAATGCTCTTTTTTTAGCGGTGAAATGGGCATCCGTCGCGCAGAGAAAACAACTCGCAGTCGCCCGAAAAGTGAGCGGTTTTGAACGCTAAGAACTCAAAGGGAGTCGAGTTCGTCCAAAAGTTCCAGATCGTCGTCCTCTTCTTCTTCAAGAACCACTGGTGGAATGTCCTTTTCGACCGTTGCATCAATGTCCTCTTCAAAGGGTTGGAATTCCTCATCTTCGTATATGTTTCCAGAGAGTTGGCCTCGTCGGTAGACAGCGAAGATGAACACGGCAGCAAGACCTGCGCCAAGTGCGAGCGTTTGCTTCTCAGGGTTGACGATTTCATTCAGCAGGCATGATGCCCCTTCACACGCCGTGCTGAAGATGTGCTTGCTGCTCTGAGTGTATTCCACATCGTAAGGCACTTCTTCATCCATTGGTGTCACAATGAGGTTGAACTCAATCGTTTCTCCGTTCTTGAGGTTGTTTGGAGGGGTGATGGCCAGTGAGAAATCCTTGCTCGAATAGGCTGGAAGGGTGAGCAAGAGGAAACTGCCACCCGTTTGGTCTGAGGAGGCGCGAATCAATGCATCCCATCCCAATGGTTCTTCGAGGGTGATCACGACATCAAGCGGGATATTGTTCTCATTTTCAATGATAAATTCAACAGTTTGGAATTCAGCAGAGGTGAAGCGAACCAAAGAGCTGCTCGCATCAGTGATCACGAGGCGCCCTGGTTGGA
Source organism: Candidatus Poseidoniaceae archaeon (assembly GCA_938084455.1). Taxonomy (GTDB): domain Archaea; phylum Thermoplasmatota; class Poseidoniia; order Poseidoniales; family Poseidoniaceae; genus MGIIa-L1. The sequence continues at coordinate 38,429 of CALKDX010000036.1, forward strand.
CATCTTCGCGAACTTGAACGGTAACGGGGAGGTCAAAGTAACGAGCATCTTGAGCATCAACACCCTCTTCGACCACTCGTACGTAGACTGTATGGTTGCCGGCCTCGACGTTATCACCGAGTTCTAAACTCAGTTTGAGATCGGCGTATTGGTCCGATTCAAGATAAACAACCACGATATCAGATTCTGAGCCGTTGGAAATTGTGTAATCCCAAGAGGAATAATCCGTGTCTTGTTCCTTATTGCGGTCAAGGTCTGACGGGTTGATGATTCGCCAAGTGGTTTGACCAAGGGTGTCGCTTGAATCGGTGATGCGAAGGTTGTACCACAATTCCGTGCCTGGACTGACCGGGCCCACATTTCCAAGCGTTCCGCTGTCTGAATCAGCAATCACTTCCACGAGGACGCCAAAGGTGCGATGAACAGTAAACTGAACGTTGGTGGTCAGTTCTGAATCGCCTTGGCTTGAAATTGTAATGTCGACCATGCCGATGTCTTGGGCGCTGCGCTCTGAAGGTGGGAACACATCCATCCGCACGGTGAGAATTTGGTGCGACCCAACGTCAGGAGTCAAGAAAAGGATGCCTTCTGATTCAAGTTCCAAACCAGTTTCATTGTCGTAGAACTTGTACTGCCAAGCATCAGGAATATCGGTTACGCGCAACTTGAAACTGTCAGTGACGAATCCTGCGTTGAAAATATCAATGAAGAAATCCCCGCTCACATCGCCTGAATCGACGTAATGCGAAAGCGTTTCGTCATAGGCTTCTGGTCGGGTTGAGTCTGCGATTTGTTTTTGATGCTCATCGTCTTCAAAGACTGCGATTCGAGGTGGAGCGTTGACATCTGATTCTTCGATATCAAGGATGATCGTTTCAACCTCGACTTCGACCATAATGCCCTCATTGTTTTCAGCGTAAACCCGTGCTTCAATCTCGAGGGTGTTTGGGGCAGAGGTCAAGTCACCGTCTGGAACTTCGATGGACAACTGTGGACGGTAGAAATCGCCGCCACCGGACAATGGGTAATTCTTGTCCGTACGGTCCCATACTGGGTCAGACCATGTTGAAGGGAGAGAGCGAGCAAGGTCGAACCTCACTTCAAGTTGCGATGAGCTTGCACCCGTGTGTTCGATTAAGAACTCAATAATCGAAGTTTGGCCCGGTGCAATCAACACAACATCAGGCTGAGTGTTTGGCAAAGTGAGGTAAATATCGTGCTCAACGAATTCAAGCCCGCTGTGTTCAAACACCAAGGTGTGGCCTTGTACGTCGCTGATTTCAAGTTGCACTGGATACTCACCAGCGTCAATTCCCGCTTCGTATGTGTAGGTAAAGTTCCCGACAAGGCCGTTGTTATCGAGTTTCAAATCATCATCATCGAAGGACTTGGAAAAGACTGTTCCTGCGCCGTTTGGCGTTGTCATCACGAGATCGACGCCTTGGATGTCGTCGCGTCCGAAGGCATCTCGAACATCAACCGAGAACTGCATGTCACGGAACTCAGGGCGATGATTCGGCGACCATTCTGTCACTTCTGGGTCAAGGAAACCGCCACCAGGCTTGTGGACTTTCACGACCGAGTTTGCGAGGGCGTTTGCCTTCATCTCAAGTTTTGAGTAACCACTGGTTTGTTCAACATCACCGTAGGCGACATTGACTTCGCAATTTCCTCCACCAATGCCACCGCCTCCGCTGCCTTCGCATGTGGCTTGAGCATCGACGGTAAGGCGGATTTGTTTTCCGTTGGCAACGGTGAATCCGTCGGATGGGACGTCAAAATCAATGATGGTTTGCGTCCATGAACAGGAACTTGTTCCAAAGGTGCCCCCGGTGCATGGATCGTCAAAAGTTTCGGAAACTGAATCGATTTCTGAGTCACCCGATTTCAACGAGTAGGTCACATCGGCTGTGGAACCTTGTGTGCCCTTGAATTGTAAAAAGAGGTTCAATGTCACCTTATCGGTGTTGTCTCGACCGTAGACAAGCAGGTCAGAAATCATTTCTGCGCTGCGGAATTCAAGCCCTCCGAGGGCGCTTTCCTCTTGGTGAGCACCGGCCGGTTCGAGTGTGGTGATGGATCCGTCGCCACCGTTTTCTGAATTCATCTCATCGAGATAGAGGTCGTAGGATTGGCAAGTAAAGCAGGAAGATGCTGAGTTCATTGGCTCAACAGGTTCTTCGAGCACTTCCTCGCTTGGAAATGCCGGAACCGGGTTGGATCCAAGCGGTGCCAGACCGCCAAGCATGATGACAGTGAGCAAAAGGGCCAAAAATCGACCGGATGTGGAAGAGTGAGAGGTCATCAAGGTGTTCACCGGGTTGCCCTGCCCGACCGAGTGTTAAACGGTTTTGCATTGTTTGTTCACACAAACCCCCTCTACGAGGGGGAGAATATCTGAAGAAAAAAAGGAGTGCAGGGGGTGGGATACGAACCCACGAACCCATACGGGACCGGATCTTAAGCCCGGCGCCTTTGACCACCTCAGCCACCCCTGCACCTCAGCCGAGCAAACCACATGTTTTGAAGAAAACCCCTAGCAAGCATGGCTTAAGGAGCAACGGACCAGCCGCCATCGACGTTGATGACTTGGCCTGAGAGATACGCTGATTCTGTCAAAAACATCACGGCCTTCGCCACATCCTCTGGGGCACCACCCCGGCCGAGCGGCACCCGTTCGATCACAGAAGCGAAATGTTCGGCCTCCCAATCAGCGGCCAAAACAGCACCAGGGGCAACACAGTTCACTCGAACATCAGGTGCTAAATCGCCTGCGAGGTTCATCATCAACTGACGCAATCCTGCTTTTGTTGAGGTGTAATGGGAAAGTCCGTCCCAAGCTCGTCCGAGCGATGTGTCAATCATGCCAATGACACAACCTGAACCTGTCTTTAATTGGGCGGTCAGCCCTTGGGTCAAAAGGAAAGGTACCTCGAGATGGATTCGAATGTTTAATCGCAACTCTTCCAGCGAAACAGACTCGTAGTCTTTCGTTGTATAGATTGAGGCGTTGTGGACAAGCACGCCTAGACCTTGGGCGTTTTGCTCTGAAATAACCCTCTTTGCACCCTCGATGAGATCGGCTAATCCTTCATCGGTTGAGAGGTCTGCAACCAACACCTCGCCTGCGGGTTGTTCGGCGGAATGGGTTTGTTCATCTGCTAGCAATTCAAGAGCGTCGTCTTTTGATGAACGAACATGAATCAGCACGTACCAATCGGCACGGATCAATGAGCGAACAATTTCCGCCCCAATGCGGCGTCCACCTCCGGTCACGAGCGCAACACCTTTCGCCATACCCACGCCTTACGCTCATTGCTCATCAATGCTCGTTCATTGCCAAAACGGATATGCGTCTGGTAAACATTCAGCAGAACAGGCGATACAGCCTTGACGGCGCACCTTTTTGATGGGCAAGGCGTGGGCAAAACCAGAGGGGAGAGCGGAATGTCTGGAAAACCACTCCCGATGGCCGAACGATTGCCTCCTGCTGCCCGTCCAAAAGCAAAGCGAGAACGGCTGCCTCCATGGTTCAGAACGGCTCTGCCATCTGGCGAGCAGCAGGCCATTTACAACAGCACAAAAGCGGCTGTCAAAGACAACACCCTACACACCGTATGCCAAGAAGCACGGTGCCCAAACATACACGACTGCTGGGCAAGCGGGGATGCAACCTTCATGATCGCCGGCCAAGAATGCACCCGAGGGTGCCGATTCTGTGCGGTTGGCACCATCAAAACGCCGCCTGCGCTCGACCTTGAAGAGCCCGAAAACCTGGCCAATGCTGTGGAATCGATGAACTTGCGTCACGCCGTCATCACCGTGGTCAACCGAGACGATTTACCCGACAGCGGAGCAGACCACTACAAGCAATGCATACAAGCGGTCAACGATCGACAACCCAACGTCACCCTCGAACTGCTGTGCTCAGACCTTGCTGGAGATCACGAAGCCCTTGCTCACCTTCTCGATGGCAGCCCTCTTTCCGTGTTTGCTCACAACGTCGAATGTGTGCCACGGCTGGATGCAACGGTCAGAGACCACCGAGCATCATTTTCCCAATCGCTTGAAATCCTTCGTGCAGCCAAGCAACTGCGACCAGACATTTTGACAAAATCCTCGATTATGGTTGGCGTCGGTGAAACGGATGAAGAGATCACCGAAGCACTCGATTTGTTGCGAAGTGCTGGTGTCGACCTTGTCACCATTGGCCAATACCTCGCACCCTCAGAGCGGCACTTGACCGTCGACCGCTTTCCCGAGCCAGAAATGTATGACTTATGGGCCCAACACGCCATCAGCATCGGATTTTCAGGCATAGCCAGCGGACCACTTGTCCGTTCATCCTTCAAAGCCGGCCTTCTGCTGCGCAAAACGCAAGACCCCAACAACACGGAATCAATGCCCGGTGCCTATGTCTACGTTGCCAACCAAGCAGACGAAGCACCGGCACACCTTAAGAGCGGGATGGAATGAGGTGAACCAATGACCGAGAGAGTGACAGCCACCACCACGCCGTACACCATCGGGCGACCTCCGTTCCGACCGGGTGACGAAGCGGATTTTGGCGGTAAATTCAAGGAACAACCGGGCGATTTGAATCGACCTGACCCCTTGTCGTGCTCGGCACAAGACACCGTGCCACATGCCGTCGGTTTGGTGCGGGTGCTCGATGACAACGGCATCGCCAGTGGCGAATGGGACCCTAACCTCGATGCTGAGACCCTCATCCAGGGCCTCGAATACATGATGCGTCTGCGTATTTTTGACGATCGAATGATCAAGATGCAGCGAACTGGGAAACTCTCATTCTACATGCGATCCTTCGGTGAAGAAGCCATTGCCATCGCTCAAACTATGGCGCTCGAAACTCAAGATTGGGTCTTTCCCTCCTACCGTCAACCCGGCGCACAATTCGTCCGTGGACGAGACATGGTCAGTATGATTTGCCATTGCATCGGCAACACCGAAGACAACGTCAAAGGACGCCAAATGCCGGTCCACTACACCTGGAAAGAAGGACGGTTCATCTCCATCTCTTCACCTGTTGGAACCCAATTCTCTCAAGCCGTTGGTGTGGCTATGGCAAGTGCATACAAGGGCGATGATGAAGTCTGTATTTCTTGGCTCGGTGATGGAACCTCCGCACAGGGCGATTACCATTACGCACTCAACTTTGCATCCACATTCAAACCCCCGGTGATCCTCAATGTGGTCAACAATCAATGGGCGATTTCGACCCACGCCAACCTTGCCACCGGAGGCCGCACCTTCGCAGAGCGTGGTTTGGCCTACGACATTCCATCCATTCGGGTGGATGGAAACGATTTCCTTGCCCTTTACAGCGTTACAAAGTGGGCTCGCGACCGAGGCGCCGCTGGTCTTGGCGCCACCCACATCGAAGTCTACACCTATCGAGCTGGTGCACACTCCTCTTCCGATGACCCCTCAGCCTACCGTCCAAGTGACGAATTCGAACGCTGGCCTGGTGGCGACCCAATCGCTCGATTGAAGAATCACCTCATCCAGAACAAGATGTGGGACGAAGAGCGCGATGCGGCCTTGGCTCAGAAAATCGACGATGAAGTCATGACCTCCTACAAGGCTGCTTGTGAATTTGGCGACTTGGCCAGCGGACCATACCCGCCTGCCTCAACCATCTTCACTGAAGTCTACGAGACTGTGCCTTGGCACGTCCAAGAACAACGAGAGGAACTCGGCAAGTGAGGTGACCATGATGGCAGACATGAACATGATCAAAGCACTCAACTCAGCGCTCGAGGTCCAACTTGAGAAGGACCCTAACATCGTCATCTTTGGGGAAGACGTCGGGTTCTTTGGCGGTGTGTTCCGAGTCACAGATGGTTTGCAAAAGAAGTTCGGCGAACACCGAGTCTTCGACTCACCTCTCGCAGAAGGTGGCATCGCTGCCATCGCCATGGGCATGGGACTCAACGGTCTTCGCCCTGTTGCAGAAATTCAATTCGCAGACTACATCTTCCCTGCATACGACCAAATCGTCAACGAGATTGCAAAGGTTCGGCACCGCTCCGGTGGCGAGTTCACCGCACCGTTGACCTTCCGCACACCTGCTGGAGGCGGCATCAAAGGTGGACACCACCACTCCCAATCTCCAGAAGCACAATTCACCCACACACCTGGATTGAAAGTGGTCTATTGCTCAACGCCATACAACGCTAAGGGACTGTTGACCGCAGCGATTGAATGCAACGACCCAGTAATTTTCTTTGAGCCAAAGCGATGCTACCGTGGACCGTTCTACGGCGACCCACACAACGTACCGACATGGAGCGGCCACCCAGATGCTGAAGTGCCAGAAGGCCACTTTGTCGTCCCGCTCGAAGAAGCACGGATTGTTCGTGAAGGCGAAGCCTGCACCGTCATCGCCTGGGGAACCATGGTCCACGTTTGTGAACAAGCCATCAAGGATTCAGGCGTGGATTGCGAACTGATTGATCTTCAAACGCTCGTGCCTTGGGACCGCGACACCGTGGTCAACTCGATCAAGAAAACAGGCCGATGCGTCATCGTCCATGAAGCCCCAAAGACAAGTGGATTTGGTGCTGAAATGAGCGCATCAATCCAAGAACGATGCTTCTACCACCTCGAAGCACCAATCACTCGAGTGACCGGATGGGACACACCCTTCCCTCACACCACGGAATGGGATTACCTTCCCAGTCCAGAACGAATTGCCGCAGCAATAAAGAAAACACAGGAGGAATGAATATGGGAACATTTGCATTTAAAATGCCAGATATCGGAGAAGGCGTCGTCGAAGGCGAAGTTGTAGAATGGATGGTCGCCGTTGGTGACGTCGTCAAAGAAGACGATCCAATTCTATCCGTAATGACCGACAAAGCAACCGTCGAAATCCCATCACCAGTGGATGGTAAGGTCACCAAGGTGATTGGTGAAGCTGGCGATATTCTCCCCGTTGGCGTTGTCTGCATTGAATTCGAAGTCGATGGTGCTGGAAACGCATCAGCTTCTGAAGAAGCACCCGCTAAGAAGGAAGAAGCCCCTGCAAAGGAAGAAGCAGCACCTGCTCCAACGCCTGCACCAAAGGCAGCACAGGCACCTGCCCCAGCCCCTGCACCAGCAGCGGCTGCTGTCGCTCGTGCACCCGGCACCAAAGCACTGGCAAGTCCTGCTGTGCGTCAACGAGCCCGTGAAGCAAACATCAGTTTGGACCATGTCGCTGGCTCCGGCCCAGCAGGTCGAATCAGCCACGCTGACTTGGACACCCACATTGCCGGCGGCGCATCAGGCGCAAGCCGCTCCTCACCAGTGGGCGGGCGTGCGCGAACTGAACTGAACGGAACAGAGGCCATGAAGGTCATTGGATTGCGACGAAAGATTGCAGACTCAATGATTGCCTCGTACTCGACCATTCCTCACTTCTCTTACTTTGAAGAAGTCGATGTCACCGCTTTGGAAGAACTTCGACAGCACCTCAACGCAACCCGTCCTGAAGGAGCACCAAAACTCACCTACTTGCCTTTCATCATGCAAGCACTTGTCAAGGCACTCGCTGAACGCCCAGAGTGCAACGCACTGTACGACGATGAAGCCAATGTCGTGACCCGACACGAAGCCATCAACCTCGGCATCGCAACGCAAACTGACCGTGGACTGTTTGTCCCTGTTGTCAAACACGTTGAAGCAATGGACATTTGGCAATCCGCTACAGAAATGGGGCGTGTCACGAGCGCAACCCGAGACGGAAAAGCAGGCGTTGAAGACCTGACTGGTTCCACCTTCACGATCACCAGCCTCGGCCGCCTTGGTGGCCTTGGTGCAACGCCAATCATCAACAAGCCAGAAGTCGGCATTCTCGGTGTTCACAACGCCAAAGACCGAGCAGTGGTCCGCAACGGAGCAGTCGTGATTCGCCGAATGATGAACCTCTCTTCATCTTGGGACCACCGAGTGGTCGATGGACACGATGGCGCAAGTCTGGTTCAATTGGTCAAAACCTACCTCGAGAACCCAGCGACCATCTTCATGTGAGGCCTGATTGATATGGAGACAAAGAAGTGTCAAGTTCTCGTCATCGGCGCTGGCCCAGGTGGCTATGTCGCTGCAATTCGTGCAGGCCAACTTGGCCTCAAAACCATCATCGTAGAGGGTGAAAAAGCCGGAGGCACCTGCCTTATCCGTGGTTGCATTCCTTCCAAAGCCCTCATTCATGCAGCGCACAGGTTCCACGACCTGGCCAAGCACGCTGCCAAAGAAGGTCACATGGGCATCTCGATTCCAGGCCCTGCTGAACTCAACATGGCAGACCTTGTTGGATGGAAGGAAAACATCGTCACCCGACTCAACAAGGGTGTTGAACATCTGCTCAAGAACGCAGGAGCCGAACTCATCAACGGATGGGCTGAATTCCAAGACGCAAAGACCGTCAAAATTGGCGAAGGTAAAGATGCAATCATTGTCCAAGCAGAACATGTCATCCTTGCCAACGGCTCTGTCCCAATCGAATTGCCATTCATGCCTTATGATGAACATGTCATTTCCTCCCGAGAAGCACTCTCGCTCGAGACGCTTCCAAAGCATGTGGCGATTGTCGGTGGCGGCTACATTGGCCTCGAACTTGGCATCACCTTCCGCATGCTCGGGTCCGAGGTGACTGTGGTCGAAGCAATGGACAGTGTCCTGCCAATCTTCGATAAAGAGATCCGACGGCCTCTCGAGATTTCCATCAAGAAGCAGAAGATCAAGACGCACCTCGGTGTGTTCGCGAAAGGCGCAGAACCAACCAAAGACGGACGAATTCAGCTCAACTTCATCGACAAGAACGAGAAGGATGAGAAAAAGATGCAGAACGTCGTGGTCGACAAGGTGCTTGTCACGGTTGGTCGCAAACCAAACTCCGCATCCCTCGCACCAACCGGTGTGGCGCTCGATGAGCGTGGTTTTGTCAAGGTGAACGAACGCTGTGAAACCAACATGAAGGGCGTCTATGCCATTGGCGATGTGTGTGATTCAGGAGAAATGCTTGCTCACGTGGCGAGCTTCCAAGGCGAGATGGTTGCTGAAATCATTGCTGGTAAGAAGCGAGCCTACGACCCAGTTGCCGTTCCCGCCATCGTGTTCACCGAACCAGAAATCGTCTCAGTGGGTCTGTCACCAGAAGAGGCTGAAGCCGCTGGCCATCCGGTCATCGTTGGAAAGTTCCCTCTCGGTGCAAACGGACGAGCCCTCACTCAAGAGGCTGAGAAGTCGGCTGGATTCATTCGAATCTGCGCTCGAGAAGACGATCATCGAATCCTTGGTATCCAAGGCGTTGGAACTCACATCAGTGAGTTGGTTGGTGAATGGACCCTTGCTCTCGAAATGGGAGCATTGCTCGAAGATGTTGCTGGCACCATCCACGCTCATCCAACCATGACCGAGATGACCCACGAGGGTGTCTTAGCCACCTTGGGCCACGCAATACACACTGCTTGAGGCAATAGCATGCTGGACTTGATGTCCGGCCTAATCTTTAACATTCAATCCTCTGTCTAAGAATCATGAGAAAAAAACGGGGTTTCATCAGGAGAATGATTTGGAGAATCATAGATTTATTCTTCTAGATTTATTCTCATTTACTTGCCAATGAACAAAATCTATGTTCATCACCAGTTCAATCAAACGAAACAATCCTACGGCCGGAAGCAAATGGTCGCAACGGAGCACCGCACAAAGCGGGCACGCATCATCAAGGGCTCATGAACCGCAGCTTAGGCAGTCATCAGGGGTGTCAAGAGAGCAGGCAATCGCTTCGAGACTGGAGATTTCTTCAGCACGGTCAGCAAGGCCACCAACGGTTTGATCTTCGCCCTTCTTGGCTTCAACAGTGAACTGAATCGCGTCTGCTGCTGCCTTAGTTCGCAAGTAGTACATACCTGTCTTGAGCCCTTGCTTCCATCCGTAAAAGTGCATTGAAGTCACCTTTGCAGGGTTGGCATCCACCATGTGGATGTTCATGGATTGGCTTTGGTCGACGTAAGCACCACGGTCAGCAGCCATGTCGAGGACGTGGCGTTGCTTGATTTCCCAGGTGGTCTTGTAGAGGGCCTTGATGTGATCAGGAATTCCTTCAATGGCTTGGATGGAACCTTTGTGTCGGAGGATTTCATCCTTCATGTTTAGGCTCCAAAGGTCAAGCGCAATCAAATCCCGAACAAGGTGCTTGTTGAGAACGATGAACTCGCCAGAGAGGGTTCGTCGGACATAGAGGTTCGAGGTGAAGGCTTCGAAGCATTCGTTGTTTCCAAGAATTTGCGAGGTTGACGCAGTTGGCATTGGAGCCAAGAGCAGCGAGTTTCGCATGCCGTGTTCGATGATTTCACTCTTGAGGGTGGTCCAGTCCCAGCGACCGCTGTGATCGTTCATACCCCACAGGTCGAATTGAAGTTCGCCCTTGCTGGCTGGTGATCCTTTGAACGTCGAATATGCACCTTCTGCGATGGCCGCATCCTTAGAAGCGGTGCATGCTGCAAAGTAGATTGTCTCAAAAATTTCCTTGTTGAGTTTGCGTGCTTCTGGACTTTCAAACGGAAGCTGGAGCAGGGCAAAAGTATCGGCTAAACCTTGGACACCGAGACCAATTGGGCGGTGACGCATGTTGGAATTACGTGCTTCTGGAACTGGGTAGTAGTTCACATCGATGACACGGTTAAGGTTGCCAGTTGCGTGGTAAGTGACGTCATAGAGCAATTGATGGTTGAAACTGTGGTTCTCCATGTCGACGTACTTGTTGAGCGCAATCGAGGCGAGGTTGCACACTGCAACTTCGTCCTTTGCGGTGTATTCCATGATCTCTGTGCAGAGGTTGGATGAACGGATGGTTCCCAAGTTCTTCTGGTTCGACTTTTCGTTCGCTGCGTCTTTGTAGAGCATGTATGGCGTACCTGTCTCAATCTGTGATTCGACAACCTTGTCCCAAACGGTTCGGGCTGGCAGAGTTTCACGGGCGAGGCCAGCAGATTCGTACTTCTCGTAGAGGGCCTTGAAGTCTGCACCGTATGCGTCTTGGAGACCTGGGCATTCATTCGGGCAGAAGAAGGACCAGTCGGCGTTTTGCTCAACCCGTTCCATGAACAAGTCTGGAGTCCAGAGCGCATAGAACAAGTCACGTGCCCGGAGTTCTTCCTTACCGTGGTTCTTCTTGAGGTCGAGGAAGGCGAGAATATCTGGGTGCCATGGTTCGAGGTAGATGGCGATCGAACCTTTTCGCTTGCCGCCGCCTTGGTCGACGTAGCGGGCGGTGTCGTTGAACACTCGAAGCATTGGGACGATCCCGTTGCTTTCTCCGTTGGTGCCCTTGATGTAGGAACCCTTGGACCGGATGTGGTGGATGGACAGACCGATTCCACCTGCAGACTTGGAAATCAAAGCGCACTGCTTGAGTGTGTCGTAGATTCCATCGAGGGAATCATCTTGCATGGTCAACAAGAAGCATGACGACATTTGAGGCGTAGGTGTGCCTGAATTGAACAATGTCGGTGTGGCGTGGGTGAAGTACCCTTGGCTCATCAAATCGTATGTTTCGAGGGCCTTGGTGATGTTTGCATGGTGAATTCCAACAGCGACACGAAGCAACATGTGCTGTGGGCGTTCTGCAATCTCACCGTTCAAGCGGAGAAGGTAAGAGCGTTCGAGGGTCTTGAATCCAAAATAATCGTAATTGTGGTCTCGGCTGTAATCGATGTGGTTGTTGAGGATCTCAGCGTTTTCCATGATGATTCCATAGACTTCTTCTGAAATCAGCGGAGCGTGCTTTCCAGACTCAGGGTCGATGTAATCACGCAGGTCGGTGATGACATCGGTGAAGGTGTCCTTGGTTGAACGATGGAGGTCGTCAACGCAAATGCGAGCTGCCAATCGGCTGTAATCAGGGTGCTGGGACGCAAGGGAGGCTGCCGTCTCTGCTGCAAGTTGGTCGAGTTCTCGTGTGGTTACACCGTCGTACAATCCTTCGATGGTCAACTTGGTCACGTGACCTGGGTCAACCCAAACTGGGTCCAACCCGTGTGAGAGGGATCGCAACTTCTCGTGAATTGCATCGAATCGAACATCCTCTCGTTCTCCTTTCCTGTTTACTACTTGCATGGTCATATTTTTTCCTCCAGTTCTCCATTTGTGTGATTGCGCAGTAACTTCTCTTCATCGCGTACGGTTCAAAAGTCTTCGTCAACTGAGAAGCGTTGTTGGACGCTTCCAAGCGATGCATTGTCCATAACGCCGGCCTTTTGGTATTCGGCGACGCGCTTTTCGAAGAAGTTGGTCTTGCCTTGCATAGAAATCATTTCCATCCAAGGGAAAGGATTGACAACGTTGTAGATTTTACTTGCGCCAAGAGCGACCAAAAGACGGTCTGCGACGAATTGGATGTACTGTTCCATTAAGATTGAATTCATACCGATCAGCGACACAGGCAGTGCACTGGTGACGAATTCGATTTCGATTTCAACGGCTTCTGCGATAATGCGGGTGATTTTGGCTGCACCTGCACCACGCAAGAGTTTGTTGTGAAGCAAACAGGCGAAGTCACAATGAAGGCCTTCATCTCGGGAAATCAATTCGTTGGAGAAGGTGAGCCCTGGCATGAGACCGCGCTTCTTCAACCAGAAGATAGCGCAGAACGAACCGGAGAAAAAGATCCCTTCTACAGCTGCGAAAGCGACAAGTCGCTCGGCGAAGGAGCCCTTCTTGCGAGACAACCAGCGCATGGCCCAGTCGCCCTTGCGCTTGACCGATGGTACGGTTTCAAGAGCCTTAAACAGGTGATCCTTTTCTTGCTCGTCCTTGATGTAGGTGTCAATGAGAAGGGAGTAAGTTTCCGCGTGGATGTTCTCCATCATAATTTGGAATCCATAGAAAGCACGTGCTTCTGGCCAGCAGACTTCGTTCGAGAAGTTAACGCCCAGGTTTTCGTTGACAATACCGTCGCTTGCGGCAAAGAAAGCGAGAATGTGCTTGAGGAAATGTTGCTCGTCCCCGTTGAGGTTTTGCCAGTCCTTGAGGTCTTCAGCCAAATCAATTTCTTCGGCAGTCCAGAAGCAGGCCATTTGTTGCTTGTACATCTCCCAAATATCAGAGTGTTGAATCGGGAACAATACGAATCGATCGAGGTTCTCTTGAAGCATGGGTTCAAGATGCTCTTGACTCAAGTCAACCTCAAATCCGTCATTAGGCGTGTTGGTATTACTGTGTTCGATGACCATTTGCATATCCCCCTCGTTTCTTTCACGCGCTGGATTTTATTGGCCTTCCGATAGAGTGTATAATATATCCCCTTGCCAAGCGTGGAGTGAGGTCGTTTTGGCAAGTTAAATTGGCAGGCAGAAAAGTGGCGCAGTGCATCATTAAAGTTGATTTTCAGCCGGATACTATAAAGGCCGGTTTTTGAATGTAAATTTCACACCTTCGCTAGGCCCGTTTCCGGTCGAGACTCGGAAAAGTTTCACTTCCCCTCGGGATTTTCCGAAGCCGAACTTTCAACCCAATCTGAATAATCTAAATTTGCCTCAACGCTCCAAGTCAAAATTTGTGGCACATCATAGGGATGGTGAGCGTGAAGGGATTCAAGGACACCCTCAAGAACCCTCGAACTCAGAGTTGCGCTGACCCTCCATTCGTGCTGTGATTGAACCGATCCGTCCCAACTGTACATCGAATGAATGCGTTCATGCTCCACACATGCAGCACCAGCTTGCAGCAAATTCAACTTGAACGCCCCCACAAGCGCCTCAATCCAATCACCCGGCAAAGTTGTTTGCAACCGGAGAACTTGGTGAGTCATGTACTGTGTTGAGGTGAACGGGCATAAGAATGCACCT
>CALKDX010000037.1 GCA_938084455.1 Candidatus Poseidoniaceae archaeon
GACAATGACGACGCTCCTGAGATGATCCTTACCGTTCCAACCGATGCCAACGGACGAACATCAGGATTAGGCGCTAGGTACATTGGAATGGAGATGACCTCGACCAACGAAATTTTCAATTTCCGTGCTCCAAATGGTTACGCTGATGCTGAGCCATTGGTGGTTGATACCACCGGTGACGGATTGCACGACAGGTTGTGCTGGGTAACGTGGTATTCAGAATCACAAATTTCATTCAACAGAAAAGGGATGGCTGGATGCCATGACATCAGCGACGAAACTCCCTCCAAGGACTGGTCCCGTGACCTACAACGCGGGAACGGAAACGACAACGATGAAATTGCGGTTGCTTCACCAATTTGGCTCGACATTGACGGCAATGGAGCCCCTGAATTGGTCGTCCCGTTCGGTATGCGCCTGTGGGCCTTTGACGGAAACACTGGAGCATCGGCAGACATCAACAATGCTTGGTCTTCACCGCTTGCCATGCCGCACAGAGTGTGGGCAAGTCCTGCAGCAGCCGATATGGACGGCGATGGGACAATCGATTTGTTGATTGGCGATACGCTTGTATCTCAGTTGGTCACTGACCTTGCACCTCTTGCGGATGGGCGTGGAATCAGCTTCAACCCTGCCAACCCCGATCCGGGAGACCTAGTCACCGTCACCGGCCAATTTTCGAACATAGGAACTCTGGACAACCAAGAAAATGTTGATGTTGTTCTACGAATGAACGGCAATGAAATCGCACGTGAACGTTTTGCTGACGTCGAACCTGTATCACCCTCAGGAGAAGGTGGACCACTTACATTCAGCAGCACGTTTACGGCGGAATTGGGAGAGCATGAGTTTACTCTCCTTTTGGACATCAACAACAACCTCACAGAAGCACGTAAAGACAACAATAACGCATCGACCATCTTGACCATCCTCGACCCGTATGTGGCTAGGATTGATCCCCCTACGGAGGCGATTCGCATTTCTCCCGGAGCATCCGAGACGGTTACGTTGCACCTCACTGCAATTGGCTCAAGAACAGCAGAATGGACCCTCTCTATCAACGATGATGCTCTCCCAAGTGGGTGGAGTTTCACAGCAACTTCTGGGACCTCGATGAGTCAAACATTGGCGCCTAATGCTCCCGTAGCGCTTACATTCAACGCAGCCATCCCATCTTCTGCATTGGGCGATGAAAATTCCTATGTCGACCTTGATCTGGTATTGGATGACGATTCATCCGTTTCGTCGACCTTACGCCTGCCGCTTGAGGTTCTTCGGACCCGTGGTCTATCGGTGGTTGGGCCATCAGGCCTGAGCGACACAGCCGGGTTTGGACGACCAAACCATGACGCAAGTGCATGGTTGGTGGTTGAAAACCTCGGAAATGCTCAGGAAAGCACGACTTCCATTGATTGGACCGCTCCGTCTTGGGGCGGCACACCATCCCTCCATACCAGCGATGGCACTGAAGTATTCAGCCTCACACTTGGACCTAATCAAGACATTGAGTTGTTCGCCAAATTAGCAGTGCCCTCCGGAGTGCAACTTGGCACATCGACGGAAAGCATGTTGACAATATGCATTGGAAGCGGTGAAACGACCCTCTGCCAAGACTTGGAGGTGATGTTCTATTCGAGTGAATTCCAGTCCGATCCTGCACATGTGCGGACCCTGCCAAACACAACAATCACGTGGGACATCGACACCACCTTACCGAATGATGGTACACTTCAATGGAACATGGCCGGTGCCCAAATGGTCCATACCGGTTGGATTTGGGTCGCAAACGGAGATTTCGAAGTGAATGGGACATACCTTGAAGCCAACGGGCCCGCAAACTCTCCTGCATCAGGTACACTATCGCTGACCCTACCGGTCAATGCAGTGCCTCAACGCCATGTCTTCGAAGCTGAGGAATCCACCGAGGCATTCCACCAATTGAACATTTCATTGCACGTTTTGCAAGTATTCCGCTCTGAGGCGACCATCCTTGATCCACTTCCAACAACCACTGGAGAAGCCATTTCTCTTACCGTAAACGAAATCGAACCCATCATCCTTAGGTTAGAAAACCCCGGCAACGGAGAAGACACCTTCATCCTCACCGCTCGAGCTATTGCTGGTGCAACAATGAGCGCAACGCCTGAAGTTGCCTTCACAGTGTACAATCCAGAGCGCACATTGGGAGCATTGGCAACAACAATTGCAACGGTTGATGTGGTGCTATCAGAAGAAGTACCAGCATTGGTTCCGTTTGAACTTGAGTTCACATGGACCTCCCAAGGGGAAGGAAATGTTGCTGCCCTTGTCACCATGGATGTTCAAGCAGAGCCTGACTATCAATGGCTGATTGAAGGATTAACCACGACGACCGATCCGATTATGCCCAACCAAGAGGTCTCCATCAATTTCAATGTCACCAACATGGGGAATACTCCTGACACACTCACCATCAACCCGAGTTTTGAAGTGATCCATGCAGGAAACGACACCACACAATGGGTCAGTTCTGATGTGGTGTCCGAAGTGCTCCAAGTGAATGAAACAGCACCAATGAGTGTTGATTTTGTGGTGCCAAGTGACACCTGGTACACCACCCAGGCGACCTTGGTGCTCAACCTCTATTCCGGGTCCACCCTCGTCACCAACACGACAGTTGCATTCACCGTTGGCCATGCATCAGGATGGAGGTTTAACCTCTCAGACACATCATTGACAATTGCCCCGGGTGGAGAAAATTTGACGCTTCATGTCGAACAATTGGGCAACCACCCCGAAGCACCATGGTTTGCCAAGGCAGGTGCGGGTTGGCCGATTGAAGTTCCGGAAAACGCTCAAGTGGTTAACCCTAAACAAAGGACCACTGTAACGGTGTTCGTTACACCTCCAGAGGATGCCTTAGCAGGGGAAGTGGGGGTCCTTCGGATTCGAATATCAGACGGGAACGGTGCAGGTCAAATCGTTCAAGAAATACCTGTAAGGGTCGGAGAAGAGGCAAACATTAGCCTCGACCACCGAGGGACATGGAAGGTCAACGATGCAGGTGGAATGCCAACCGCTTGGATTGAAAATAATGGCAACGATGTTGCAGTTTTGCAACTGAGCTTATCAGGATTGCCAACAGGTTGGGTGCTCAATGGGTCGTCCCAAGTCGTGATCGCACCCGGAGAACTGCTCGGTATACCGTTCATGTTGACGCCAGATGAGAACTGGAATGAGCAACGTTTCATGGTGACGATTGAACTCCAACACCCGACCTTAGGACTCCTGACACTCGACATTGAAGTTGAAGCCGGAACCCACACCTTCCACAGCACACCGGTCCATTCATCCCGCTCTGAATCAATCATCAGCATTGAACTTGGACAACCCGTTGATGGGCAACTCAGCAGCACCGACCAGGTGGTGTTTGAAACACAATCAATTGAGGTCACGGTTGGACCGGTACCCAATGAACTCATTTTGGAATCCACGTTCGATTCTAGCGATCGAATGTCAGTGTACCTGCGAGGGTATGAATTGCCCAATGTTGATTTTGAGTGCAATTTGGATGAACTAGCATTTGCTGCCATTGGCAGGGTAAATCTCGATGGAGGCGTTGGTCAATGCTCAGTGATTGCTTCCGATGAAGAAGAGTTGCGGGCC
>CALKDX010000038.1 GCA_938084455.1 Candidatus Poseidoniaceae archaeon
GGAAACTACCTTGCTGGTGATGTCTGGGACGACGTCGCCATGATTGAGATCGGCAGCGCTGAATCTGGCTGGAACATTCTCTCTTGCCCGCAGCAGGCCTTCATCTCTGGTGCTTGTGCTTCTGGCGACTCCATTTGGGGCGGCTTTGACCTTGACCGACAGTACAAGCAATCCATTGGTGGCGTTGCTGAAGGAGTCTACTACTACGGAATCTATTCCGGAGGCACCTACTACGGATGGAACAACTTCACTGAAGAAGGCCTCGGTTCATTCGATCTAAGCCCGTGGGCTGGCGAAACAGTCGACATCCGCTTCCGCTTCCGCACAGGATTCACAGGTTCGATTTCTGATGACAACGAAAGCCGTTGGACAGGACGAGACGGATATGCAGTCGACAACTTGACGATATGGAAGCAAAACACAGCCTTCCTCGCCAACCCTCAGGTCCAACAAACCACAATCAACCTGAACAACCTCGGTCCGGGTCAAGAGTACACGACCTCGATCACTGCTGATTTGTTGAACGACACCACCTACCGTATTTCCGCAAGTCTTTCCGCTAACAGCTGGGATGAGCAATCGCAAAACGATGAATTGGTGGGTTACATCACACCATTCAACCTCTACGACCCAATGGTTGAAGGCATTGAAAACTTCAATCCAGGTGGATTGTATGCAGAAGGTCTCTTTGACATCGAAGTGGCAACCAACAACTACGGAAACACCGAAGTTGACTTCGACGTGAAGGCAACTGTGTTCTCTGCAACACCATCAGATGTGTACTGCGGTACGCCAACTGCATTGTGCGAAGAGGACTTCGAAGGTGGCGCAAACGGGTACAGATACGAAGAAAGCGCTAACCCTAAGGGAGTCATCTACAACGAAAACACCTGTCAGGACAAGATCTTCAACAACAACGCATACTGGTTCGGACACCCATGTGACACCGGAGCGAACGGCTACGGCGACGCATGGGCAAACGAAACGCTCACCATCCCAGACATTGACTTGACTTCGATGAGCGGCGATTTCGTTTCCTTGAATTTCGAATACTATGCAGATACCTTCTACGGTATTGATTCCGATGGTACCTCGATTGTGGACGTGAACGATTACGCTGCAATGACCCTCGATATCCTTCGAGACGGTGCAACCTACTCCGGTGTGCTGGTCGGTCAATGGAACGATTACAACGAAGACGGCACCTGTCAAGTTGACGAAAACGGCGATAACGTCGTCAACGCCTCAGAGCCAATCGACAACGCTGAAATCTCTTACATTGGAGACGAATCAAGCACCGATGGAACCGGTGGAAACTACAATGTGTTCTTCAACACCAACGACCTTGTGGCAACGACCTCAATCGACTTGACCCACTTGTATGTCCTCAACACTTCGGACGCCAGTTCGATCAACTGGGGCTATGAGTGCATGTCCTTGTCAGGCTCCGTGGTCGACATCAACTTCGAATTCCAATCTGATGATGACGGAAGAAACGGAGTGAATGACGGCTTCAAGGGTGTTGCGTTCAACAACATTTCTCTTCAAGAGTTTACTTTCGTTGAAGACAACGCATACACCATTTCCCGCACCAACGTTGACGCAGAAGACTCCAGCGTGGATGTCATTGCAAGCCACGAATTCTTTTCTGGTGTGTACATGATCGAAGTCGAGTCCATC
The DNA here is from genome assembly GCA_938084455.1 of Candidatus Poseidoniaceae archaeon. GTDB lineage: Archaea > Thermoplasmatota > Poseidoniia > Poseidoniales > Poseidoniaceae > MGIIa-L1. The sequence goes on from CALKDX010000038.1 coordinate 1,681, forward strand.
TTTGACAACACAACGGCAGGTAAGCCTTGGTTCAATGGCCGTGAAATCTCCACTTCGAACAACATTGAGCGTGTGATTTTCAACGTTGAATCCGTTGACATCACCCTCGGTAAGCCGAACACACTGTCGTGCTTGAACGACCAAATCCTAGAATGTGTGATGCCAATCGACAGTTCATTCACTCACGACTGGACCTTCCAAGCGACCAACGGTGTGCTTGCAGGCGATTACACGTTCAACATGAACATCTATGATGAGACAACCCAAAGCATGGCCCACACCACCACGGCTGGTCCTTCACAATCCTTGGACTCTCACCAGAAAATCGATGTGACTTTTACCCCATGGAACGGCTGGATGGACGGACACACCTACAACATCAGCTTCGATGCTGAGTTGGCAAGCGGTAATCCGTCAGGAAACGTTCGTTACTTCCACGCTACCTTTGCAGACCACGTGGATGTCGCAATCCTTTCGGATACATCGGTCCGAACCAACGCCATCAAGGAAGACCTCGACATCCTTGGTATGAGTTACACCCAATACACCATCAACGACTGGGACACATACCTTGACGCCGGTTGGTTCACCCATTACGACAAGATCGTGCTGCCTTGGCAAGACGATATCTCGGCCAAGGACATCGAGAATGGTGGTCGTGGCTACTACCAGAAGTTGGGCTCAACCGCACACAAGACCACCCTTGAGGGCTTCATGTCCGCTGGTGGTACCGTGCAGGCTCACCTCGGCCCACAAGGCAGCCAAATCTACGGTGTTGACCAAGGTCTCGCAGGCCGTCTACCGTTTGGCTTGGATGTCCAAAGCCGAAACACACCTGAGTCTCGGATTGACTTTGCAGGCACTGATTTCGCTGATCCTTACCACCCACTCATGGACAACGTTGACCTCAACGCCTTCCAGGGCTTCGATGCCGATTCGACCGTGGCACAGGCTGTACTCAACACCAAGTCAGTGAGCGCCAACAACGTCCCTGTAACCTGCAATGGATACATGGAAGACGGCGGATACTTCCAGCGCTTGATTCGTGATGCCGATGATATCCAAGACACAATGCTTGGTGTTTGCAGTTACTACTCTGGTGGACTCATTGTTTCCACCATGGATGTGTCAACCCACTCAGAGCGTGCAGACAGCACAACTTTGCCACTTCTTGGCAACATGCTCGCCTACCAAGTTTCACCATACCCAGAAGGGTTTGGAACGCTTGGTAACGGCTTGGACATGAAGATCAACGATCAAGTTCCAGGCATCAACCCGAGCACTGGTGGTTACGAATTGCGCTACATGAAGAGTGATGCAGACCTCACCTTCTCCTACAGCACAACCACAACAGAAACCCTCCACACTGATTGGATTGTCTCCGGACCAACCTCATGGGACGGTTCGACCATGGCCACGGGTATGACCGGGCACATCACCGATGCTATGCCTACCATGAACTTCTGTAAGACTGACCTTTCCTCCGCAACAGGTTGCGCTCAAGGCGAACAGTGGACCATCACCTTGATGCTCCACGATGATGCTGGTCACTCTCGAGTGATTGAGGTGACCGTTGAGACCAACGACGTGTATGCAGACGAGTATCGACCAACAGCAGAAGCTGAAATCGACATCCGAGATGAATACACAGATCTCGTAGAATACGTTGGAACCAAGACCGTTTCCAACACCGAGTGGGACGTCAACCGTATCATCCTTGATGAAGACGGCGAAGTGACCATCCACTTTGATGCAAGCAATTCAACCGACCTCGACGCACTCGAAGGAAGTGGCATTGAGACCTATGAATGGAAGGTTCTCTTCGATGCACCATACGGTGATGATTCGTTCAGTCTTGATGGTCACACCTTCGAAGAATCTGCTTCCAGTGACGGGGCTTGGGCTTACACCTTCCGCAACGTGACTGTTGATCCAAGCGGTACAACAGAGAACCAAATCCGAATTGAGCTTATTGTCTATGACAAGGCTGGTAAATTCTCAGAAAAGTACCGAATGTACTTCGTCGTGGTCCCAGATGGCTTCGGGGATGAAGAGCCGGTTGTCCAACTTGACGCTTCCCTCAACGCATCCCGAGTGGACAGCGATACAGTGACCATCTCAGGAACTGTGCTTTCAGGAGCCGAGAACGGCGATGTCTATGTGGAAGCAGCCTTCGTGACAGAAGACTTCGATGCCAGTGCAGTCGAGAAGTACAACCTCGGCCTCATCGGGGCATGGGACAAAACCAACAAGATTGGGGACACAGAGACATTCGATCTTACCCTCTCTCTCGAGGACATGTACACCAACAAATCCCAAAGCCAACGAATCTACATCAAGATCTACGAAGGCGATGATGAGCGTTGGGTCACAATCAAGTGGATTGAGATTCAGTTGCCAGCCTGTCAAGGCGTTGAAGCTCCTGTGGATGCTGTGGCTGCTGGAGGCGAATTCGTCCTCGACAGCGATGGCGAATGTGTTTGGAGCGGAGCATGGACCTTTGAAAATGGAGAATGGAGCGCGCCTGCTCAAACCGGTGATACCGATGGCTCAGAAGCCAACATCACGCCGACCACGATCGGCATTGCAGTTGGTGCTCTCATCATCATCGTTCTCTTGTCCCTCGTGTTCCTACGAAAGGGCGGCGACGGTGGCGACGACGCCATCAAGGATTTCGCAGCAAGCTCTGCTGGCTATGGATCCGCTCAACTTGACGCTACCGAACAATACGTGCAACAACTCATCGCACAGGGCTACCCTGAGGAGACCGCACGTACCTACGCTCAACAGTACGCAGCCCAAGCGGCAGGAGCAGCAGCTCCAGCAGCAGCTGCACCTGCAGTGGATAATGCGGTGTACCAACAGTACTACCAGCAGTTCGTGAGCCAAGGTTATGACGAAGCAACAGCTGCAACGTATGCTCAACAGTATGCTGAACAGTACGCTCAGTCCCAGCAATAAGCGTAAGCGCACAATGCCTGGCGTTGATGCATTGAGCGAGAGCCATGAGTCTCTTGTCTGTATAGAGTGAATGTTGATATCCCGATTGGTCCTGTAATGACCATGGGAAAGAGTGTCTTTGTCAAGTTTGTATCCGAGCCAAGAAATGATCCAATGAAATCGATTGTCGGCCTTGCCTGTGCCGCACAAGCGGTGAAAGATGGACACGATGTGAGTGTGTTCTTTGCAGCAGCAGGAACACGATTGCTTGATGCGTCTTACCTCAAGGAATTAGATCAGGAAATGGGAGGCAATGAGCCAATGGTAACCGGTTTCGTCAAGGTCTTGATCGAAAATGCCGAATTGTATTGCTCTTTTGGGTCTGTAAAAGCGGTGCTAGGCCACCAAGAAGGGGACGGGGCTCTTATTGTGCCAGATGATGACATTCAGTGGAGTGGGCCACCTGGCGTTATTGCCTTAGCAACGGCCTCTGAGGTCCAACTTACGTACTGAGTGCTAATGTGATTTGTACACAACCGTACCCTCTATGTCGCATAGGACTCCAAGGGGGGCCGTTGTGTTTAGTAACATTTCAATTAATTTCCCAGAAAGGTTCGTTGATGTCGCCTTCATCTGTTAAATCTTCATCTTTGATGAGATATGTGGTATCGTCCGTTTCAAAACGGTTGATGTTGCCAACCGTGCGCTGACTTACGATTTTGCTCGCCGGGTCCTGCTCCAAAGTAGTTGCCCTTTTTCCAAACTCCAGTCTTTTCTTGATGGTAACAATCACCACGAATATGCCAGTGCAAAACATTACCGCACCCGGAATTAACATTGCGAGTCTATCCTCGTCTGTGGATATGGATCCTATGATGAGAAGTGGTAAACCCATAGTGAACAAAGTTATGCCAACCACAAATGCGATCTTCACTGTGATCTTGGTTGACTCTTCATCCATTGGTGCCACTTCTTGCTTGTGGGATACCAATTTCCCAATTGTAGTTTACGAAGGGCATCCCTTGTGTTCAACGATTCTGTTTACAAGGGCTTGCAGTGGATCATATTGAACGCTACCCACGATGTCAGCGCATCTCATTCCTCTTCAAAATTCCAAAAGGATTCTTTTTCTGGTTCTTCAATATGGCCTATATCATCAAGATGCGAATCAAAATCAGGAAGTTCATGCTTCCAACCGCCTGGCAATTTGGTTTTGTCTTCG
>CALKDX010000039.1 GCA_938084455.1 Candidatus Poseidoniaceae archaeon
CCAAGAACTCTGTATGATTTCAAATCCTCATGGCTGATGAATCCCATTTCCGCTAAAATGGCATACATGCCAGGAGAGGCGTGACCCTTAGACAAAATGAATCGATCTCGATCGCTCCATTTTGGCTCCGATGGTCGAACGCGCATGCGCGTGGCATACAACGCCGCGAGTAGATCAATTTCAGATAATGAACCCCCTGGGTGGCCTGCTTGGGCACGATAGACCATCTTCACAATTTCTACCCTGCACTTGCGTGCGATTTCTTCAATTTCTTCGATGCTCGTGGACATATATTCCCCTGCCATTTCTAAGGCCTTAACGGGCGACCTTTGATGGTTGTGCATCGGATTGGCTGGCTGTCAACCTCGATATCACTTACGAGGTAACAACGCAGCCTTGAATCGAGAGGCAACATCCATGGCAACAACAACAGCATCGCTCATCAGATTGCCTCCCTTTGGAAGGGCTCGGGTAGCGAGCCAAATGAACACAGCCACGAACCATCCAAAGAAGACCAACGAGAAGAGATCATTGAGGGTGACCACACCGAAGATTTCTGGCAAACGGATGTCGGCTACAATCAACACTGCGATGAACACGCCGAGGATCGACTCACCAGCAATGAAACCTGCTCCAATGAGCACGCCACGGTTTTCGACTTCCTTCGCTGCGGATTGGGCTTGTTTGGATGGAATCATGTCAAGGCGTCCATCCACTCTGTAATGCGCGGTTCTTAGTGCGAAGAAGGAAATGATTCCACCAAGCATAATCGGAACTGAAAGGCCCAATGGTAGGTAGATTCCAATGGCCACGGACATCACTGGCATTTTGAGATAAATCAAAACGATGGCAATGATTGCCCCCAAAGTTACCATTTGGAGGTTAAGGTCTCCACCAAAAGCACCTTGGATGATGGCGCCAATCAACTCAGCTTGTGGTGCAAAGAGTGCGTTGCTGCAGTCATATTGGTCAGCAACTGCAAGGTTCAAATTTGTGTTGGCACAGGCAGTCTTGGAAATTTGGAAAGCATTATGCAAAAGAGCAAGCGTTGGTCCAATCACCACTGCACCGGTTAACACACCAATGATTTCTGCGACCTGCTGCCGCCAGGGTGTTGCACCAACCATGTGTCCGGTTTTCAGATCCTGCATGACGTCTCCAGCAATCGCTGCTGATGAGGCAACAACTGCTGCAATCAACAATGTTGCCAGCATGAGTTCCTCAGTGCCCAGTCCGAGCATGAAATCACCAACAATCCAAACGAGCGCCACTGTGAATAGGAGCGTGGCTATGGTCATGCCTGAAACTGGTGAATTGGAAGATCCGACAACACCAGCGATGTAACCGGCAACTGCAGCGAAAAAGAACGCGACAACGCCAAGGAAAAGTGCACCAGCCAGCGCCAAACCGAACGATCCGGTGGCGTGCCAATAGTACAGGAAGGTCATGAGAACAAGGAACCCACAAAACATGATGACCTTGTCAAGAGGCAAGTCGATTTCAGTACGAAGTGGTTCTTCGGTCTCTCCCTCAGTTTTGATCAGGGCCTTTGAAAGACCAGTGATGATGGTTTTTCTCATTGACCAGAGCGTGTACACGCCACCAACAACCATTGCACCAACACCAACATACCGGATCTGTTCAGCCCAGATATCGTAAAACCCTTCGACGAGGGTTGGTGAATTTGGCCAGCCATGAATAAGACCATACATTGGCACAAGAAGTCCGAACCCCAAGACACCTCCCAAGAAAATAAACGAGGCAATCCGAACGCCGACGATGTAACCAACAGAAAGCAATGCGATGGACAAATCCATTCCAGCATACAAACGAGTGCCAAGGAATCCTACGGCCGATTCAACCGTGTGATGGGTGACTTCGAATCCCTTCACCATGAGTCCATAGATTGCACCAATTCCTAAGGCATAAAGAATGGCCAATGCACCTTCACCGCCTTCCTCGCCCGCAACCAGTACTTCACGGCATGCTACGCCTTCTGGGTATGGTAATGCTTCTTCAACGATGAAAAGACGTCGAAGTGCAATCGTAAACATCGTTCCCAATAGGCCACCCAGAGTGGCGATCATGAGGGTGTCGAACCATTGGATTTCAGTCCATAGACCAATCACCAACATGGCTGGTACGGTAAAAATCACACCAGCCGCTAGAGACTCTCCAGCGCTTGCCATGGTTTGAACAGCGTTATTTTCGAGAATGCTTACATCGTTGAATATACCGCGCAAGATAATCATTGACATAACGGCAGCAGGTATGCTTGCGGAAACGGTCATCCCTGCATATAAGCCGAGGTAAGCATTTGCAGCGGTCATCAAAATACCAAGCAAAATTCCAACCACAATCACACGCAGTGTCAATTCACTGGGCGATTCAGTAGCCGGAATATACGGCTGATGGTCGGCGCTCATACCAACTTCCAAACAAACCCAGTTGTTCAACACATCGCTGCCGCAGGGAAGGGAATGCCACCATTATTATCATAAGTCCAATATAGAACCCCCAAACGTAGGGTCCTCCCTTCTTTGGTGAATTCCATGACACAACAACAATGGCACGATGTGACTTCTCAAGACACTTATCTCACGCTCGAGACCCAGCCTGAAGGATTGACTGCCTCAGAGGTTGAAGTCCGACGTGCTAAATACGGTGAAAACAAGCTCCAAGAACCTGAAAAAACACCAGCATGGCTGCGTTTCCTCTCCCAATACAACGATCCACTCAATTATCTTCTCATTGGTGCTGCCCTTGTCGCCCTTTCAATCCACCCCGATCAACCTGGGGACGCTATTTTCATTTTTTCAGTCCTCACGGCAAATGCAATCTTTGGATTTTGGCAAGAAGGGCAAGCGGAACAGGCGATGGATTCACTCAAACAAATGGCAGTTTCAAGTTGTATTGTTGTTCGCGATGGTGTTGAACAAGAGGTGCCTACCCCGCTCTTAGTTCCCGGCGATGTGGTCAAACTCGAGGAAGGCATCAATGTACCAGCAGACGTACGCGTGGTTGAGTCATATCAATGTAAAATCGATGAATCTTCGCTGACTGGTGAATCTGAAAGCATTAAGAAAACGACTGCACCTCTTCCTAGCGAGGCATTGCTCGCTGACAGAAATAACATGGCTTACATGGGCACCAGTGTAGCAACTGGCCGGGCTGTTGGCATTGTGGTCAACATTGGAATGAACACAGAACTTGGCCGGATTGCTAGTGATATCGTCGGTTCAGAGTCTCCTAAAACTCCACTTGAGCATAAACTCGAATCCCTAGGCAAATTCTTGGGGATTGTAGCGCTTGTTGTAGCGGTTCTCATGGTCGCCATCAAGATGATGATTGCGTATGGAGATCCGACAGCGGATTTGCGAGAGGTGGCGGTTGAACAATTCATCGTAGCCATTGCCATCTTTGTTGCCATTGTTCCGGAAGGCTTGCCAATTATTCTCGTAATTACCCTCGCGCTTGGAATGCGGAACATGGCAAAACACAAAGCGATTATTCGACGGATGAAGGCTGTCGAAACGCTTGGTTCCACGACTGTCATTTGCTCTGACAAAACCGGTACCCTCACCAAGAACCAAATGACAGCACGCCAATTGACCACCACGGATGGTACATTTACCATCTCAGGTGAGGGCTTCAAACCAAAAGGTGAACTCTCATACAACGGAAAAACGGTCACCGGAGAGGAACTCTCTGGATACCAAAGCGACCTTGCCTTCCGTCTCTCTGCTGCGTGCTTGAGTCTGTGTCACAATTCTCAAATTTCTAAAGTGGACGGACAATGGCAGGCACTCGGCGACCCAACAGATTCAGCATGCGCTGTTCTCGGTTGGAAAATCAACGGTGATGTGAAAAAATTCGCTCAACGTCATTCACGGCTCCATGAATTCTTTTTTGACACCAACAGAAAGCGAATGTCGGTGATTCATGATTATGAAGGCGAACGTTGGGTCTTTTCGAAAGGTGGTGCCGGTGGATATGTTTCTCTTGTGGATTGGAAAATCAAGGATGGAGAAATTGTTCCTATTGAGGATGCTGACTTCGATCTAGCCTCCGAGGCCAACAAGGCTATGGCGGGACAAGCAATGCGCGTTATCGCACTTTGTGCACGTCGTCTTGATGAGGATGAAGACATTGAGGACATCAACACTGTTGAGTCAAGCTTCATTTTCCTAGGCCTCGTTGGCATCATGGACCCGCCCCGAGCGGAAGTGAAAGACGCCATTGAAGTGTGTCAGCGTGCAGGTATCCGCGTGAAAATGATCACTGGCGATCAACAATACACTGCGGAAGCCATTGGTCGTGAGTTGAACATTACCGAAGGTGGCATACCACCAGTCAACGGTAATGCCTTGGCGGATTTTGACGATGAAAAATTGAGTGAAGCATCGGCTCAGGCATCCATCTTCTCTCGTGTCACACCTGAACAGAAAATGCGGATTGTCTCATCCCTCCAAGACCAAGGGGAAATTGTGGCCATGACCGGAGATGGTGTCAACGACGCCCCTGCTTTATCGCGTGCGAACATTGGTATCGCAATGGGCATCGCAGGTACAGACGTAGCAAAAGACGCAGCAGACATGGTGCTTCAAGATGACAACTTTGCCAACATTGTCCATGCAGTTGAAGAAGGGCGCAAAATTTACCAAAACATACGTAATTTCGTGCGCTATCAAGTCTCTACAAACGTCGCCGCTGTAGCTTTGATCATTATTTCTACCTTCTTGTTCGGTTGGAATTTACCCTTGACCGCGACACAAATTCTTGTGATCAATATTCTGATGGATGGTCCACCAGCAGTCGCCCTTGGTGTTGAGAAAAACCATGGAGATGTCATGAATCAACCACCGCGTCCAGTCAATGAAGGCATGCCTAATTTCAGAGACATCACTCTCATCTTCTATCTTGGTGCTGTAATGGTCACCGGGACGCTGATTGTCTTCTTCCTTGCAGGTGGTGGAGTGGGCACTTGTGAGATTCACCCGCTGCAAACTGAAGCAGACGCTCCATTTGACGTCGCCCAATGTGAACTGGGTGAGCGAATGGGGGATGATGCCAGTGAAGAACAACTAGCGGCTATACAGGCCTCTGAAACAAACAACGAGGAACTGTTCCAACACGCTCAAACCATGACATTCTCGGTGTTCATTGTCTATCAACTGTTCAACGTGATGAATTGCCGAAGCAACAGGGAAAGTGCGTTTAAACTTGGTTTATTTTCAAATAAATGGATCAATTATGCCTTCTTATTCTCGCTCGGATTGTTGATGTTCTTTGTTCAACTTGCAGAACACAGCATCCCCTTCACCACTCTCCTCGTGGGTGATTTGATGTCAACGACGGTGTTATCTGCGACGGATTGGGCGATCATATTCGCCGTATCTGGTTCTGTTTTTGTCATCGATGAGTTCAGAAAATTCATCGTCAACTCGAACTTCTTCACACCAGGTTCTAATTGATATTCCCCCATGGGTTCATCCACATCTTCAAGAATGCATCATGGTAGGACGGCATATGTCAGCATGGACATCATCGCGGTTTGACGCTGGTTCAAACCAAGATTGGCAACGTCGTCTGACAGAATCCCTTCAGCAAAGTTCCCAATGGAGCGAGGCCATACAACCGCTGGTCACAAAATTATCCGTTGGTAAGTCACTCTCATTGGAAGACGGACTCACCCTCTACAACCACCCAAACCTCAGTGAAGTTGGCCGCCTAGCCCATGAGGTCCGAACCGCTCGCTTCGACGACAAGGCATTTTTCAACAGCAACGTCCATGTCAACCAAACCAATGTCTGCGTTTTAGCCTGTAAATTCTGTGCTTTTCGCAGAAGTAAAAAGGCAGAAGATGCGTACGCAATGGAAGTCGATGCATACCTCGAAGACCTCGGCCAGTATGCCGAATTTGTGGATGAAGTCCACTCCGTTGGTGGCCTCCATCCGGATTGGGGGATCGATCATTACGAGGAACTTTTCCGCGCTACAAAAGCAAGGTTCCCCCACATTACGATTAAAGCACTCACCGCTGTTGAAATCAAGCATATTTCGCAACTTTCAGACCTTTCCTACACTCAAACCCTCCAACGGTTGAAGAATGCGGGTTTGGGTTCCTTGCCAGGCGGTGGTGCGGAAATACTAGACGATGACGTCAGGGCAATTATTTGCAACGGAAAAGAAAGTTCGCAAGAATATCTGGATATCCACAGGTCGGCCCACGAAGTCGGTCTTTCTACGAACTGCACCATGCTTTTTGGAACCATTGAAACGCTCGAACAACGAGTGGAACACATGATCTCATTGCGAGAACTCGCCTCCGAAACGGGAGGATTCCAGTGTTTTGTGCCCTATCCATTCCTCCCGGATGACACTCGCCTGCCTGAAGCACAATTAGCGACAGGGAGTGAGATTCTACGAACCATTGCAGTCTCTCGTCTTATGCTCCATTCAATCCCTCACATCAAGGCCTACAGGATGAACATCGGCGACGAGTTGGCAGAACTCGCTCTCCAATTTGGTGCTGATGATATTGACGGGACTGTTCAGAAGGAATCAATCATGCATTTGGCAGGATCGACAACACCATTGGATCATGACCGGTATCAATTATCACGTTTAATCAAAGATGCAGGGTGTGTCCCAATTCAAAGAAACACCACATACGAACGGTTTGAAATCTATGTGGCACCTGAACCAAAACGACGCAAAAGATTGCAAGTCATACAGGAGTAGGTGGACAAATGCAAGTTGCTCAATCCCCCCAATGGAAGCGAATTATTGGTCGCGTGGCTTTCCTTAATTGCGATCCTCTTTTCTACGGCCTTGGTGATGAATGGCAAGTTCTTCCAGCTCCACCTTCATGGCTAACTGGACACCTCTTGAGAAGAGATTGCGTCTTAGCCCCAATTCCCGCAGCAGACTATGCGCGACATGCAGATGAACTGGTTCTGGTCCCCGAAATCGGGATTTGCAGTAAAGGAGAAGTTGGAAGCGTTTTGGTGTTCGGTGATATGCCTCTGTCAAGCATGAAAAGCATCGCATTACCCACGGATTCAATGACATCCGTCGCACTCCTCAAGTACATTCTGAAACAAGAACAATTGGAACCACAAACCCACTTGATGGGGCCTGATTTGACCACCATGCTTTCGGAATGTGATGGAGCCCTTCTCATCGGCGACCGTGCTTTGGAGGAAGCCAAGAAACAACCGGAACGCGTTCAACTCGATTTGGGCCAAGCATGGTTGAATCGAACACAAAAGCCAATGGTTTTCGGGGTCTTCGCTGCTAGAAAGGACACACCAATAGAAGATGTACAAGCAGCACAGGAAGCCTTGCTACATCGCCTTTCACATTTTGAAACTGACCCTGTCACAAGAAAGGCTGTTATTGAGTGGTCGATGTCTAAATCAGACCTCAAATATGAACGATTGAATCGTTACTTTGGAGAGGTGTTCAATCGTTTAGACCCTGAACACATCCAAGGATTAGAACAATTTTTGGTTGATGCTTGCGATCTGACTGATGGTTCTTCATTCGCCTGGTGAAGATTCTTCATCTTTATCTGCTTGAGTCACGACCCTTCTCGTTTTCCGCTTCGTCGTTTCACTGCCCTTGACAACTCGTTTTTTGCTCGTCGATCTCTTCTTAACAGGAGGCTCTCCTCCTCCATCCAACCGTTTTCTCTTCACCGTTGTAATTGGGCCATCTCTGGAAGTGGATGAGCTCACTTTCCTACGTTTTGTTGATTGAATTGGGCGATTGGTTGTTGTGTCCCGCTCAGTAATTTTTGATTCGACGAGATTTTCAGTTTCATGTTCGACACTGGATGCCTCGTCCAAAGTATCTTCTTCAACTTGTGCGCTTGGTTCAGCCTCGTCTTCTTCGGAACTAGGCTCATCGTCATCATCTTCATCAAAGATGTTGAGATCCATTCCCATTGTATTCTTAGTCCTCAACACAAGCAAAATGCCCCCTCCAAGGAAGCCAAGGACGACGACAAAGAGAATGGGATAGTCTGCGAATAAACCTACACCCTTCTGAGTCAAGGTCGGCTCTTTGACAACACGTTCTTCCAATGTGAGTTCCAAAGGAGATTCTGTTGTCCACCAAGGTGATAATTCGACATCATTTGCTCCGTTTGCAGAAAGGACCACATGAATCGGATGCATTTCTGCAAGATGGGTCAATGAAGCGTCTGTGGCTACAGTTTGCTCTTCGAACGTTACTGTCAACGGGAATGCCGGTGACGAGGACAGGTTGAAGGAAACAGTGTATTCAACACCGATATGAGTTTTGAAATCATTTTGGGCTCGAAGCGTCATGCCTTCGCTCACCGCACATGTCACGATCCCACCTTCTAGTTGGCCTTCAGAAAGCATCAATGTATCTTTCCACTGTTCGAGGATTCTTGCCTCATCGTGGTTGGCACAAACGGAGCGGGCAAACAAATCGGTTTCGCTCGCGCTGAGTTGGGCATCCTCAATAACAGATATTCTCGACATATTCCTGATAGAGGATGAAAGGACGATATCTAATTTGATTCTGTCCTTGATGGTCATGTGCGTATCGTTCATTTGAATTGTAAGCGAACGAATATGATCCTCGTGAGGGGAGCGCGAACAATCAGTTTCTATCTCACCGCAGTAGGTATCCCACTGGTCAAAAATCGCATCGCCATCGTCGTCATCATCAAGAGAATCAGGGATGCCGTCGCCGTCGAGGTCGGCTCCGGCCACACCCATCCCTTCGGGTATGGAATGACTGCCGTACTTGGCTAAGTGAAGGGTATTGGTCGCTGCATAGAATTCTTGCACTAATCCAAACTGGTTTTCGATTGTTGCAACATCGAGGACCTGGTGAGCCATAGAGGTGGCTTCCACTTGTTCGAACGTAGAGGCATCCAGGGTCAGCAATCTTGGTTCATCTCCGTTTTCAGTCAAATGAATGTAGGTCCCCTCCTGAGACCATGACATACCGCCACCAGAAGTAAATTCAGCGCTTTGTAATGCCCCACCGGCGAAGGAGAAGGTGTTCAACGCTCCGTCCACGGTAAGCGATGCTATGCGTGTGTCAGTTGGATCAAAGGAGCATGCTTTGAGTTCACTGCCAAACTCCCATTTTTTGGTTGTTGGCGTACCATCGCTGTTCCACATAACCATTCGTCCAGACTCATCACCGCTGATGATGTGGCCACCATTGCTCGTGAACTCGACACATGTGACGTCCGTGTTATGTTCACCGGTCAAACTCCGCTCAATTTCCATATCGGAAATACGGATCAAATCAATGCCATTATTGGCGTTTGGAACCGCGAGCAACAGACCATCTGGAGACCAGGCAATGTCCACTGGTCGAGCGTTTGCAGCTTGCTGCTTAGCGCTGAGGGTCATGCTTTGGACATCGAATAATTGAATGGTGTCAACCTTTGTTTCAGAACCGGATATGGCAATGGCCAATAGAGAACCATCTGGCGAAAATTCAAGAGACTGGACCGGCCGATCAACATCAATAATCTCAATGAGCGATAAATTTTCCAACCACATAATGGCCATGTGGTCATCGTAACCACTCGCTAGGTATTTCTGGTCAGAATCTATGGATAGTGCTGAAGATCCATCAGTGGTTTCCACGGTTGTGGCCCCAGTGAACGATATGTTTGACGCACTCGAGGCTACCGGCATTGAAAGCATTACCAACAGCATAAATACAATGCAACCAGTTGACTTGACCCCCAAACAATGACTCCCCTTAAGCATGGATAAATCAATCAACACTGAAAACAAATCGGTGAATGCATCACAGATGTCGGAATTGTCCAACTCAGGAAAAAATAGCGGTTGGTTCATCAAGGACGCGCCATTCGAACCTCCATGGTGGCTCAGTTACCCCTCGATGAAAACGGCAACAAAATTGTTCGAATTGGCCACTCCCCCGACCCAGATGACGCGTTCATGTTCCACGCAATGACCACCGGGGCCTTTCCAACTCCAGGATACAATTTTGTCCACGAGTTGCAAGACATCGAAACACTCAACCACCGTGCCATGAATTGCGACCTCGAAGTTTCAGCAGTTTCAATCCACGCTTTCCCGGAAATTTCCGAGAACTATGCTTTGATGAATTGTGGTGCATCGATGGGTGAGGGTTACGGCCCAATGGTTGTTTCAATGCAAGGTGCTAGCGAATCAGATGTTCGAAGCAATGTCATCGCCGTCCCGGGCCTGAAAACCAGTGCCTACATGGGATTGCGTTTGGCTTGGGGCGATTGTGAAGTTGCGGTTGTTCCTTTTGATGAAATTATTCCCAGAATCCTTGATGGAACTTACTTGAGTGGCCTCATCATTCACGAAGGCCAACTCACCTATGTTGAACACGACCTCCACGTCCATATTGACCTCGGGGTTTGGTGGAACGAGCGAACTGGTGGTTGGCCAATGCCGCTCGGAGGAAATGTCGTCCGGCGAGATCTCGGCTCAAAAGCAATGGAAGACATCACCATGTACACCAAAATGAGCATCGAATATGCTCTGAAGTCACCTGCTGAAGCACTTGAATTCGCCAAGAAGTGGGGCAGAGGAATTGACGATGAAACCAATAAGGAATTCGTGAGCATGTACGTCAACGACCGCACAATCGACTACAAAGAAGAAGGTCGCGCTTCCATTCGTCAATTCATCAGCGAAGGACAAGAACTCGGTCTGATTGACCAAACCTTCAATCCTGCAGAGATGCAATTTATCGGCTCCAATGAGTCCTGAGTGGTGATTTGTATGGCTAAAAGGGCGCCGGGAGTGAGCCAATATGGCTCGGTCGACCCTGCCCCCCCGCAGAACACAGGAACACTAGATGAGTGGTCAACCCTCTTGATGGATGAAACGGCACCAATGTTCCAACGAATGCGAACAGTGTTCTCCCTTCGCAACGACGGATCAGACGAAGCATGCTTAGCGTTGTGTGGGGCTTTCATATCGAGCAGTGCATTGTTGCGTCATGAATTGGCCTATGTGCTTGGCCAAATGCAAAACCCAACTGCCCTACCAACCCTCATTGAAAGGCTCAGCGATGAACAGGAACATATCATGGTCCGACATGAGGCTGCAGAAGCAATGGGTGCCATTGGCGATCCAAGTGTGATGCATGTGCTTGAAGCTCATCTCGGTGATGCAAATCCAGAAGTTGCAGAATCCTGCGAAGTCGCCCTTGATTTGCTTCAATGGTGCAAATCACCACAGTGGGAAGAAACCAGTTGGTAGGTTCAACGAGGCTCAAGTTCAAAGACTTGAGCGTCCACAGCATAAACAAGGGGACAGCAATGCCACACGAACACATCACCCTCGCTCAAGCACCAAACGGTGAAATCGGCCCTCGCTGCGAAACATGTGGCGTCCGGCTTACTTTTGGCAATGCCATGGTTGTTGGCAAGTTCTACATGTGCTGGGAGCACTACGTTGAATCAACCGGCGCTGACACCGCAACGTCAGTCGGAGAGGCGGAAGAACGTTTCTGGATGACCAACGAATAAGCGCCCTCAGTGTTCAAGAACCCTCGTTCTTTCAGTGGATTGGAGGGACCTTATTGGCAACAGGTTGGGCTAGGTTTGCACATCGTTTTGGTGCATACTATCGAAGTTCAGAATTTTGGACACCTCCGCGCATGAAAACCAGAGAATGGATGTTCATTCCCTTCGGGGGAGCACCTCCAATCCGGCACAAGGGCTTCAGCGATATGGAAGGAGTCCGTCAATTCTTGACAGACCGTGCCATGCATTCTTGCTTCTATTCAACCGCATATTGGGAACGTCCTTTTGAGATGAAAATGGCCGATAAAAACTGGTTGGGCGCTGATTTAATTTTTGATTTAGACGGTGACCACTTGCCGGGCGTAACCGACAAAGATTTCCCAGGAATGCTCGAAGTCATCCACGAACAAGCATGGTCGTTGTGGAATGACTTTCTTGAACCAGAGTTTGGATTTCAAGAGCAATACTTACAAGTGACCTTTTCGGGCCACAGAGGGTTCCATCTCCACTATCGTGATCCATCCCTCTTCCACCTTGATTCAGAAGCTCGCAGGGAAATGGTGTCTTACATCAGAGGCGAAGGTGTCGATGTCAAAGGAGGACTTGCTCGATATCACGATCTTTCAAGCGAAGGTTGGACGCGTAGGATACGCGATGGAATGGGCGGCATGATTGCTAAATTGCAGGGCATTGCTGAAAAAAATGAAGGACACAAAGGAATGATTAAAACCCTTCATGAAGGGTTGAAATCACAGTCTCAACGCGAAGGTCGAAAATCAACTAAAGGACCGACATCCATCGAACAACTCGCAACCATTGTCAATCATCCAGATCGTGCCTCTCGTCTGAGGGATGGGAATTTTGGAGTCCTTGATAAACATCAGGCCCTATTTCTGGATTTGCTCAAAACTGATACCTCAGTTGTTCTTGGTTCGGCGGGTGAAACCGATGAAGTTGTCACCATCGATGTTCGCCGCCAAATCCGATGGCCTACATCGCTTCATGGTAAGTCTGGCATGAGGGTGAGTGAATTCCCTCTATCGAGGCTAGATCCTGATGGATCGAATCCATATTCACCCCTTCATGAAGCACTCGCATTAAGCACTCAAGACATGCTAACAGTGGAAATGACGGTCGATGATTCAATTGCCCAGTTCGGCGACAAAGTGTATGAAAAGGCCATTGGTGACCAATTTGAAATTCACGAAGCAGGTGCTACATTTTTGGTTCTCAAAGGTTGGGCAAAAGTCATCGCATAGAGAAAATCATTCCTTTGAAAAGTCTGCTTTTCGTCACCACTTCTTGAGGTAAGGTTCAAGACCGCGCTACCATCCACAGGTTTAGGGGTGAACCATGTGGGTCTGAGGAAAGGTAAGAAAAACAAGGCTCCAGCCGCACCAACGCCAGGACTTCCATTGCCGCCATTGCCCGGTATGCCTCCTATGCCGGCACCTCCAGGCGCGGATGTTGGTAACCCTCCACTTCCATTGCCACCCGCACCGGCTCCAGCGGCTCCGCTTCCACTTCCAGATGCGCCACTTCCCGCACCTTCTGAGGCATCAGTATGGAGCAACGATCTCCCTGCTGCATCTTCTGAAGCAACAGGCTCTGACAAATACGGCGACCTATGGGCCAAACGTTCAGAGAAACCACTCCCGCAGATTTACGGTCACATTGACCGAATTTCTTCTGCAGACGCGGGTTCACTTCTGGATCGCTATGCAGACCGCTTTGGACATGCACTCGACAGAGACATCATTGTATTGCGCAAGCAAGAACATGAGGACAAAATTTCTGAAGTTCGCGACGCTCCAGTTGTTGAACTCCTCGAATCAGAGACGACTGGGGATGAACTCCAAACTCAATTAAGCATGATTGAGGATGAGTTGCGGTCCTTGAAACCCGAATATCAAGCAGCTAAGGTTGCAGGAGACACTCAGGTCCTTGCAGAACTGCGTCCAGTTCTTGAATCGTTGATGAGCGAACGAAAGTCCCTCCAGGCAATGATTGCTGGCGAGACTGAGCAAGTGACCACTGCGCAACCCATTTCTAATGAAACAGAGCAAACTGATGACATGTTTGTCACCTTTGTTGGAATCGTGGACGATCTACTTGGCTCAAATTTACCAGAAGAGGTTGTCACCGCGTTTGTGGGCAGTGAAGATTTCAGGACCTACGAAGCCGTCGGAAGTGACCCTCAAAATGCAAGTGATGACATGAGGGCTGCTTTCTTCAACATAGTTGACGGTCAACTCGGGAATATGGCCGAGTCAGACATCAATGCTTTTGTTGCCTCTGAGAATTTCCAAATTTACAGCGCTATTGGCGCACAGTACAACGGTGAGTGACCACAATGGGACTACTAGATAAGGCAAACACAGCAGGCAGCGAAACAACGGAAGTGTCCAAAAAGGCAGTGGCCAAAAAGCCAGTGGCCGACTCTATTCCAAAAAAAGCAGTTGCTGTCGCAAAACCAGTCAAGGCCGCAAAGGTAGCAAAAGCACCACGTGCAGCTCGCGCAAAAAAACCAAAATTAAGCACCGCTGGACTCCCTGAAGGATATGAAATTGCTACTCAAAACTCCCGGTTTTTGGCGTGGTTGATGAACTTCATCTGGAATTTTGGTGTCCTCTTTGCAGCTATTTTCCTATCCGTCATGGGCTCGACACCCACCATTCCCGCAGTTGGCGCCCTCCTAATGATCATCACCAACGTCTTCGTCATTCCGATCATGACCGGGCGAACCCTTGGTAATTTCATGTCAAGAACACGGTACATCACCTCAGCTGACTCAAAGCCTAACCCCTTGCATGGGTTCCTTGTCAATTCGGTTGGACTAATGGCTCTTGTCGGACTTTCATTGGTGATCATCAATATGGGCAACCTCTTCGACCCTGCTGGCAAAGCCAACCCAGTTGCTATTGGACTCCTCGTTCTTGGTATCATTCTGTTCTCGATCCGCATTATTGATGGCAGATTTAAGAAAAACAGCGACCAGAACCAGGGTCTGTACGACATGTTGTTTGGCGCTTACCTCGTCAAATATGTCCGTGCTGAAGGTGAAGAACTCACTGGGATCGCCCTCCGTCTTGAAAGCATGGCGAACTTTGGAGACTCCTTCCAAAAGCGCCAAGAAAATGCTGCTAAGAAGCGTGCTGAAAAGAAGGAAGCAACCCTCGCTGAAAGTGCAGCAACTGGGGAAGCAAACAAAGACGACACCAAATCGAAAGACGATAAGAAAAAGGACACTTCGAAAGAAGACTCACCTGAGTGAGCCGTTGAACATTGATTCACATGGCGCCACATCTATTTGCGAAGCCGCTGCTGTGGCTTCTGCTGTTTATCATCACAGGTTTTGGTGGTTACTATTACCAACTCCCGTACATTTATTCTATTCCGTTGGGACTATTTTCCATGTACAATGCGATCCTTGAATCATTCGTTTCGCTCAGTTTCTTGACTCCGGGGCGCCCTAAACCATCTTTTGAGGCAAAAGGTTGGCAACAACATGAATTCAACTTTGATTCGCGAGTGGTCAATACAATCGCACATTGGAAGGAAACACCTGCACCTTTGCTGGTCTTAGTTCACGGATGGAGGGCTTCCTCAGCCTCTGTGAGCGACCGTGGACAATGGTTTACTGAGCGTGGTTGGCATGTGCTTATGATTGAATTACCGAGTCACGGCTCTTCGGAAACAACGCCGGTTTGGTCAGCATACAAATCCATGCAAGCAGTCGAGTATGTGTGCCGGAACCTCGAACAAATTGTGGAATCAGACATGATTGAATCATCGATGTATTATGGGCATAGCATGGGTGGTTTTGTGGGTTTAAGATTGCTTAACCAACCCGGCCTACACATCGGGGGTCAGCGTTTTATTGGGCTCATTTTGGAGTCGCCAATGACGATGTACAGTCCTATCCTCGAAGAAATTTCCACTGCCTTGCGCATCCCTTCATCAATCAAAGGTACTTATCGGCGCCGACTCATTCAGCGGTTCAATGCCTCCATTACGCCCAGGACTAATTTCCATTCAATGGAAGAATTCGACCTACCTTTGTGGGGAGGACCTTCGATACCGGTGCTTTGCATCCAAGCCGATCCAGATCAGCGGCTAGGCATGGAGCATTACGATCGATTGCTGTCGACCTACAAGCAGCGTGGGGAATCAGAACTGCTAACCGCACATCGAGTTAAGGGACTCACTCATACAGGGGCTAAGATTCACTCCGAGAGGAATCAACTGATCGCTGAATGGTTGAGCAATAGGGGATAATCACTCTTGCTCTTGTGAATCAGCTTGTTCACGGGCCAATTCGCGCATATCATCCACTTCATCCAATTCATCTACGATTTCTTCACCCAAGAGGGTTTCTAATACGTCTTCCATGGTCACAAGGCCAGCCGTACCGCCAAATTCATCTCGTACAACTGCGAACTGTTGTCGTTCGCTTAGAAACATCTCAAGTGCATGATCGACTGAGGATTTAGCATCAAGGAACATCACATCCTTTCTGAGTTCAGCCATGGTGACATCCCACTCATCTCGGCTTGCTGCCATGAGCAGTTCTGAACGGATCACAATGCCAGAGATGTCATCGACGGATTCATCAAACACAGGTATTCTTGAAACTCGAATAATTTTGTGTTCATCGAGGACTGATTTGATGGTCTGGGTTGTTTCAAACGCGGTCATGACAACACGGGGCGTCATAATTTCACCCACTTGCATTTCACGTAGTTTCAACAAATTGTGGATGACGGTTTCTTCATCTTTTTCAATAATGCCTTCTTCTTCTCCTAGGTCAGCAAGTGCTGCCACATCGTCACGGGTGACAAGCGTGTGATCCCCCTTTGGCAGAATGGATTTGAGTATTTGAATCGGTACAATGAGGAAACTGAGAAGGAACGTGAGGTTCTTCAAAATCCAACCTGTTGGCCGTGCAAGTTGCCTCCAGTAGGCAGTTCCCAAAGTCTTAGGAATGATTTCCGACAGGAAGAGGACAAGCAACGTGAGGACGATTGAGGCGCCAGTGAGAACTTCACTCCCCCATATTTTCGCAACTTCAGAACCAACACCTGCTGCACCCATTGTGTGAGCAATGGTGTTGAGCGTTAGAATTGCAGTGAGCGGTTTTACAGCATCATCTGATTTTAGAGAAGACCACACAGAGCCTTCGGCTCGTCCATCTTTTTCCCACATTGCAATTTGTGTGTGCGGGATCGAGAGGACAACAGCCTCCAATATAGAACATAGAAATGAGACACCCAGGGCAAGTGAAACATAGAAGAGAAGGAGAGTGATGTCGCCATCACCAGTGCCGTTTGATGCGGTTACGACCGCTGCCATTGCTGAGTAATCCATGGATTTTCGAGAGCCCCTGACCGTTCGGGTGTATTCTCTTCCAAGACCGGTGGGTTCTTCAAAATGACGCTATGTTCTCACACGAAGATTTCAGTCGGTTAGAGGTGGAACTTTTCCATTAGCCATATTTGGATATCGAGTGAATGATGAGTTTAAGGCGTAGTCATGCACGCCAACAAGCAGTATGACTGACGACTATGTGTTGATTTGTGTCGCTTGGCCATACGCCAACGGCCCACTTCACCTTGGCCATGTTGCAGGATGCTACCTCCCTCCAGACATACAAGCCAGATTTGAACGGGCATTGGGCAACAGAGTCCTCATGGTTTCTGGCTCTGATGAACACGGTACGCCAATCACGGTGTCCGCCGAACAGAACGGAGTTTCACCTCAAGATATTGTGGACAAGTATCACGCATTGAACACTCAAGCATTGCTCAATTTAGGTTGTTCATGGGAGCCACAAATTGATCCTCGCGGAATTGAATACGGAGGGGCCTTGTTCAACAGAACGACCGATGGGCGTCACAAATCTATGGTTCAAGAAAATTTCAAATCCTTGCTTGAAGCAGGTTTCTTCGAACAAAAAACGATGAAACAATACTATGAAACAAACGAAGACGGTAACGGACGCTTCCTTCCAGATCGATATGTCGAAGGCGTTTGCCCCTCTTGTGGAGCCGATGGCGCACGTGGAGACCAATGTGATGCTTGTGGTGCTACATATGAGGCAGAAGAATTGCTACAACCTGTTTCTAAAATGAATCCTGAAGCAAAAATTGAGGTTCGGGATACAGAGCATCTTTTCTACCGTTTGGATGCGTTCCAAACTGCTCTTGAACATCATGCCGGTGATCAACAAAAAGTTTGGAAATCCAATGTCAAAGCCATGACAAAACAGTGGCTTGACATGGGTTTGCGCCCCAGAGCAGTCACGCGCGACCTCTCATGGGGCATCCCACTTCCACTTAACGAAGAACAATGGAATGGAAAATGCGTCTATGTTTGGTTCGAAGCCGTACAAGGCTATTCCACCTGTGCGCGCATATGGGCGGAATCAGTTGCAGCCAGTTCATCTCACCCCGATGGGGAAGATGCGTGGAAGCAATGGTGGCACGTGGCAGAGGATGGAACGAAACCACGCCATTTGTATTTCCTAGGCAAAGACAACATTCCGTTCCATACGGTCATTTGGCCCGCCCTCATTCTCGGCCTTAATCAAGCCAACAAGGGACTCACAGTTGACGATCCTATTCATTTGCCAGGGCCTGGAGAAATGGCCCTAGAAACGAATGTACCCGCCATGGAGTACCTCATGTTGGCAGGTGGGCAATTTTCAAAATCACGTAAGCACGCTGTGTGGTTGCCATCCTTCCTAGAACGCTTTGATCCGGATACATTGAGGTACTACCTCAGCATCAACATGCCAGAAAATCATGATACAGATTTCAATTGGCCTGATTTTGTGGAAAAAATAAACACCGAATTAATCGCCGCCTACGGGAATTTTGTCCATCGTGTCATCACACTCGGCCATCGTTTGCCAACAAGCAGCAATGGTCCACTCGCACCTTGTGAAGTCAAGGAATTCACTGTACCTCATCAAGAGAAATTGGAAGATATACATGCTTCCATCACTGCATCCCTGCAAAAGCACCGTTACAAAGAAGCCCTCCGTTTTGTCATGAATGCAGCCCAATATGGGAATCAGGTGCTCCAAGCAGCAACGCCTTGGAAGTTCCTCAAGGATGACACACCATCTGATGACAGATCCAGATCCTTGGCAGACCTTGCGTTTGGTTGGCGCATTGCTCGCTTCTTAGCCATCACCACTCAACCCTTCATGCCCTTCAGCGCGCAAAGGCTCTGGAAGGCACTCGGGCAAGACGGAGATGTTTCGAATGCACATTGGAATGCAGCTCTTGATTGGGACGCACCAATGACATGGAACTCAGATGAACCCGTTCCTTTGTTCAAGCGATTGGACCTTGACGAAATTCTCGAATCAGAACAGGCATTAGTCGAAGAAGATTCACCATCAAC
This sequence comes from Candidatus Poseidoniaceae archaeon, assembly GCA_938084455.1. GTDB lineage: Archaea > Thermoplasmatota > Poseidoniia > Poseidoniales > Poseidoniaceae > MGIIa-L1. The sequence continues at coordinate 18,944 of CALKDX010000039.1, forward strand.
GACTGCCAATCACGCCATCAAAGGTGGCAAGAAAGGAAAGAACAAAACCAAGGAGGAACAAAAAATGCCAGAAGCACCAGAGGGAACAACGTACTTGAATTTTGAAACATTCATGGAAGTCGATCTAAGAGTTGGTAAAATCACTAACGTCGAAGATCATCCAAATGCTGACCGATTGTATGTGGTCACCATCGATGACGGGACAGAAGGGGGCAGGACCATTTGTGCAGGACTTAAGGCGTACTATTCCGCAGAACAAATGCATGGCAAATCAGTTGTGTTTGTTGCGAACCTAAAACCGCGTCCACTCCGTGGTGTCGTCTCCGAAGGCATGATGTTAGCGGCGGATGATGGCAACGACAACGTACGCCTCATCACCATTGACGGTGATATATCAACCGGCTCACAAGTTCGTTGATCAAGAATTAATCCTCTCATGCACGGCATGCATGACAAGGCGAGAGACTCGGCTGCATTCTTCACGCATTCCCGAAGATTGTTCGATGACTGGTTGGGCCATTTCAGTTGGTAACGATGCCACGTTGATGTCTACATTGAACAGAGCCCCCTTGACTGCAGCACTGGCAAGAAGGGAGGCAACCCCTACATCCGATGCGGCATTCGCATTGCCATGAGTGGCTAAATCAGCGAGTACATTCAGTAAATCCATTCCATGTTGTGAAGTTTCCAATGGCACCTCGGCAGCTCGTAGAGTCGCTAGGCGAATGGACTGCCGACGGGCTTCCTTCTCTTCCTCATTGGATTTCGGCATCTTAAATCCAGCAACAACCGAGTCGAAAGCCTCACTGTCCTCGTTGGCGAGTTCACCAGAACGCACCATAATCTGTCCGGATACAGTCCGTGCAGTTTCAGCAGCACTCCATCCAGATTGCCATTTTTCTTTGCTCAATGTAAGGCCAGCAACCATTTCGGTGAGTGCTGCGGCCTGGCCCAGTGCAATGGCAGCTGCGGTGCCCCCACCGGGTGTTGCATTATCCGATGCTAGATGCGTCTGGAATTCATCCAAAGTAAGGTCCATCCAATTCATTGTATGCCACCTTCTTTGAGTGCATATTCAATAATCCGTTCTTTTGGATCGAATGGACTTAAATTGTTTAATCCAAGGCCAAAAATGGCTGCATCAACCAGTTCAGATTCTTTTGTTTCGCCTTCCTTTGCATACCATTGGCCTGCGATTAAAATGGCGGAAAGTGGAACGAGTCCCACAACCTCGCTCCCTGGAACGTCCACGCCATGATCACCCGCAATAGATTTACAGGCCTCAAAGGCCACATGCATTGGGCATTGGTTGACATCCCTAAGGTTCATCGAAACTTGGCTAATGCCGTGGGATTCGAGCGGAACACCCATGCCTTGTACCATTGGCAACGACCCGGGGAATCTCATTCTTCGCCCATCGTTTTGTTTGATCAAACGACCGGATGATCGCACTAATGATCCAACCAATTTTGCGACTTTAGCGTCAGATTCACTCAAATTGACATTGTAAGCCACGAGTATTTCTCTGGCACCAAACGTCAAACCGCCGGAACGCGCTACGCGGTCGGACCACTTGCATGGTCCAAAATCTGGGTATCGAGTGTGCTCATCATGAGGGGAGTGTCCATCTGATAGACGGGCTTCAAGACCTTCATATTCTCCTTTTCGAATGGTGGATAAGAGGGACTTGGCCGGATGTGTGGCGGCAGCACCATACAAGAAGGTTGGAATGTTCAAATCCGCCGCCACCCGTTGAGCCAGAGATTTTGCAAGTTCTGCACATTGTTCCATCGTAATGCCCTTCAGTGGGACAAAAGGACACACATCGACGGCACCTAGCCGTGGGTGTTCCCCAATGTGTGCCTGCATGTCAATTTCTGCAATGGCAGTGGATACAAGAGCAAACGCTGCCGAACTAACTGCCTCTGGGGTGCCTGCTATGGTGATCACAGTTCGATTGTAATCAGCATCAGGTTCTACGCCCAAGACTGAGCAACCATCGAACGTGGATGCCGCAGCAACGATGCGTTGGATTTTCTCGACATCTCTGCCTTCTGAGATATTTGGTACGCACTCGACGAGGGGCTGCATGACTGTTGTTCTGCCTACTCGGACCTTCAATGTTCACTGTGCATTGCGATGAAATCACGAATACAGAGCGTCAGGAGATGCAGTGCGACCGCCATTGGTTTTCTTCTCAGTGATACGGGTGACAGCCTGAAGAAGATCGTCGTTCGAGACTGAACTACGTCCATCACGAATTGCGATCATTCCAGCTTCCACACACGTTGCTTTGAGTTCCGCACCTGAATACCCTTCTGTTTTTTCTACGATTCGCTGAAGGTTGATTCTTTTTGTGGACATAGTTGAGATGTGCAATGATAAAATTGCTTTACGGCCCTTATCATCTGGTCGCGGTATGGTTATAATTCTGTCAAAACGACCCGGGCGTAACAGAGCGTCATCTAGGATGTCAGGTCGGTTGGTTGCTGCGATAATTTTGACATCTTCTAGAGCATCAAATCCATCCAATTCTGCCAATAATTGCATGAGAGTTCGTTGAACTTCTCGGTCACCACTGGTTGAGCCATCCAAACGCTTAGCTCCAATTGCATCAATTTCATCCAAGAAAATGATTGATGGTGATTTGTCTTTGGCAAGGGAAAACAATTCCCGCACCATTCGGCCTCCTTCACCAATGTATTTCTGTGCCAATTCGCTGCCCACCATTCGAATGAATGTCGCATCCGTTTGATTCGCTACGGCTTTGGCGAGGAGTGTTTTTCCACAACCAGGTGGCCCTACCAGCAAAATTCCTTTCGGTGGCGTGATGCCAACCTTCTTGAACAATTCAGGGGATGTCAACGGGAGCTCAATAGCCTCTCGGACGGATTCCACTTGTTCATCCAATCCTGCAACTGCATCATAAGTAATGTCTGGCTTTGTCACCATTTCAGCCCCACTTACCATCGGATCCCAAGCATCATGGAGGACTTCAATAACAGCGAGTGTGTCTTGGTTCAAGGCAACGCGTGTTCCTGGTTTGAGCGTTTTTGGTTCGAGACGCTGATTGAGGGAAACTTGAAAAACCGTCCCATTTGATGATCGAACAATGGCTGTTCGGTCATCCAATACATCTTGCAAATGTCCAATAATCAATGGAGGGGACTTTAGCAATCGCACTTCATCGTCAAGCCGCTGGGCTCTTTTTTTCAGGTTACGAATATCGCTTTCCAATTGAGAGCGTTCGTTGATCAAATTCTGGGCTTGGTCCTGCAACTCAGAGTACGCAAGTTCAAGAGATTTGATTTCATCTTCCTGAGGTGGTGTCCTTGAAGGAGCATTCTGTTCGACCTCTGTACCCATGCTATCCATTAAACCCACTTGCTCAGGTTATAAGAACAAACCGGGAGTTTAAACATGCAGGCATCAAAGACGAAGCCTTCAAAGGTTGTCGACCGAACCATACATTGGGAGTGAAGCAAATGGCAGATTGTGAATTGTGTGGCGCAATGAAAGTGAGTGTTCGCCGAGTAAAGACCGGGAAGACAGAAGTCGCTGCCTGTTCACGCTGCGTCGAAAGAATGAACCTTGGCCCTAAGGAAACAGCTCCCGGTTTGGCAAAGGCTCAATCCATGCATAGCCGACCCGCTCACAATTCGGCTTACGCCGCACGCGGCAAGAAAGGAAAAGACATCATGCTGAAGACGGAAAAGGAACTTGCATCGGATTTCGGAAAGAGGATCACTCAAGCAAGGAAAAACAAGGGCTGGAATCATGCCACTCTTGGAAAAAGAATGGCGGAAACGGTCAACATCATCAAGGCCACTGAAGCCGGAAAAAGACCTACTGACGGTGTGCTCAAGAAATTCGAACGTGTTCTTGGAATCTCACTATGGGTAGTGGCATCCGAAGAGACCACTACTCAACTTGATCGCTCATCGAGCAGAGGCATGACCTTAGGTGATTACTTCAATGAAAACAGTTGATTCAAACAACAATTTACCCGTCCATGCACTTTGGCTGGCACAGGACGATCCAAAGAAGAACACCGCAGTTCTTGCATCCCGCCGTGGGAACTTGAACCTCCACAAAAAAATCAACACCCTTCCTAGAAGAGGGATTATACTCGAGCCTCTTTGTGGGAAGGTGTTTGGACCTGAAGATCACTCTTTGATTTTGGAACAGGGAGGATCCATTGTGGGGCTTGATTGCAGTTGGGCTCACATCGAGTCAAGTGTAGCGCAGGTGATGAAGCGAACAAGGCTTCAACCGCGAATGCTGCCACTTCTTCTTGCAGCCAACCCAGTCAATTGGGGTAAACCAGGCCGGCTCACGACAGCAGAAGCCCTAGCAACCGTTCTCTATTTGCTTGGAAATAAGGAGCAGGCACGCAGTGTCCTTGGTGCATTCCGTTGGGGTGAGCGGTTTTTTGAATTAAATCGAGAGCCTTTAGAGGCTTATGCGGCCGCCCAATCGAGCGCTGAATTAGTCGCGTTACAATTCGAATTCTTCAATTTAGATCATTTGAAAGACTCGGAGGATAAATCATGAGTGATTTATTCAAACAAATAGGAGTCCACACTGTGACCCAAGATGGAAACACCTTGACTACTGATAATCTCGCTTTGGAAACAGTTGTCAAATTGTCTGACCAAGAAGGCGTGTTCACCACATTACTTGCTACACCTACCGATCTTCCTGAATTGCTCATTGGCCATAGCATCACTGAAGGTTATGGCCTCCCCCCTAAGTCCAAAATAGAAGTGACGGTATCAGAGGAAGGCTACAATGTCCAAGCGATTGAACACACCGTCAATGAAATCGGTAAATCAAGATCGAATCAGATTGTGTCAACTTCATGTGGAGCATGCAATTCTCCAGGGGTTGAAAATCTGATTAACCTTTTACCAGCCTACATTGGAAGTCATTCAAACATCGATTTGAATTGGCTCAATCAATCCTTTGAAATCATGAAAACCAAACAAATTGGGTTTTCAAAAACAGGCGGCATGCATGCTGCGGGATTGTTCACGTTCGGGGGACGAGAGCCTATTGTGTGCGAAGACATAGGGCGCCACAATGCAGTCGACAAGGCAGTGGGCACAAGTGCTTCCCTTGGTCAAGAAATGCAAGACACCGTTCTCCTTCTTTCAGGCCGGTGTGGCTGGGACATCGTTGCTAAGTCCGCCCGTGCTGGGATTGGAACCATTGCTTGTGTGGGAGCATGCTCATCCCTTGCAGCCGAAACTGCCCGTGCTTTGGGAATGAGGATTTTCAGTTTTGTGAAACCCCACCGGAGCATAGGAATTGGATACATACACCCGGCAATGAAGGACAACCCTTGAGAACCCCGGTCTTTCCGTTAAGAATGAGGCTTGGTCATGAGGTCACCTATTTCACCAGAGACGCCTGAGGACCATCTCAGCCTTCGCCTCGGAAAGCCAAAGAAATTGGCAGCAGGAATTCCGGCTGCCGTTTCGTCAATGAAACATGGCGTCACAAAAATGGGTCTTGTAAAAACCGTCAAAACTCTCACAATGGTCAATCAGCAAGACGGCTTTGATTGCCCAGGTTGCGCATGGCCCGATCCCGAACACAGGACAATGTTCGAATTTTGCGAAAATGGAGCAAAGGCAGTTGCAGATGAGGCAATGAAGGCGAGGGTGACCCCTGATTTTTTTTCCAAACATAGCATTCATTCTTTGGCGAAGAGGAGCGATTATTGGCTCAACAAACAAGGACGAATTTCGCACCCCGTGGTTCTCGAGGAAGGAGAATCACACTACAAGGAAATTTCTTGGGATGCCGCATTTGACCGAATTGCAAATCAAATCAATTCACTCTCAAAACCAGAACGTGCTGTGTTTTACACATCAGGGCGAACATCCAATGAAGCGGCTTTTCTATACCAAGCATTTGTTCGGTCCCTAGGGACCAACAACATGCCCGATTGTTCCAATATGTGCCACGAATCCAGTGGTAAAGGGCTAGGTCAAACCATCGGGATAGGAAAAGGGACCGTTACTCTTGAGGACTTTAATTCAGCACAAGTGATCCTCGTCATCGGCCAAAACCCTGGGACGAACCATCCGCGAATGCTCACGGCTTTACGAGATGCAAAACACCATGGTTCTACGATTATACACATCAATCCACTCCCAGAGGCTGGTTTGGAGCGGTTCAAACATCCGCAAGATTACATGAAGTTGGATTTCAAATCGACAAAACTCTCTGACCATCACCTCCAAGTTAGAATCGGTGGAGATGCTGCTCTGATGAAGGGATTCATCAAGGTTCATATCGAACAAGGCGGGTTGGATAAAGAGTTCATTGGTTCATCCACAAGCGGATACGAATCTATGGCTTCCATGGCCAAAAAAACATCTTGGGATACAATTGTAAAAGACAGCGGTGTTTCAAAGGAAGAGATTGAAACGGTCGGACGTCTGCTCGCCCGATCTAAAGCAACCATCGCATGTTGGGCGATGGGCCTGACTCAGCAACCAAACGGCGTTGCCGTTATTCAAGAAGTTGTGAATTTACTGCTCATGGGCGGGCATGTGGGTCGAGCGGGTGCAGGGTTCTGCCCCGTTCGTGGCCACTCAAACGTTCAAGGTGACCGAACTGTAGGAATATGGGAGGCTCCCTCGGAACAGTTCCTTAACCGAATGGAAAAAGGCCTTGGAATACCAATGCCCCGTGAACACGGATATGATGTTGTGAATGCCATCAAGGCGATGGTGGAAGATCGTGTCGACTTGTTTTTCTGCATGGGCGGGAACTTCTTGTCCGCAACACCCGATACCAATGTGACGGCAGAAGGCCTCAGAAACGTGAATTTGACCGTACAAGTTTCGACTAAATTGAATCGCTCGCACCTCATCACCGGCAAAACCGCTTTGATTCTTCCTTGCTTAGGGAGGACTGAATTGGACGTGCAGGAAACTGGAAAACAGTTCGTCACTGTTGAAAATTCCATGGGCGTAGTTCATCGCTCAACAGGGGGACTTATTCCAGCATCAACCGAATTGCTCAGCGAACCGATGATCGTAGCAAGGATAGCTAGCATTTCCATAGATTCAAGCCCTATCGATTGGATGAAACTCGCGGGAAATTACGATCTCATTAGGGATTTGATGAGCAATAGTTTAGACGGTTTTGAACAATACAACACTCGCGTTCGTGAAGAAAATGGGTTCGCCCTACCTAATCCCCCTCGAGACACTCGCTCGTTTTCCACTCCTGATGGAAAAGCGCACTTCACAACTCATTCATTACCCAATCTAGACATTCCCGATGAATGCTATACCATGATGACCATGCGTTCGCACGATCAGTACAACACCACCATCTACGATGTGCACGACCGTTACAGAGGCATCCATGGAAATCGCCGAGTGGTGTTGATGAACGCGCTGGACATGGTTGAGCGAGGATGGAAAAACCGTCAAAAAGTCAGGCTTACAAGTCATTTCAAAGGTCAACAACGATCATCAGACGATTGGCAAATCGTAGCTTATGATATTCCTCGGGGGAACGTTGCTAGTTATTTCCCTGAAGCAAACAGCATTGTGCCTTTGGAGTCCACTGCTGAAATATCGAACACACCTACATCAAAATGGATCACAGTTTCTATCCATGCCAAGACCCTGGTCAATATGGAGCATGAAGAAGAATGAGTCAGATTGGTTACCTAGAGTTGATTAGGACCAACCACGCATTTAGGCGATTATGGTCTGCTTCAGTCATTTCCATGTTGGGGGAGTGGTTCAACACAATTGCCCTTTTTCTGCTTATTTTCCAATACACCGAATCTGAATTTTTTCTCGGCCTTCTGTTCACAATGCGAATGCTTTGTTTTGCTGCGTTCCAGCCTTTTGGAGGGCTCTTAGCGGATCGTTTGAATCGAAAAACCATCATGGTTTGGACCAATATCATCCAGGTTGGCCTAGCGTTATGTTTCCTATTCATTGATGGAAAAAATCACATTGTTTGGATTTACATTCTCACTGGGGCTATGATGATCATGCATGGGATGTATGTGACTGCAGAAAGAGCGGCTTTGCCTAACATTGTCCCAGCTGAACACCTCGCAACAGCAAATGCCTTAGATGCGGCGAGTTGGTCAACAGCGCTCTGTTTGGGTGCAATGCTTGGCGGTATAGTTGTGGAAATTTGGGGGACTGATGCGGCCTTTATCATCGATGCAGTGACATTTGCCTTTGGGGCTTATCTGCTTAGAAATTTGAGCATCCCTCAAACCATTGACGATGAAATGAAAGGGCCACTTGTGTCCACTGCGCTCATCAACATAAAGAATGGCTGGAAACGAATCATCAGTGAAAAAAGGCTCCTCCGCATCGTGTTTGCGAAATCGTCATGGAACATTGCAGGCGGAGGTTTAGCAGGAGTGTTCCTTGTTGTTGCGGGCTCGGACCTAGACGGATTCGGCATGGCTCTAGGGTTTGGAATCTTCTTCTTTGCCCGAGGTGTTGGCACAGGAATTGGCCCAATAGCCGCAAGGGCCTTGCTCACCAACGAAGAACGATGGCCAGTCATGGTTGGGTTATTGGTGATGCTTTCAGGGGCGTTTTATTTCCTTGTCGGATGGACACTCGGAATGAGTATTTTCCTCACCATTCCTCTCGTGATGCTTGCCCATGCTGCCTCCGGTGCAAATTGGGTGTTGTCCACTATTTTGACACAGAAATGGGTCGAGGATGAAGTGCGCGGTCGTGTGTTTTCGATGGATATGCTTTTGATGTCTATCGCTTTCTCGATATCCAGTGCCACGGCAGGCTACCTGTTAGAGAAACAATATTTCACATTGCAAAATGGATTTTTGATTTTCTCCGTGGTGATGATCGTTTCAGGAGCATTCTTTGCTTTATGGCGAGCAGAACCCCGCGCCGTTTGATTTGATGTGATATAACACAATACGAACGCTCAAGGACAGGGTGCGGTTTGAATCAAACATGGGCAATGACGTTCGCGGGTTGAGGGCGCATCTAGGGGAGGGAATTCCCGACACACTCCCAGCGCACCCGGGCCTTGATTCGAACGTCGATAGGGCGCCTAAAAGACGCCAAGTCCTCACCCGAAAAGAAAAGAAATTAGCTTTGGAAAATGCCTTGCGATATTTTGATGAAAAACATCATGCAATTCTAGGCCCCGAGTTTGCAGAGGAATTGAAGACCTTTGGTCGCATCATCATGTGGAGGTATCGTCCCACAGAATACGAAATGAAAGCCCATCCGATCGACGCCTACCCGGCGAAATCGACCCAGGCCGCTTCAATCATGCTCATGATTCAGAATAATTTGGATCCTGCAGTAGCACAATTTCCACATGAACTCATCACCTATGGTGGGAACGGATCGGTGTTTCAAAACTGGGCTCAGTACAGGTTGACCATGCAATACCTATCAGTCATGAATGATGACCAAACTCTCGTCATGTATTCTGGCCATCCAATGGGTCTTTTCCCCTCCAATGTCAACGCACCTCGTGTGGTCGTCACCAATGGAATGATGATTCCAAGTGAATCGACACCGGATAATTACGAACGCCTCAATGCAATTGGGGTTACACAATACGGGCAGATGACAGCAGGCTCTTACATGTACATCGGGCCACAAGGCATTGTCCATGGCACCACCATAACGCTCCTCAACGCTGCAAGAGCGCATTTGGGTATATCTGGCGATTCTGGCCTAGAGGGTGTCACATTTGTCACGTCAGGCCTTGGAGGCATGTCTGGGGCGCAAGCAAAAGCAGCTGTCATTGCAGGTGCATCATGCATTGTGGCTGAATCCAATGCACACGCAGCGCACAAGCGGCACCAGCAAGGTTGGTTATCGGAGGTGACAGAGGACATCGATATGGCCATTGACCGAATGGTCGAATGCGCTGCCAACCGTCAAGCAATATCCATCGGATATGTCGGTAACATTGTCGAACTTTGGGAGCGATTGGTTGAACGGAAGGTCCGCGTTGACCTTGGTTCAGATCAGACAAGCCTTCACAACCCATTCCAAGGGGGTTATTTCCCAGTGGGAATGCCATATTCAGAGGCCGCTGAAATGCTCTCAAATGATCCAGATTTGTTCAAAACGAAAGTTCGTCAAACCCTCGTTCGACACGCTGATGCAATCAATCTCATGTCTGAAGAGGGCATGTATTTCTGGGATTATGGAAATGCATTCTTGCTTGAAGCAGGGAGAGCTGGAGCAGACGTACTCAACGACGATGGGAGTTTCAAGTATCCAAGTTATGTTGAAGATATTATGGGGCCTATGTGTTTCGACTATGGGTTTGGCCCATACCGATGGGTATGTTGCTCCGGAGATCCAAATGACCTAAAGAAGACCGATCAGATTGCAATGGAAGTTCTCGAATCAATGATGGAAACTTCGCCGCCAGATATCACCCAACAAATGAAAGACAACATTCGGTGGATTAAGGAAGCTGGTCAAAATAAAATGGTGGTTGGTTCCCAAGCCCGCATTCTCTATGCAGACGACGAAGGACGCAGAAAAATTGCTTCTGCGATGAATCAAGCGATTCGAAATGGAGAACTATCGGGGCCCATTGTTTTGGGTCGTGACCACCACGATGTGTCGGGGACAGACAGCCCTTATCGAGAAACTGCTAACATCCGGGACGGATCTATGTGGACTGCAGACATGGCTGTTCAGAATTTTGTTGGCGATGCCTTCCGAGGCGCAACTTGGGTCAGCCTTCACAATGGTGGGGGCGTCGGATGGGGCCAAGTGATGAACGGCGGGTTTGGCATGTTGCTCGATGGAAGCGAAGAATGCGAGAAAAAACTCCAGTCCATGCTCCATTGGGATGTCAACAATGGTGTTGCAAGAAGGGCTTGGGCTCGTAATGATGGTGCGAAATTCGCTATTCAAAGGGCAATGGAGGCTGAAAAGCGGCTTACAATCACACTCCCGAATTCGACAGATTCGGTCCTCCTCGATTCTCTTTTCCCAGACGGTGATGAAACATGAGAAACACAATTCATTTTGATGGCACCACATTAACTCCGGCTGAAGTTGAGCGAATCGCTTCAAATCATGCTGATGTAGCTATTTCAGAAGATGCTTGGCAAAAGGTCCATGCCGCTCGTTCTGTTGTGGAAGGAATTCTGTCCCGCGGAGAAACGGTGTATGGGATCAATACTGGGTTCGGCGCCCTGGTT
>CALKDX010000040.1 GCA_938084455.1 Candidatus Poseidoniaceae archaeon
CCAGCGTTCAGTGCCTGGGGCTGGAACAATATCATCCACATCTGGATCGCCGGTTGGGTTTTCTCCAGCACGAACCATGTCTACAGTGCGTTGAGAGACATCAACGCCCCAGACGTTGAAACCTGCGTCATGGAAGCCAATGGCTGTTGGAAGACCAACATACCCTAGACCAATCACTCCAACGGTTAACCGACCATCTTTTGCGTCTTGTGGAAACATAGTGTTGTATCCCATGAATTGCCGTAGAACTATCCTTTGTTGAACATAGCGGTTCGGAAACAGAGCAGGTGGAGTGTTTCGTAAACAACTCAATTCGCCATGCATGGTGTTTTTTTTACGGTTTGATTCAAGAACAAAACGAACTCACGGGCAAGTATGGGGGGGGAAAACGATGTTTTGGAGTTTAAGGCGGAATTGCCATTTCTTACGGCCCCACTTCGCATGGCGAAAAACGCTCTCAACCATCGACAATTGCTCAAGCACTTTGTTGCCCGGGATTTGAAAATTAGGTACCACAATTCCATCATTGGCTATGGCTGGTCGGTACTAGAGCCACTTGCGCTAACCGTAACATTTTACATTCTCTTTTCAATTTTATCTGAGGATCAAGATCCATTTCGCCCTCTGACAATTTTACTAGGGATTCTCTCCTGGTCTCTATTCGCGAAAATCCTTGCTACTGGAACAACGTCATTGCAGAGAAATTCTTCGTTGATTCAGAGAGTGTATTTCCCTCGGGAATTGTTTATATTCTCAAAAACTGGATTCCAAATCGTACAATTGATGCTTAGTTTACTCGTAATCATTCCTCTCTTGATTCATTACCAACTCCAACCAACATCATCTCTTTTGTTGCTGCCTTGCGCCATTGGGTTAATCTCAATGTTTGGAATGGGGCTGGCGTTTTTCACAAGCATATTACAAACAAAAGCAAGGGATATCGAGCACATTGTGGCAATTTCTCTCCGCATTAGTTTTTACCTCAGTCCGGTGTTTTACCCTCTAGAAATGATCACAGGGGGGCGTGTTCCCGAGCAATACATCGGCTACTATTTGATCATCAATCCCATGGCGACCTTCATCACCATGGTCCGTTCTGCTTTCACTGACGCTCCGCTTAACATTCCACAAGAGAACATTCTCATCACCGTCGTACTGACAATGGCCATTTTTTGGATCGGATCTATTTTCTTCATGAGGCGAGAGCGAAAGGCGGTGAAGTTTCTATGAAAGAAAAGGAGATCATTGCTTTGAGCAATGTGGTCTTAGACTACCCTCGCAAAACAAAGGGAGTTGGCTTGTTAAGAGAAATCTTGACCGGGCGAGTCAAACGAAAAAGCAGAGCAGAACGGTGGTTTAGGGCTCTGGATGGAATCAATTTGTCCATCAACAAAGGGGAAGTTGTTGGCATCATTGGAGCGAATGGCTCGGGAAAAAGCACGCTTCTCCGAGTGATGGCGGGCATCTACGCTCCAGATGAAGGCGAAATCAAAATCAACGGTCGGCCAACATTGCTTGCTGGCGTAGGCACTGGATTTCAACAAGACCTCACAGGGCGAGAAAACATTCGACTTCAATCCAGCATCTATGGTCGGTCGAAATCTGAAACCCATGAATTGGAAGAGGATGTGATCGAATTCTCCGGCATACGTGAGTTCATCGACGATCCAATACGAACCTATTCCGCTGGAATGAAGGCTCGCCTTGGTTTTGCGATCATCTCAAGCTTGAACCCTGAAATCCTCCTCCTTGACGAGGTGATGAGCGTGGGTGATTATGAATTCAGGAAAAAATCCAGGGCGCGAATCGAGGAACTGGTGAAAGGCGATGCGACCGTTGTGATTGTCTCACATTCCAAATCAATTTTGAACAACCTCTGCTCAAAGGTCTACGCGATTGACAATGGTTCGGTCATGACCCATGGCGATATCGATGAAGCATTCGAATTTTACGAATCCGATAAGGCGTGATAGCATGGACGAACTCGATGACGGAATCCTCGAAAGTGACGAGGAAGTGTTGAAGTTTTCTCGAGAACAAATCGAATATTTACGCAGTGAATTCGAGCGGCAGCGTAAGTGGGTGAATCTCCTTTCAAACAGAGAAAAATCAGCCTTCGAAGAACTTGAACGAACTCAAAATTCAGTCAGTTACAAAGTTGGCCGGGTGTTAACGGCAGCCCCAAGGTCAATCATGAAATTGCTCAAGTCGAACAGAAAGAAAAAAATCGTTTATTTTGTCGAGGAAGACGAAGAACAGAAACAAAAGGAACTTTTTCCATCCTCGCTTCTGATCACCCCTGAACTTCTTCCAGACAGCAGTGAACTCCGCAAGGCTGATTATCTGGTTGAAGAGATGTTGATTAAGATTCGACGCGGCAGTGTGTCAGTAAATCAAGCAAAAGACATGTTCTCCGATGGGTCTTTTTCAATGGAAACCAATGAACAGTTAGAAGCGGCAAACCGAGTCATAAAACACATGCTCCTTACCAAAGAATATCGCCCATCAATCCGAAATGTGTTCGTCGGTTGCTTACGTTCCTTGGCGCAAGTAAATAGCGCTTCAGCATTGGCTTTCGGCGAAGCATTCATTGACGAATTGCCGGATGAAAGGGCCATTCGAACCCTCATTCAGGTTCATGGAAAAAGCGGTAATTTTACTCGACCTATGGAATTGCTCAAACAAATGCCTCGTAGTGATTGGAAAAAAGAGCAACTCCAACGGTTTACCAATCCGAGCAGATTACTGAAGTCTGGCTTAACTCCGGTCAAAAGGGAATCAATTTCGATGGTACCTCAAGCTCGCACCGTCCTGTATCATGCAAGTCAAAGCATGCCACACACGACATCCGGATATGCGATACGGACCCACGGTTTGATTTCGGCAATTCGAAACCATGAATACAATATTGAGGCTGTGTTACGACATGGTTATCCACTCGATCGAACAGACTTCAAAAGAGAAATCGTCGAAAAACAGGAGGCAATTGATGACATTCATTACAATTTCTTATCCCATTCCCTGAATTCGTCTCAATTGATTAATTACCAAGAAGTGTATAACTTCAACATGATTGAAGAATACCAGCAACAAGCAACTGATTCCCTCCTTGAATTCGCCATCAAGAAGAAGCCAGCAATCATTCATTCGGCATCCAATTTTGTTGTAGGAATGGCTGGGGTGAAAGCCGCAAAAATTCTTGGCATCCCATCAATTTATGAAATCCGTGGATTTTGGCATCTAACACAATCAACAAAACGCGACGGATATGAATCGTCTGATCATTACACCCTGACTGAGCGATTGGAAATCAAAACAGCAATGGAAGCCAATCATGTGTTTGCCATCACAAATGCACTACGAGATATTCTGATTGAGAATGGAGTTGAAAGCGACAAAATCAGTGTCTTGCCGAACGCTGTGGACCCTGAAAAATTCGAAAATCTTCCTAAGAATAAGAAACTGAATAGAGAACTTAATTTTGAAGGGAAAGTGGTCATAGGTTACATTGGATCATTTGTGAATTATGAAGGCCTTGACCTATTGTTGGAGGCTTGTTCGATCCTCAAGAAGAAACTTGGCGATGTCTTCAGAGTGTTGCTTGTTGGTGATGGTGAAATGATGCAATCATTGAGAAGAAGCGCTCAATTTTTGCAGCTTGAAAGCATCATCACATTCACAGGAAGAGTCTCGCATGACGAGGTGAGTGATTACTATTCCTTGATCGACATTGCACCACTGCCGCGCAAAGGGTTGCGAGTGTGTGAATTGGTTTCCCCTTTGAAGCCGTTTGAAGCAATGGGGGCTGGCAAAGTGTTGGTCACTTCAAGCGTTCAAGCACTAGCGGAAATCGTTCAAGATGGAGAAACAGGTTTGATCTTTGAAAAAGATAATTCCGATGATTTGGCCGAAAAACTTGAAACGGCCATTTTAGATGCCGAACTCAGAAAGCGGCTTGGTAAAAACGCGAACGCCTGGGTTCAGGAAACACATTCATGGGAAGTCATCTCTAAACGAGTGACTGATATTTACGATAAATTGATGGAGGAAAACACATGACTGGACCAGTAATTCTCGTGGTGGGCGCACGCCCAAATTTTATGAAAATCGCACCGATTCATGCTGAATTGAAACGGAGAGGCATCAGCCAAATTTTGCTTCATAC
>CALKDX010000041.1 GCA_938084455.1 Candidatus Poseidoniaceae archaeon
ATCCAAAGTGGAATCATAGTATGTTGATATGTCTGGATGGTTCCAATCCAACCCGTCGTCGACAATGCCAATCACAACGCCTGAGCCTTTGTATGAATTCCAAATCCCAGTGATGTTCACATCCTCGCCACTTGCGCCCCCAGTTTGTCCGGTGTTGACCAAATGCCATTGGTCGTTGAATTTAGGATCATTCGGCGTCCAGCGCGGCTCCATTGAACGTTCAACAAGGGGGTAAGCGGCTTCAATCGCGCCCTCTTGTTGCCAATCACTCAGGGTTTGAAGTGCTTTAACGCTGTCAAGTTCCACCACATAAGCACCTTCGAGATGACCAGCTGCAGGACCCATAGCCTGAGAAGAGAACACAATCCAAGAGTGAACCGTAGCCAATTCTGATTCCTCATAGGAGCTAAGATCGCTGTGGAAGGCGATTGAGGCTCGGATTGCCGGTGAATAACCGTCGATGATTGGATGATGCTCTGCGTTGGAGAAAGGGGCACCCTCCAATGCTGAATTTGAATCAAGCGTGGCACTCCCTGCAGCCATCGGAACGAACAGCGCTCCAAGCAATATGAGGCACATCGCTTTTGCACGCATAGAAACACCTCCCTTCCGGACCGTCATAACGCTACCTCTACGCCGTGTATCAACCGACTCTTTCACATCATCACCTGTGAGTGTGCAAGTCGAAGGGCAAGAGCATCAAGCGTCTCTCCGTCTTTTTGCAAAGAACGGATGTACCTTGGAATGGTGTGATGTGAACATTCCAATTCACCCAATGTGCCAACCCACTCAAGGGCGTGAGTGGGGCGGGTAAGCGAAGCATCTTTTGTGGAGTGGACCGACCATACTGAACAACCATCGCCGTCTTCAGATGCAATCTGAAGGCAGAATGATTGTGGAAGGGGAGACTGAGCGCAATGGTACTCGTTGCGATTGGTGTATTCTACGATGCAATCGTTGACCACAAATGGAGCGCCCATCGATTCGAGGGCTTCGATTGACGGGGCGTCTTGCGCTCCACGCTGAAACCAAATGAGGGGGAAGGCCTCGTGGCTTAGCCTCATGATAAGATCCCGTACAACCGCTCTTGCACGCTCAGGCGCCAAGAACAACACGACGATTTCAGGAAGCACGCCACTATCGAGCGATGGACGAATCGGAAAGCCTGAGATTGACCCCCCAGCATCCCTCGGGTGGACTGGGGCGCAGGCCCAGCCACGGGAGGACAATTCCGCAACGGCGGTATGAGCGGGACGTTCGGCGTTGAGACCTGCACCAAAGATGTGGATGACTTGACTCGAAACGATGCGTTCGCGCAACGCGGTGGCCGTTAAGGAAGACGTGCCTTCGATTTCCACGCTTTCTTGCCGTTGTTTTGGCTTATCAAAACTTGTACCAACTCGGAACACGCCATTCTCCATCAATTGGTTTGAAGTTGTTGAACCCATAGCCCACCTCGTGGCCGAAGCATCGCGACCCCCTCACGACCGTGGGCATGTCTTGTGGTCTGCGGAAAATGGACCGACTCGAATGCTCCTTGCAAGTTTCGATCGATGGGTTGGTGCAGTGCTTGCAGACGATGGAATTGACATGCCCTTCATGGGAGGATCAAACGATGTTGAAGCAACCATCATCGCACGGTCCGATGGAATCGTTGTTGGAACGGCTGCCATCGACCATATGCTCCAAATCTGGGCACCTTCGCTCAAAATCACATGGTTGGCCGGCGATGGAAAGAGGGTCACAACAGGTCATGAAATCGCAACGATTCAAGGTGATAGAGAAGTGCTGTTAGCCATGGAACGAAGCATTCTCAATGTCCTCGGCCAACTGTCTGGCATTGCAACTGAAGCAAAACGCTGGTCAGCAATAGCGCCTGGTCAGATAGCATGCACTCGAAAGACAGTATGGGGGCTGATGGACAAATGGGCGGTCCATCTCGGAGGTGGCTTGACGCACCGACTCAACAAATTTGATGCGACCATGATCAAGGAAAACGACCTCGCTTCAATGCTTGATGACATCGACGGTCACGCCAACCGCATTGCACACTACCTGCAAGAGGTTGACCTTGACACCTGTGGGGCTTTTCTTGAAGTTGAGGTGCGTGAAAACAAAGAAGCAATCATTGCCGCAGCACTTTGGGCTAAACGCCGTGAAGAAGGCGCAAAGAAATTGGTCATTATGCTCGATAACTTTGGTCCGGAAAGATGCAAAGAAGTCGCTCAAGAATTGACTGAGATGAGCCTGCGAGAGCATGTTATTCTCGAAGCAAGCGGTGGGATTCAATTTGAAGACCTTGACCAGTGGCATGAATGCGGCCTTGACGTGCTCTCGACCAGCGCCATCAACAGAGGGACTTCCCCACTTGACATTTCAATGCTCATGACAGGCGCATGAACGAGGTGAGTTCATGGATGATGTCGCTGCTGATCAAAGCCACCCGCGCTATCAATCGCTTCTGCTCCGTCATCGACTTGAGCAAGCGGAACAACAAGGCTTGCTTGCCGGCAGTGCAATGATTGCGCACGGCCGAGGCGAGGCTTACGATTACCTCCTTGGGGAGCAGACCATTGCGAGCGCTCATCTCGCCACCCTGTACGCGCTTGACGCTTTGAAAAGCGCAAGTCGCCCCGTGCTAAGCCTGAACGGGAACGCTGTTGCACTCGCTGGTGAGGCTCTGCTAAAGCTCGCTGAACGCCTCGATTGCCCTGTTGAAATCAATATTTTCTATCGGACACCAGAGCGCATGGAAGCGTTGTTAGGGCGTCTTGAAGCGATCAAAAGCGAACTGAATCTGGACGTTAAAATCCTTGGTGCAGAACCGAACGCTCGGATTCCAGGATTGAAAGGCCCGAGAGCAAATTGCACCAAAGAAGGCATTATTGATGCTGATGTCATCATGGTGCCTTTGGAAGATGGCGATCGTTGCGAAGCCTTGGTTGCAATGGGAAAAACCGTCATCGTCATCGACCTGAATCCTCTTTCCAGGTCGGCGAAAATGGGAAGCATCACGATTGTAGACGAGTTGACAAGAGTTGCTCAAAATATGCTTGATCTTGTCCAAAACGAACAGACCCTAGAAACGGAATCTCCGTTTGAAAACGATAAGAATCTTGCAGAAGCTTTGCGCCATATCGTAACGAGATTTAGCGATCAAGCGACAGAAGACGATTGAGGTGCGATCAGAACTCTTCACAGAGTTTGGCAACCAATCTCGAGGTGATGCTTTCGCCAACAGCGGAGCAAGAGGAAGTGCCTCCTAGGTCGTAGGTCAGCCCCTTGCCATCCCGAAGGTGATCGGCAACACTCTCATCAATCATACGACCGATTTGAACAAGTTCTTCTTCTCCGTTTCTGCGACCAAGCCAATCCATCATCAATTGGATGGAGTTGATTGTAGCGATTGGGTTCACCTTGTTCATACCAGCGTATTTCGGAGCAGAACCGTGGACCGGTTCGAAGAATGCATGGTCGTCACCAATGTTTCCAGAAGCTGCCATACCCATGCCGCCTTGAAGGACAGCCCCCAAATCAGTTGCAATGTCACCGAACATGTTTGATGTTACGACAACATCGTAAGACTCTGGAGAGCGGGTTAACCACTGCATGAAGGCGTCGATGTAGCCGTAGTCTTTCTCAGTGCCCGGATACTGTTCTGAAACTTTGTCGAAGGTGCGGCGGAACAATTGACATCCACGAGTCACGTTTGATTTATCGATGCAGGACACACGCTTGACGCCATCCACTGGTGCACCATCACGGGTTTCAGCAATTTCAAAACCCATGCGAATCAGCCGTTCACTGCCGTGTTCTGAAATTGGCCGTGGGTCGTATGCGATTTCCCCTTCGAGACCGGGGAATTCCATGGAAGGTGGTTCGTATGGTTCTCGGCCTTGTGCCCGATCGGCGCTTCGGCGAAGCAACGAATGATACAGGCCTTCGGTGTTTTCACGAAGAACGGTCATGTCCACCATGCCGGGTTGCCAAATTTGGGTGAATCGCCCGTGCACCTTGTGCGGTACGCCTTCGTAGAGTTTGATTGGACGAAGGTTGGCATAGAGGTCCAAGCCACTGCGCATCCCTAGAATGACCGAGCCACCGGCAAGGTCCCCGTTTGGCAATCGTGCGCCAGGGTGGCCAATCGCACCAAGGTAGATTGCATCCGCTTCATCACGGCAAAATTCGAATGACCCTTCCGCCCATTCCTCTCCTGTTTGGAGATAATGTTGGCCGCCGCATTGAATAACGGTCTGTTCAAAGCCGTGATTTGTGTTGGCCTCGATGGCATTGAGAATACGCTGGGCCTCAAGTGCAACTTCGCGACCTGTGCCGTCTCCGGGAAGAACCCCAATCCGATAATTTCCCATGGATTCCGCCAAGGGCAACCCCTACATGAACGCGCCCCCTTTGCCAGAATGGATTCTCGAGCACAAACCACGAAACGGCGAAGGAGGAGATGCAATGCAAGGTGACCGTCCATTGGAACATCGTTTTGTCCGATTCACGAACGCAGTGAAACGGTTACCGAATGGAAACGATGGTTCAGTCAATCAAGAAAGGTTTCATAGGCCGTCAAGGAGGAGAGTGAAGAACATGAGCGACAAACAAAACAAGGTGTCAGAAGGTCATGTTCGTTTGGAATCGTTGCCGCTCGAAGTTCAACGGCTTGCAGAAGCGATGCAGAGCATCGATCCAAAATGGAGCGTAGAGGCTTGGCTCATCGAGCAAGCCAATATGTCGATGGATTTGGTCAAGGTTGATGTTGCTCGTGAGCGACTTGCTGTTGAGCAACGTCTCCACCGTTTGGAAATGATTGCTCGCCGCCTCGAGCCCGACTCCCAACTGAGCATCGATCCGCTTCAGAAGAACATTTTCGATTGTTTTAACCTCGATATTGACGAGGCAATCAAGGGATTGGGTGCGCGTGCAGCCCAGCCCCAAACGCCCACAAAAGAAGAACATGATATCGACGATGCGAGGCACCCCGCAGCGACCTTCCTCGACCTTTTGCCCGATGATGAAGGAGACGACCCGCTGCTCGCTGTCGCATGCCAAATGCTGTTGGTGGTCGTGGAAACGCAGATTGCCAAAGGGGATCCGTTTGCAACCCTTGATGTGATGTTCAAGGGGATGGATAAGCATGGCATTACGCCCGAAGAAATAGACGAGGCCATCGATCATTTGCTCACGATTGGCTCGCTGATTGAAGTTGATGACGACTGCTTTGTCCCGACTGCTTAACGGCAATTTCAGCCCCTTGGGACGGGCTCCAAGGGCCCCCAGCCGACAACTGATTATACCGTGCGAACCTATGTTATCAGTATGGGAATAGTACGCTCAATTGTATTCGGAACGCTCGCATGGGTGATCTTGATGGAACTTCGAATGGATTCTGACTTGGCCTTCGGTGGGGCAGTTGCAACCGCTTTTTTGATCGAATCAGCGCAACATAGGGCGCGGCAGCATCATCTTATGGACCAAAGCAGGGGCTTGAAGCAGCATTTACATCGCTCCGGCCTTCACATCGAAGAATTGCAATTTAATCTGTCGAAAACAAGCCAAGAGCTTGGTGCTGCAATGGAAGAAATCCACCGCAGGGATGCGGTAGGAAGCCCTGCTGCACGGGAATTGCTTTCTCGCCAAGAAATGGCCATGAAGGCCCAATCAAAAGCGATTGAGGACCGAAGCAATCGGAATGAAGCCTTGTTGGACAGTCTGGAACGCTTGCTTATGATGCAATCTGATCAAACCGCTCGAATCCAGCAAACGCTTGCGGACGTTCTGCGGAAATTGGCGATGGAGCCTCGCCAGCACCTCATGCTGCAGGACAGTGTTTTGGTTCAAGATGCCCCGCTGTCTCAAACCACAACTCAAACAATAGGGCAAAGGGCGACTGAACAATTCAACGCCTCGGTATTGGCCGATTTATTTGATTGAATCCGGCATGTTGACCAATGAATACATGCTGGGAGCATCATGGCGACAAAGAAGGAGGGTGCTCAGCGGTTGATTGACAGCCTTGATTCCCAAGCAAAAATCAAGCCTAGACTCGTCTTTGCCGCCGTCCAGGGTGTCCTGGTCGCAATGGCTATTGCGTGGTTCACTCAATGGCAGTTCGGAATTGCTGCAGCCCTCGTCTTCCTTCTTTTGATTCAATTTGCCTTTGAACGTCTTTCAAACAGTATCCTGGCCAGTAAACTCACAGCGTTGAAGGTGTTGGGCTGGAATGAAAACGAGGATTCTGATGAAATCCTGCGACAAAAAGCAGAAAAAATACTCAAATGAGGCATAACGATGCAAAATGAGGCCGCTCAGTATCTCGATTTTATCGATCAAGATGAGCAGCGACGCCGGCAAGCTAAGAGGGTCTTATCCGGACTCCTCGTTGGGCTTGTGCTCATTGCAGGCTGGTGCATCCAAAACGGATACAACACTGGCGTGGTGCTGATCTGCACTGCGATTCTCTTCACCATGCTCCTGCTCGTGAACACGGCAAACCATCGTAAAGCATTGCAGCGAGAAGAATCGCTGCTCAGGCTTCTTGAAGTCAATCTTGATTTGTTTGAAGGCCATTCGTACCGGGAACGATTGATCCTTGCTGCGCAAACCGATTCCTTTGAAGAACTGCAAGTTCGGAAAAACAAGTGCGCTGTGCGCGGTCAAGATGAGAAAGGCTTCACCGGTGGTCGAAAAGTTCAGCCACTTGACACCAACGCAAATCGTCGTGATGTGAGTCATTCAGATGGCGACTATGAGGGGTTAGAAGGCGAGTTGCGGCGCTCGGAACATCTCGTGAATGAAGCAAACACTCGGTATGAAAAGATGGCGAACGAACAATGGCAAGCCTCCGAGGCATCGGATGTTGATCTAATTGAGGCGGGTGTCGAGCGCTTAGGGGATTTAGTTCGAACCGAATGGTTTGAGAAAAATGCAATGGATGGCGCAGTTGACGAACTGATGGGACAAGGCCAAAAGGAATGACCAATTCCCAACGAGTATGAAGGTGAAGGCAATACTGCTGGCAGGTGGCCACGGTAGTCGACTTTATCCATTCACGAATTACATTCAAAAAACGCTCTTGCCTTTGCATGAACGCCCTGTCATCGATTACGCCCTTGGCACCATTCGCAGAGCAGGAATCAAGGACATCACCATTGTCTCAAATCAATTCATTGGCCAAATCGCAAAGCATGTAGGAGCTGGCTTTCCCGATGAACAAATTCACTATGTTCTCGAAGAAGAACCAACAGGGGTTGCCGACGCCCTCAACTTGGCCCGGGTGTACAACGAAGAATGTCGATTGCTCGTCTACTTTTCAGACAACATCACAACGGTTGAGTTTCAAGAAGAGATTACTCGTTTCAGTCAAGCTCAGGAAAAGCCAGGTTGCGTGCTATTAGCGCGCAACGAAAAAAATCCAGAGGCTTTTGGTGTGGCTGTTCTCGATGATTCGGGAAAGGTGATTGATATTGTCGAAAAGCCTGAGAACCCGCCTTCGAATTTAGCGATTGGAGGCATTTACATGTTTGACGAGGACTTTTGGTCTCTGCTGGATGACGGAGTGAAAAAGAGCGGCGCTTCTTTTTCGATCACCGACGTCACCCGCGCTTATGTCAAGAGAGGGGGCGCTAAATTGATCACGGTGGGTGAAGAGACATGGGTCGATTGTGGAACTCCTGATTCATTACTGCAAGCAGGGATGATGGCGAAGGAAGGGAAATTAAATCCACGCCCTTTCAGAACCTAATCACGGCAACACCAAAGGTAAGCAACCTATCGCTTCTACCAATGAAGGTCGGAATTATTGGGGCTGGTATGGTTGGAGGAGCCATTGAACAATGCTTTTCTGATGCGCATGAATTGTATGTTCATGACCCTGCAAGAGGCACCAAGTTGAGCGATGTGACCGACCATGTGGATTTCGCTTACATCGCAGTGCCCACGCCCCCCCATCCGGAAACCGGGGCCTGTGACACTCGAATTGTCGAAGGCATCCTTGATGAACTTCCAGACGGTTTCACTGCTGTGATCAAATCGACAATCGTTCCCGGAACGACCGAGCGGTACCACCTTAATTACCCCCATCTCAAAATTGCTTATTCTCCAGAATTCCTTGTTGAGCGTCGGCGAATGGAAGACTTCGCAAATCAAGATTTGTTGGTGTGTGGAACGCACCACCCAGATGTCGCCGAAAGGGTGTTTCAACAACACAGGCAAGCAGGTGTTCTGCGAACAGAAAACCTCTTTCATGTCACACCTACACAAGCAGAACTTGTCAAGTACACCAAAAATACATTCTATGCTGTCAAGGTTATTTTTGCAAATCAAATGTACGATATCTGTCAAGCATTGGGCCAAGATTGGTACACCATTCGCGACATGATTACGGCCGAGCAAGCGCAACCTATTGGCCCGTCCCATCTCGACCCAATTTTTGGCCTCAACCGCGGCTTTGGAGGAAAGTGCCTGCCAAAGGATTCTCTCGCCCTCGGCGTTCTTGCAGATGCACATGGCGTCAAATACAACCTGATGGATGCCATCCAAGAAGACAATGCCGCCTTGCGTAGTATCCTGACAGGAAAGCCAAGTGACGTGGTCACCAACGATGATTGAGGCGGTAGAACCAATGTCAAACCACAGCATATCTGAAGTGTTGCCGCGCGGTACGCTTCAGCGGTTTGGCATCGCTGGAGGGTTCAACACTTTTCTGTTCTGGATCATTTGGGAAACGCTACGCATCTCCCCTGTGTACACCGGTACAAATGAGACATTGCTCTGGTCCATTTCTTGGGTTGGCTCGAGCATCATAGCTCACTTTGTTCACAGAATATTTACGTTTGATGGCCGAAGGGATGTCAGCAAAACGGTGTTAGGTGCAATCTCGGTGTATGCCGTTGGGATGATGGGTTCCACGCTCACCTATGACAGCATGTTGAATTTGTTTGAAGAAGTCCCAATCCGATTGTTGTTTTTGATCAACATCGCAGTTTGGGGTTTGTTCACATGGGCCAGCATGCGCTGGTTGGTGTTTGGATACACTCGAATCGAAGAGGAATGATCACACGGCATGAGTTTCCATCAGCGAGAGCGGAATGATCTCAAGGGCAGCCTCGTGAGTTGATTCGAGGTCAAGAGGACAAGCGGAGCCGTCGTTCACTGCTGCCAACCATGTTCGAGCACAAACGCACCATGAATCGCCTGGTTTCAAGCCGGGAAAACCATGTTGGGGTGCAGGAGTTATCAGATCGTTTCCTTGCCTCAACGCAAACTCAAGAAATGATTCGGTAACAACGCAGCACACCGTGTGGCTGCCGAAGTCTCGGTCATCTGTGTTGCACTTTCCATCCCTGTACCAGCCGGTCATGGGGTCGCATGAGCAATCATCAAGCGGTTGGCCTAACACATTACGGCTGGGGAACATGATTTCACCACACTGCCGATGCACATGAAGGCTTGTCCGATTTCCTATCAAGGATGAAAAAACGACCAAAGAGCATGATTTGACGGCGTTGGGTTCTAAGGTGTGGTCAACCACGGAGGTGTTATGCTCCCCGATACGGTTCACAAACTTCCCCGAGAAGAACGCTATGCGTACGCACGCTTGCTCGCCTTTATGGCCCGAGTTGACAATGAACTCACCGTTGATGAAATGGCGATGTTTGAACAACGATTGGGGACCGCTTTGTTGTCCCCAAGACAAAGGGAAATGATTCGGAGCGCACTCAAAACTCCACCTTCTCTCGAATCTTGTCTCGAAGGTTTAGGACCTGAGGCTGGTCGACTGGCCCTCCGGGATGCAACTTTGATGGCTGCCGCTGATGGAACAGTGGATGATGATGAGCGTGAAGTGCTTCAAGCGATTGCTGAGCATCTTGGCCTAGCAGATAATGCTGTGGAGGCACTTCTCAACTGGACCATCAAGGGTGCAATGTGGATGCAAGAAGGATACGACCTTCTCAATGCGCTCTCGGAGTGAAGACCTGTGTACGTCGACCTGACGGTTGATTTCACCCCTGATGAGGCAAAGGGCTATGCCCAGATTATGATCATTGTAGCCTCTGCTGATGGGGCTTTAGTGAAGGAAGAACTCGCCATGATTGAGGGCTTGATGGGCCGTTCAATGATGCATCCTGAAATGCGAGTGGACATTCGAACAATGCTCGAAAAACCACCTAAATTGCAGATGGTGATGGACCGACTTACTCCGGTTGTTTTGAAAATCGCCCTTCGAGACGCAATCTTGGTGGCCGCCGTCGATGGAGAATACGATTCGGAGGAAATCAAAACCCTCAAACTCATTGCCAAAGGAGCCGGTGTCAAGAAGAAGGAACTGTCGGAACTCTTTGAGTGGGTAAAGGCTGGATGGGAGTGGCATAAGTTGAGTTTCGAACATCTAAAATTAGTCTGATTTCGGGTTTTTCCCCGGCCGTTTCGAACCCTTTTCCGAAGGGTCACATTCAAACCAATCGGACCGTCCGGATAGGTTGGGTGGGGTTATGCAAAGCGGAGTCAGCGGTTGGTATGCTCGATTAGATCGATGCCTTGAAAATCGACCTGAACAGATTGAAATCTGGCTTCAGGCATGGGAACAATCCTTGCGCGTCCACCAACCAATCGCGGCCTTACTGCCCGAGGATTGGCCAACGCTCCCCGCCAATTTGTTAACCGACCCCGGCCATGTGTTGGATCATCTTCTTGCTCGCCACGATGCCGAGACCGACGGTCGCTCTCCGCGAGGAGCACATCCAACGCCACCAAGATTGGCAGATGCCGTCATCGCCTCCGAACTGCTTGAAAGCCTCACTCGGCCCAAGACTCCTGTGAAGTCTTCGACCATGTACTTGAGCAACCTTCCACCCGGCTTCCGCCAACACATCGAGAAGTTGAATCTTCCACAGCACAACCAAGAAACTGAAATCGATGATGAAATTGAACTCAAGCGAGTCGAGGAAGGCCGCCGAACACTCAGTGGGATTTCTCTACCAATTGCAGATACGTCGTGCGGAGGGGGAATCTTCCATGCACGTTTGATTCGACGCCACTCTGAGCATCATGAAGACAGCACTGAAGAGCGACGCATCAAGGACACTCGTCTGCTTCTATCCTCGTTCCAACTCTTAGATGTGGATGCGTTGGTTGTTGCTTCGACACGACGACGCTTGCTTTTGGAATGCATACGCTTTGGTTTGGTCAGCTTGAAAACTCCAAAACCTGGCTGCCTCTCCCGAGAAGAAGCTGAAACCTTGCTCGAGCAAGCGGTTCAACAAGGCGATACACTTCAGGGCGAATGGCCTTGGTCAGTTGAACCTCAACTCGTCGTGACCAACCCTCCTTGGCTTCGAATCAAAGACCGATTCCGTGGGATGGAAGATGGAAGTAAACTCCGAAGAGAACTCGGGGAGCATTTGCGCGCCCTGACCGATAACGGGAAACCTCGCTTCTCCACCATGCGAGGAAACGTCAACCTCTACCGGCTCTTCATCGAACGAAGTTTGCAAATTCTGGAAAAGGGTGGTCGACTTCGGCTCATTGCGCCCGATAGCATTCTCCGCGAACAATCATCGCACCCTCTGCGAACCTTGCTTGTCCAAGAGCATGGTTGGTCGGATATTTGGGCCATTGAAGAAGCAAACCATTTGTTCCCGGGCATGACCCAAGGCGTCGCAGTGCTTGGAATAACAGCAAAAACGCCCGTTGATCAACTGCTCATGCACGGACCAATCAGCCGCGCAGACCTGCGAAGGGACCAGCATGGACTTTCAAACCGCGTGCCCTCGTTTGAAATGGCACCTGACCGGTGGGTCAAGTGGGCCAAAGACACCTGGGCCATTCCACGCCTACCAAGGGACAGAGTTGAACGAAAGCAAACCTTGGCAGTGCTTGACAGATTGGCACTCTTACCGCGTTTAGGCGATGAACATCACACCCTTGCAACCAACGGCCACACCGTTCGAGTGCGCGTCGGTGAAATCGATCAAACTGCACATTCCAAGAGCATCGAAACTTGGGTGAAAGGTCGAGGATCTCGGCCATTCATTCGCGGAGTGCACTTCTCTGAAGATGAAGAAGGTGGCGTGTTTGTCCGGCATCCTGCGTTCCGAACAGACATTCCATCTCGGGCCAATGAACGTCAACTTGCTATGTGGTGTGGCGGAACAGAGCCAAAGTTTGGACCACGCCTTGCCTGTCAAGCCATTGTCAACGCTCACCAAGAACGACGCTTGCGTTGGGCCGTTATTCCCGCAGGCTGTGTTCTTGGCAACAGCGTCAATCACATCGAGCTGCATGAAGACATTCAAAAGCGCCTCGTTTCGCTTCACGGAACGCTGGAAAAGGCCCTTCAATGGATGTGCACGCTTCTCAACGATGAAGATCTTGACGAGTGGGCTCGTGCTTGGTCGGCAAACAACAACGTCAACAATTATGAATTGGAAATGTTACCTCTCGACGTCAACAGCGAAATTCCGGAATTAGTGCCACTTCTTCGATAATCCGTCAATTTTTGGCAGCATTTCTCCAGTAATCTAAGCGCACGATGCGGGGAACTAGAGGAAAATGGTTTATCTATGATAAGCCGGTGCATAAACCGTTAGGCTTTGGTCTAGGTGAGATTGTGGGCATTCATCCAAAGATTGGTATCACCGGACTGCCGCGCAGCGGAAAATCTGCAGTGATGGAAAAGGTTCTCGAAATGCTTGTCGATGAGCGTAAGCGAGAAATCCAATTGCGAGGAAGTTTGAGCGATGCGCCGATCATCGGTGGAATGCAAACTGTACCAATTCTAGAAGGAAGCGAACGCCTTGGCTACAAAGTCGTTGACATTGTGACTAAAGAGGAAGCGATCATGGCGCACAAAAGCATCGATTCTCGATTGCGCGTTCTCGGGTATGGCATCGATATTGAAGCCCTCGAGAGTGTTGCGATTCCTGCGATTGAATACGCCCGCGATGAATGTGAAGTGCTCGTCATTGATGAAATTGGTAAATTCGCAGTCGAAAGTGAGGCTTTCGTCAATGTAGTGCGAAGCGCCTTGGAAGTTGACAAACCCACCCTCCTTACACTCCACAAGAAAAGCCGCCATCCACTCTTGCAAGACATTCGTCGTCGAGACGACGGGCGAATTCTGGAAGTGACGCCAGTGAACCGTGCATTGCTCCCATACAAGATTCACAAGTTGATGCGCGAAACCTACTGATGGTTCCCCCATCTTTTCTCCCTTTACGCCGCTGGTTTCATCCGTGTTTGCTCTTAGCCTTCACCATGGCCAATCCATCAGACGCCGCAACCAAGTTGCTGTTTGGCACCGGAGTAGGCTTGTTACTGGTTGCTGGATTCGGCTTCATTGAAGGGCGTGCGAACATCGATGAACCAAGTTTGGGTTGGCTCTTCATCCTCATCGGTTTGCTCGCTTTGGTGCTTGGCAAAAGCCTCAATGATGGCAATGGGCCACTTGCTCGTGCCTTTCCGGATGAATCAGCCGAACAACTCGCATCCCGGGTTCGTGACGACATCAATGAATCGATCAAAGCAGCGAGCGTTGGCTCTGCATGGGCTGAACTCGAGGCAAATGTGCTTGAGCAAGAATTGTCAGAAGAAGAATGATTGGTTCTGCTACCAATCGTATTTCCAACCGCTCAAGGCGGTGCCTTCATCTAAGGCCTACCCTTCGTTTGCATCGGGTCGAAGGCAATGAGTCAAATTCCTAAAGAACTGTATTACACCAAAGAACACGAATGGATGCGCGTTGAAGGCGATGAAATTGTGATTGGAATTACCGATCACGCACAAGACGCTTTGACCGATATTGTGTACATTGAATTACCCGGTGAAGGCGACGCAGTGGAAGACATGGGCGAATTTGCTATCGTCGAATCCGTCAAGTCAGCATCACCAATCTTTGCACCCCTAGCTGGCACCGTTACTGCGGTGAATGAGGCGCTCGAGGACACTCCCGAATTAATGAACTCAGACCCATACGGGGAAGGCTGGATTATTCGCATGAAGCTTGATGCTCCTGAAGCCATCACCACCATGATGAGTGCGGCTGATTATCGAGCTGAACTTGGCGAGTGAAGACCTTGACATCTGGGCCCTGGACCATTTATGTCGATGGTTCATGCCTTGGCAACCAAAATGTCGACGCTGACACACCCGCAGCCTGGGCTGTCGTAGTGATCACTGGGGACACTGGTCTAGGAAGAGGCAGTGGGTCACTTGTGGAAGAGTTTGCTGGCCATGTCATCACTCAAGTAGGGGCTCCCGATTTTATTGGCGCTGAGGTCGGTTCAAACAACACTGCTGAACTCACTGCAATTGCTGAGGCACTACGTTGGTTGCTGACCGAAGGTGGGGGCGATGAAGCAATCATTCGCGCAGACTCACAATACGCTGGAAACCTTGCATCGGGTGCATGGAAAGCGAAGGCCAACAGAGCACTTGTTGCTCATGTCCAAGAATTGTGGAGTGCGGTCAGTGGCCTCCGACCGCTCTCTTGGGAACATGTCCGTGCTCACCGGGGCCACAGGTGGAATGAACGAGCTGACCACCTCGCATTGAGGAAAGCACAGAATGAGCCACCTGCGCCACTCTCGTTCTGGAAACCTGGTCAACGATGATTATTGATTGAGACGTTGCTCCAACCAAGAACGAAAATCTGGACCGTAATCACCTCTACGAAGGGCGTGATCGACTTGGGCTTTGAGCCATGGGAGTGGCTTGCCGGAGTCATACCATTGGTAGCCTTCCAATTCAACACCATGCATACCACCGTTGTCCATCCAGTGCTTTTGTAGAGCAATAGATTGTAATTCTCCATGGGTTTCGACATCGTAATGATCGAGCAGCGTGTTTGTGTCGCCCGTGAACACATAACGTCCACAAAGAACAAGATTCGATGGTGCGGCTTCAACGCTGGGTTTTTCCACAATTTCAGTGATTTTTGTCCCGTCAAGTCGCACAACTCCATAATTGCACAGTTCCTCTTGAGCGACGGATAACAAAGCAGCACAAGGCCGTCCATGGCTCTCATAAGCGGCAACGAGCGCTGCGCTTGCTTGAGATGGGACAAAGGAGTCGAGCGTCGAATGGGTGTCAATCAGTAAATTGTCCCCAAGCAGCACGAGAAATGGTCCGTCGATTGCGTGCAATGCGCTTTGAATCGCGTTGCCGAGGCCGAGTGGAACTTTTTGGACATGAATGTGGACTTCAACATCTGAAAACGGTGCGAGCAAAATAGGGTCGAGGTCGGTTCTTTTCTCTTGAAGCCAGCGGTGATCGCCAAGCAAATTGGAGAGATCTTTTCGCGGTGATGTGACGATGTGCAAGCGTTTCGCCCCCGCTGCTTGCGCCTCACGCGCGAGGTGGACGAGTGCTGGAACATCGATCAGAGGCAGTGCTTCCTTTGACACGGATGCACTGGTTGGAAGCATCCTGGTGCCAAGTCCACCCGCCACCAAGAGTGCGTCTTCAATTGCCCCCATGTCTTCTTGCTGGATGGCACAGGCTTTCAAGCGTGGCCCTTCTACGGTCAACTATGGAGCGAACCCTTGAGTGGCGATGGTTGGCCGTGCTTGGCCTTCTTGGCATCGCTCAAGGGTTTGTTGATATCGCACCTGAAGGGCCGTGGGATTCACGTTCCTTCACCCGAGGCGTCATTGGTTTGATCGGCATAACATGCCTTTACCTCGCTTGGTTCCGCTTCACCTTCAACATCAACGGAGTTGCACCGACCGTCGACCGCTGGAGTCAACCCGAGTCCACGTGGGCAACCGTTGTTGTGTTTGGAGCCTGCATGCTCGCTGTTCCAACCCTACTGCAATGGTTGAACATTGATGATGCCATACCAGAACCGACAGGATTGTTTTTCACATTGGTCGGCGGATTAGCGATGCTTAACGGCGTGTATGTGGGATTGATTGTTCGAGGCCCACTGGCGATTGATGAAGAAGAGTGAATGCTCAATCAAGGAAACCGAGTTCCTGGTCGATTTCGTTGTCTTCATCGATGTCTCCATCAAGAATGTTGTCTGAAACGGGCGGGCGCTCTGGCAAGGTTGGTTGCTCGCCCTCGCCACGAAGGAAGGCTTGCCATGCTTCACTTCGCTCAGGTCGTCGAAGTGTGAGTGGAGTCCAAAGTGGTTCAAGATCGCAGCCTTGTGCCATGAAATCGTTCAACCGTGCGGCGAAGTGATCTGGTGCAACCTCTTCCATTCGCATCAACAATTCTCGCATACGGGTTCGAACAACCTCGTCCCCATCAACCCAGAGCACGGGCAGAAGCCTGCGTTGATCATCCGGGTATTGTTCAAGGTAATCGCGAAGGAACGGAACGAGGTTTCTGCGCACGACCGGGAGAGGATGATTGGATAATTCCGCCATTGTATCGGCCCACTTTTCGACGTCCAAGAATCGTAAATCGCCGACCGTGGCGCTTGCAGCAGCAAGAACGCCTTCGTCTTCATCTGCAAGCATCGCTTCAAGGAAAGGAACCGCATCCCATGTCAAACGGCGGAACAAACGGGTCAATACATCAGCCATTCCACGGCGGATGAGAACTTCGGTTCGAGTATGAAGTCGCTGTGCGAGGGCTAAGCCTCCGTCGCGGTCGTACTCAATGGCCTTCGCTAGGCACAGACATACTCTGGATGCAACCTCTTCTTCTGGGTCGAGCGCTCGCCGCATGAGAATTTGATCGATGTGGAGTGGACCCACTAAGTTTGGACGTTGCAAAAGCAAACGGGACCATTCCATTAACAGCAGTCGACGTTCAAGTGGTCCATTTTCGAGACGTGTCAAAAGCCAAACTGCAGCTTCCACGCCTGCATCATGGGCCACTACGCCACCTTGACGGGGGAGGACCGCATGAGGGTTCCATTCCATTTGATGAGGGCCTGCATCGGGCTGTGTGTGCCATGTGCCAGGGCGTTCTGCAAGAGCGATGGATTCCACAAGGTGGTAGCCTTGGTGCACTGACTGGCCCCGCGCTTCAACGGCAAGCCCGTCTACCAATGCGACGGCAAGCCACCAACGGTCGACGTTTGGTGCTTGTTGGTCGAATGCTTGCGAAAGCCAATCGGTTGCGATTGCGAACAGAAGACGTTCGGCAACTTGTGGTACGCGCTTTTTCAGCCAACGTTCGTGAACTTCGTATGGGTCGTCGCTCAAATTCATCCGATGAGGCACAATCAAATCGACGACCGTGTTGAGGTTGCGTTCAAACATGCCTCGGTCCACTTGCAACAGGCCAACGCCTTGATCGATGATCGTTTGTGGGGATTTTGGGGGGAGTGCAGGGAAATCTGGATCGGAGATCGGCGGAGAAGGGAGAGGCCAAGATTGGGTGCCGCGTTCAAGCGCAGCAATGAGGCCCTGCTCCACAGCATCGTAGGCTGCTTCGGACAAACGGTTGCGCGGTTTACTCATGCCTGACCCTCGTGTTCAGAGCAATAAATCTCAAGATCAAATGTCGAGTTCGATGTTTAAGTTTTGAATCAATTCCTTGTATCGGTTTCGAATCGTAACTTCGGTCACACCGGCCACTTCTGCAACTTCACGTTGGGTTCGGCGCTTGCCACACAAAACGGAGGCGATGTAGATGATTGAAGCGGCGATACCGGTTGGGCCTCGTCCGCTTGTCAATTCCTTTTCTTGAGCTGCCTTGATCAATTCGTAGGCTTTGGCTTCGACTTCTGCATCCAATCCAAGTCCAGAACAGAATCTGGAGATGTAATCTTCTGGGCCAGTTGGCATGATCTTCATCTTGAGTTCTCGGACCATGAATCGGTATGTTCGGCCAATTTCCTTACGCCCAGTCCTCGAGGCTTGCCCAATTTCGTCAAGGGTTCGGGGCACACCACATTGACGGCATGCTGCATAGAGTGAAGCAGCTGCAACGCCTTCAATCGAACGTCCACGAATCAAACGCTTGTCGACTGCTTTCTTGTAATTCACAGCTGCTGCTTCGCGCACCGATTTTGGCAATTCCAAACGGCTGGCCATTCGATCGAGTTCCGCAAGTGCCATGGCCAAGTTTCGCTCGGTTGCGTTGCTGACACGGCTTCGCTTTTGCCATTTCCTCATTCGGTAGAATTGTGATCGATAGCGAGAATTGATGGTTTTTCCAGAGTAGTCTTTGTTTTGCCAATCGATGTCTGTCGACAATCCTTTGTCGTGAAGCATAACGGTCATTGGAGCACCAGTACGGGCCCGTTGATCACCTTGTTCTGGAGAAAAGACACGCCATTCTGCGCCTTGATCGATGACGTTGTCTTCCAACACCAGACCACAGTCGTCACAGACCACTTCGCCGCGGGTCTCGTCACGGGTTAGGCTTCGGCTTCCGCAGTCGCCGCACTTTACGATATCTTCTACTTGCTGTTCATCCATTTTTCATCCCTCAAACATCCCCTTGGCGAGCACAATGCTCAACTCATTAGGAGAACCTTGATATACTCGCTAAGACGATTGTATTTAAAGTTTCAGCAAAAACACTCCGCCATAAAACGGGCCATCATTTCCGAATCCTGTCAAAAATCGACCTGGTTTTTACAAAAAGTGGACTGCAAGCCGATTTCAACAGCAGTCAATGCGCCCGAACCGATTATATCCGCTGGGCTCATGAAGGAAGTTGAGGGGCAACGATGCGGACAAATTGGCCACCCCAAAAAGTCGCTTTAACACCCGGAAAGCGTGTTTTATTCCTCACCAAGGATCTTGACCTAATCAAACAGCAACTCTATGATGGGTTGAACTTGAGAATGGAAGACCTCAATGTGGAAGATCTTCTTGACGACATCAACACCGATGTCATGACACCGGCTTGGGTCTGTTTCGACCACGATCCCGCAGAAATCGCAAAAAATGCTTATGCTGGATTAATGCACAATGGCTTGAGGGTGTTTCGAGAAAACGCCCTGAAGAATGGTGATTTTGAAGTCATTGTTTCAGGACAACGCAAGGGGACGGGGTCCTCTCGCGAAACCGCTGCACAATGTGAACGCTGGGCCGGAATCAACATTGTCATCGCTGCTTCGTTTGCCCCGATTCATGAGCGAAATAACATCAACTTGGGCCAATTGATGGGCAATCACGCCTTGCTCCAACGACTTCAAGACGGCGAGGAGATTGCTCTGGGTGCATTCACGTCCCAGTACGACGATGTCACACAAATCATTCTTGAAAAAGGTGGGTTATTCCCCTTTGCTAAAGCGCTGAAGGCAGAAGACATTGTATTGCCACCAATGGACACACCGGAACGTCCAATGACCATGGCGGAGAAAATTATCGCCCGTAATTTGGTTGGTCAAGCCGAGGGGCAATGCGTTAAACCAGACGACCCGGTGATCGCTCAGGTCCAAGGTGGTTATTCCCACGAATTCACAACCGCTCAAGTTCACACCTTCCTTGGGGAAGAATATGGGGAAGGTTATTCGCTGCCAAACCCCAGTAAATTTGCGGTGTTTGAAGACCACTTGCTGTACGCCCACCACAATCCAAAGTTTGTCCCATTCATGGATAAGGTTCAGACCTTACGTGATTTACAGGTTGCCTTCCAAAAGCACACCGGGGTGAGGGATTACTCAGCAAAGGATGGCGTCTCTCCAGGTATTTGCCACCAAGTTGCGCGAGAGGAATTCATTGAAGTCGGTGATTTCATCCAGGCCACTGATTCCCACACATGCATGGGTGGAGCTTCAAACGCACTCACTTGGGGTGTAGGAGCAACCGAATATGCAAATCTGGTCAGTGCCGGATTTACCTTCGTGAAGGTCCCCGAATCAATCCGGTTCGAACTTGTTGGCACCCTCGTAGATGGATGCACCGCTAAAGACGTCATCCTGTTCATCCTCGCCGATCACGCTCGCGAGGAGTTAACTTTGAATCGCAGCATGGAATTTGGAGGACCGGGTTTGGCAAGTCTATCCATTGATGAACGAGCCACCCTGTGCAACATGGCGACGGAATGTTCCGGACGAACCGGCATTTGTGAAGCAGATGAGTTGCTGTTTGATTGGATGTTGAAATCTCAACCACACCTCGACCGAGCAGCGCAGAAAGCCTTGTCTGTCGCTCCCGATGAAGGTGCTGAATACACTGGCGGAGTCCACACCATCAACCTCAATGAAATCAAGCCCATGGTAGCCCATCCAGGCAACCCTGACGAAGGCATTCCAAGCGACCCAACCAATGGCGCAGATATTGCCGACATCGGGCAAGTGAGCATCGACATTGCCTACGGTGGCTCATGCACTGCGGGCAAAGAAGACGACATTGCATACTACGCCCAAGTCTGTCAAGCAGCAGAAGACGCTGGGCTCGTGGTCAAAGAAGGAGTGGAATTCTTCATTCAGTATGGCTCTGGACCTGTCAAGCAACACGCAGTCAACAAGGGATGGCACGACCTGTTTGGTCGTGTCGGCGTGAAATTAATCGATCCTGGTTGTGGAGCCTGCATCGGCGCTGGACCGGGCGTTTCAATCACCCCCGAACAAGTCACAGTCTCAGCCATCAACAGGAATTTCCAAGGACGTTCTGGCCCGGGCAAACTCTACCTTGCAAGCCCACTCACTGTTGCAGCATCCGCATTCACCGGTGTCATCACATCATGGCGCGACGAATTGTTCAACTGAAAGTCGATTCCTCGTTGGAATCCAATTCATCGAATTTTGCTTTCATGATACCACGCGAATTTTGACAGTGTTTGTAGCGTGTCTAGGCGAAGTGGAGAGCCCAACGCACCATTGCCAACCCACCCTAGCCGGGACTTCAATCGATGCTTGTGCATCGGAGCCCCCAGAGTTTCTAGAGCAATTAAACTGTCTTCAAACAGGTGGAGGAAGCCTCCTTTCGATTGGTGTTCAGTTGACCACGATAACATTGCCATTTCCGTCTTTGTAACTGCCTGTAACGACCAAGATCACGTCGATGATCGTCCAAATACCCAAGCCTCCAAAGGTGATGAGTTTGAGAACACCCAAGATAATTGAACCGGTGTAAAACCGATCGATTCCTGCGATACCAAAAATGCCAAGCAGACCAAGCAGCAACACAGCCACCCAATTTTTGTCGGATTGCATTGGTTGCATTTGCATCATACCAGGTTGCATTTGTTGTGGTTGCATGAAAATTCTCAAGTGGATAGGCTGTAAAAACTTTGGGCGGAAGTTGGGCTTTGCGACAAGACTCTAGAAAGCGTTGTGCTCAATCGAGACATGGCTTAGAAATTAAGTACCGTCGGAGAACCACTGGGAATATCATTGGCCCTTCGTCATCCGGACGAAGGAGGACCGTGGTGGAGGAATGGCCTCATGTCTGGAATAGCAGAGAAACTCGCATCAAACCAAAAGCAAGTCGCAATTTCTGAGTTTTTTGAGAAAAACAAGCACTTCTTGGGCTTCGACTCTCTTGCCCGTTCGTTGATCACCGCTGTTAAGGAAGCCGTCGATAACGCGCTCGATGCTTGTGAGGAAGCACGTATTTTGCCAACCATCAATGTAGCCATCGAAAAACTCGACACCAAAAAAGACATCATCAAACTCGTCGTGGAAGACAACGGGCCAGGAATTCCCCAGAAGAGCATTGAGAAAGTCTTCGGCCAATTGCTGTTTGGATCAAGGTTCCACGCGATTCGGCAATCAAGAGGTCAGCAAGGCATCGGCATTACTGGCGTGGTCATGTATTGCCAGCTGACAACTGGACGGCACACTCACGTTCGCTCAAAAATCGCAAGTGAGCCCACCGCAGCGGTCGTGGACATTGGGCTCGACACAAGAAAGAACAAGGCCACAAAGCAGAATCAAGGGCGTGAAATTTGGTACAATCCTGATGGAACAGCCAAGGAGCATGGGACTGAAGTCACCGCTCAAATGAAGGCAAAGTACCAGAAAGGCCGTCAAAGCGTATGGCAGTACCTTCGCATGACAAGCATTGTCAATCCCCACGCTGAAATTACATTCACCGATCCCGAAGGAGAGGTTCACCACTGGCCCAGAGTCACTGAACGACTTCCAACCAAAGTCGAAGGCATCAAGCCCCACCCCCATGGAATTGAACTTGGACAATTGCAGCGCATGATTACAGAATCCACTGATTCTCGGATGACGGTGTTTCTAAGAATGAACTTTTCAGGGGTGTCGGCACGAGCGAGCAAGGAGCTGTTGGTCGCTGCTGGAATTGAAGAAAAAGCCAAGCCAAAATCGCTCAATGCGGACCAAATCAGAGCACTTCTTGAAGCGTTTCAGGGTGAAAGGGACGTCAATGGGAAACCCGTGAAATTGCTTAATCCGCCAACAAATTGCCTTTCTCCGATTGAGGAATTATTGATCAAGAAGGGTCTATCGAAAACCATTGATTCAAGGTTCATTACAACCCTTACGCGTGTCCCTGCAGTCACTCAAGGCAACCCATACCAGGTCGAGGTCGGCTTGATTTTCGGCGGCAATATGCCTGCGGATAAACCAGTTGAAATCCTTCGGTTCGCCAATCGAGTTCCATTGATGTATCAACAAGGTGGATGCCTGTTGACCAAGGCGATTGAAAGCGTGGATTGGCGCCAATATGGATTGGATCAACCTGGTGCAAAGGGAGTCCCCAAGGGCCCTGCTGCAATCCTTGTTCATTTGGCAAGCACCAATGTGCAATTCACTTCTGAAGCAAAAGAGGCGTTGGCTGACAACGGCGAAGTGATCGAGGAGGCCCGCAAAGCGATGCTCGAAATGGGCCGCGGGTTGCGAAAGCACTTGGAAAAGAAGAAGAAAATGGCCAAGACCAAGGAAAAGTTCGAACTCATCAACGACATCTTACCAGCCATTGCCAAAAAATCAGCAGATATTCTCGGCAAACCCGTTCCAGACCTCGCAGGATCGATCACCAAAATTATGTCCGCAGTGATCTCAGAAACAGAAACCGTCTGGAATAAAGAAACAAAGCAAACCGATGTTTCAATCACGCTGTTCAATTACACGAGCAGGACAAGGGCATACACAATTCTAGCCACTTGGCCAGAGAAGAATGGTGCGGTTATGGAAGGCAACGAAACTGGTGGACGTAAGGAAGCCACGGGCGTTTGGGCATGGAAACTCGAATCTATGCAACCGGGTGAACGAACGGTCATCAAATACAGCCTAAGTGGCCTTGAGCGAGGTGATTGGACTGAAACTGATGTGTTCTTCCGCGGTGCTCAAGATGTGATTGGAGCCAGTAAGATGGATGAAAAATTCTTAGAGGAAATTCGAAGGCAGGAACGGGCATTGACTGAACCAAATGAGTCGGATGCTGAAGAAGATCAACACGCACAACCGGTTGCAGAGCCGACCGTCGCTCCACCAAGCGGTCAAACCACCCTGTTTGGAGGTGATGCATGATGACAAGAAGACACACAGCAGAAGAAACAAAAGAAGCCATGCATCTGATTGTTGGAGAAATGTATGACCGAATTGTCAAAGGTGAACCCCCAACAATGACTTTGCCAGTACGCACAAAAAACAACATTGGTTTCGATTCAAAACTTGGCGTTTACAAATATGGTAAGAAAAAATCCATTCGAGATGCGACCAGCCTTGGTTCGGCCAAGCAATTGCTTCGCGCCTTACACGTTGTTGAATTCATTGAAGAAATGCTTGAAGCTGGAAAATCTTCAACGCTGAGAGAGATGTATTACATTTCAGAAGCATGGGGTCTCGGAAAATTCGGTAGCCAGAATGAATCAAACAACTTGGCAGAAGATTTGGAAATTGTAACCAAATGCTTGCGTGAAGACTTCAAGCTGCGCCCTGAAGAAGACGGTGCGCGAATGATTGGAAACCTCACCCTCCGTGAACGAAACAGACGCGGCGAATGGATGCGGATCAATGCCAGAGACGATGTTGGGGACTCCGGATATGGTGTGCCTTACAATGTTGAGGCTGAAAAAATCGAACTTTTGGAAAATGACATTGATTTCATCATGGCAATCGAGACTGGTGGTATGTTCGACCGATTGATTGAAAACGGATTCGATGAAGAATTCCGCTGTGGATTGCTGCACCTCAAAGGCCAGCCGGCCCGTTCAACGCGACGAATTATGAAGCGCATGAGTGAAGAGTGGGATCTACCAGTTGTCGTCTTCCTTGACGGCGATCCGTGGTCCTTCCGGATTTTTGCCTCCATTGCGTATGGTGCGATTAAAACGGCTCACATTTCAGAATACTTGGCCACACCCACGGCCACATACCTCGGCATCACTGCAGACGACATCGTAGCCTACGATCTGCCAAATGATGATCTTTCCAAGAAAGACATTGAAGCCCTCAAGGCAGAATTGACCGATCCTCGGTTTGCAGATGGTTGGTGGCAGAACCAAATCAACATGATGCTCGAACTCGGAAAGAAGGCTGAACAGCAATCGTTGGCGAAGTATGGTCTTGATTTCGTGACCGAAACATACCTCCCAGAAAAGCTCGCAGAACTTGGTTTGGCTTGATGCGAGGATTCATTTGGGAAGAGTAAGAGGTCACATCATGGTCGAGGCTAC
This sequence comes from Candidatus Poseidoniaceae archaeon, assembly GCA_938084455.1. GTDB lineage: Archaea > Thermoplasmatota > Poseidoniia > Poseidoniales > Poseidoniaceae > MGIIa-L1. The sequence continues at coordinate 24,511 of CALKDX010000041.1, forward strand.
CCGCAATCCATGGCCACTGCGTTTGGCCATTGCTGGTGCGGCCATGCTTGTGCTCGGGGCGTTTTTACTCGCTTCACAGGGACCCGCTGTTGACGAAATTTGGGACGCACGTAATGTAGCAACGCTGGAAACGACTGGCGAAACTAGCGGTGTTGCTTCTCTTGAAGAGGGGTGTTATTACGCCGTGACCATCAAAGGTGCCAACAACGTTGAGGTTAACCTCACAAAAATCGAAGGTTCAGCGCGGGTGAGCGAGTCGCTGGAGAACAAAATTTGCGCTTCAGACTGGGCACCTATGTCAAGCGACGATACCGCATTTATCATCACTGATGGTTGGAAGGTGATTGAAGAAGCGGAGTACGCCCTTGACACCACGTGCATTGTTGATACCGACTGCTCAAATGACACCGTCTATTTGGTCCATACCAACCCTCTCCAATACGCCGCATTTGAGAGCCCCGGTCTCCTGCTAGGTTTCGCTACCTGCTGCATGGGCTTGCTTGTCTTGCCGCTGGCGGGAGTGGTGCTGTGGCTGTCTAGGTCGAAGCAAGCTGCGACCTCCGTGGTCATGATGAACCCTGACGGGACCATGAGTCAGGCACAGGAAATCACCCCTGAAATGATGGCGGCGTTTGCCCGGGGAGAAAACCCGTTGCAACCAAAGGTCGATGCTCCATTCGCAGACACCGGGCTTGGGGAAACCGAAACCTTTGTTGATGGAAAACAGAGCGTGATGAGTGGCAACTTATTGACCACAGAACAGGTCTATGCGCTGATGCGGGGGGATGTTGAAGAAGCGGGTAAAAACGTCGCTGACCCCTTTGCTGATAGTGCACCAAAACCAAAACAAGTGGTGCCAATCAAGGATCCAAACACACAAACCATCGCCTCATGGGATGCTGGAGCGCCTGACACAGGACAGATTTCAGAAAACACCTCGAGACCGTATGTCCAGCCTGTGAAGAAGGTGGAACAAAAGCCAGAGCAGAACAACGACTGGAAGGCGTGGGACGAGGTCTAATTGAGGGAATTTCGATGATGAGCAACATCCTGAGAGGACTGGGCGTCCTGCTGGCAGTAGGTCTGATCATTGGGGCCTTTATCGGTTCAGAAGGGCTAGCTGACGAAGCCACTCAGAATGCGATGCTCCCGCCATGCACTGTCGAGGAAGGGCTGCCGTTCGTCCAAGACGATGAGGTGACCTGCTACTGGGGAATGTCCGAAGAAACCCTCTTACTTGATGAAGAAATTGACTTGGCAGAAGTTTCAGTTGAGTTCACCTGGGAAAAGTCTGGGGTCTGGATTGGAATTGCAGAAGCCACAGAGGCGTCCAAATGCACGGAGCGGGATGGGTACTATGAGTGCGACAAATACGCCGTTGACCTGATCGCAGGCGGTGAAACATCAAACGGCCAATTTACCTGGAAGGCCAGCAGTGGAGAGTACAGATTTGTGGCCGGTGGTGATGATGTTCAAAGCCTTCAGCAATTCGAAGTGGACTGGAATTACCAAGCTACGCTCCCTCAAAGCACTGCATGGTCGCTGGTGGTTGCAGGCCTTGGCATCGGGCTCTTTTCATTGGTTGGCTGGAGGAGAATGGCCAATCTTCTCGTCGACCTGATGTGAGTTTGTCAACGTGAGTTGTGGGTCCAAGTTTGGTCGAACCCTTCAAATGGGGCCTTTGTCTAGGTAACCTCAAGTTGAGCAATATGACCGATGTCGATACCGTCTTAACGCTGCTACAAAACAGACTGCGACGCCAAATTTTGGAGCGCCTTGTGAGGGAGCCTCACTACCCAATGCAGTTAGCAGAAATCTTGGGAGTGAGTCAACAAGCAATTGTCAAACACCTAAAGGAACTCGAACGAGGTGAATTCGTTATGAAAATGAAGGTGGCAAGCGAGAAAGGGGGACCTCCTCGCACCATTTACAGCGTTCAACAATCTCTTTCTTTACGCATTGATCTTGGCCCCGATCTCTTTTCGTGTGAACAAAGGTCGTTGCCACCTGGTGGTCCAATGAGGCTTTCGAACCGATTGCCATCTGGTGTTGAGAGCGTCGTTCAAACCATAGGTGGGCGAAAGAAAATTTCAGTCGGAGAAGGCATTGCTCACATTCAACAGGTCAATGAGGTCTTGGAAAAACTCGATCGAGAGCGGGATGCTCTCATTTCATTGCACCAGCATATCCGAAACCGCATCTCGGCTGGAGTCGATTCTGATTTCGACCAGTATGAGGAACGGACGATGGTCCACAACCTCATCGATCGACCTGTGGCTCGCTTTGACTTAGCAGCCATGGGGCAAGAACTTCAACTTGGGCGAACCCAATTGAATGAACTGCTGGAGGAAGTCACCAAGGGGCTCGAACGACAACTCGCTCAACGTGCGGGCCACATTGTCGCATCAGACGACAACCGCGAGCTGCGCTATTGGCTTGGCAACCTCAATGAGAGGCTGAACAAGCGTTGAGGGCCTCAGTCGTTGCCTTCACTTCCGAGAACGGAGATCAGCGAGGATTGTTCGGCCAAGCGCTTGTTGACATCGTCCCGTCGGCCCTTACCCACGAGGTAAACGACACCAAGCAGAGCAAAGGTAAGCAGAATCACTGCAAACGGAAGGGCTGTCTTACCGACCACTTCACCAGCAACATCCAAGAATGGATTCTCTGATTCAAGCGAGGATGCAACAGCTTGTACGTTGTCGCGTTCGTTCGTCTCAACGATTTCATTGAGTGGATCGACCACGACATAGACGCCGTGGCTTCCTGCACTCACTGGGTAGAGCAAGTACAGTTCGATCGATTTTGAATCCTCTGAAGCATCTGGGGCAAGAAGGGCTCCAACCACTTGACGCATGACGATGCGTTCTTCTTCGCAGCCATCAGCCTTGATTTTAGCAATCGTGTCCTTCTCATCGGTCTGCGAGTATTCACAAAGGATGATTTCAATGTCCGTGGCATGAGTGTTTCCGTTGTTCTCTAGAATCACCTTGATCGGGATGGTTTCGCCAACAGCCGCCTGTGTAACGGATGCTGTGACTTCCTTGATGACCAAGTTAGGGGCGCGGAGGCGAAGAGTGAGGATGAACTCGTTTGTGTCCAATGACTCTCCTGCCCAAGCTGGTGAGTCATCATGGTCGCCACCGGCTTCCATGTTGCCCATCTTCGACACGACTTTGAGGCCAAGGCTTCGTGTGTCGAGTTTAGCCGATGGAGCCACTGTGACAATAGCCACCATTTGGTGAGTCGTGTACGGTGCCATCATTGGCATGTAGTAACTGTCAATCGATTCCACGTAGATGCACTGATCATCGATGGCATCGGCGAACACCACGTCAGGATTCAACATGGCATCTTCATTACCAGTTTCAATCGGAACCGATGCGATGACTTGGCACACTTCTTCTGTTGTGAGGTCTGTGCCGAGTTGTTTGACCATGCGCCATTCGACATTCCATCCACTGAGCGTACCCATGCCCGGGAGTTCGTTCCAAATGAGTGCTTCACCGTCTTTTTGGGAGGTGTGGTTGTCAAGTTTAGCCCAATCAGGAACGTTGCCGTTGTTGGTGATGTTCACTTCGAATCGGACGATTCGTCCTGGAGCTGAGGTCTTGACGGCGTTGTCAACGGTGTCATCCATTGTAATCTGCATGTCATAGAATTCCTGAACATAAACTGGAATCTCTTGAGTGAAGCGAAGGCGTGTCAAACGACCGCTAGCATCAGGGTAGGATTCTTCGGAGAAGGTCTGGAAGACGACCGTGTAAACGCCTGCTTCCACCTGCTCTGGCACGTTGATTTGAACATCAAACACTTGCTCTGTGTCACGGCTGAGTTCTGCTAGGCTCTCTCGTGGAACTTCAATGTCCCAAATCACATCGACACCGGCCGGGTCTGTGACTCGAGCCAAACGGTAATCGAAGCGGTCTGGGCCGTTTCCGTAATTGGTCACCGTGGTTGGGATGATGAGTTGTTGTCCTGGGTTCACGGCCACGACATCTCGATCGTTCAGGTTCATCATATCGTCTTCATCGATCTCAGAATCTGCTCCTAACGAGTACACGTGATTGACATTGGTTGACAGAATCTGGGAATCTGAAATTCTTGGATAGCCTTCGAGGTATGCTTTCAGGACGACTGCTGGACCAAGACCTGCAGATGCAAGGGTTGGGGCGCACACTTCGACACCGACCTCGTAGGTGACGTAATCATCGCCGTTGGGTATGTTCCATGCACGTGGAGTCTCCATTGGAACGCTGTTGCCACCGGGTGCGTTTGAGAAGTCAAGGTTGACAACCCAGTTTTCCTGGCGCCAAGCGTCAAGAGAGATTGTGTCTGGCTTGGCCTCTGGTGCACCAGGAATCGTAAAGACAAGGTTGCCTGAATCAAAGTTCTTTGTGACATCAATTGGGTAGGTCACACACTCTCCTGGGTCGACGTATTCGCTGGTGTCAAAGATCTCCATGACGATGTTGCCTGTCGAGCGGATCGATACGAAAATACCCAATTCGAGAACGTCGTAGGTTCCCTTCTCAATGGACTTGATCGGTTCGCCTTCAGACCAACCTTTGAGATAAATCACAAACGCCCCGGGATCTTCAGAAGTCGGGACAAGCACTTCGAGGTTCTTGGTCACTGATTGACCTGGATCGAGTTCGACGCTCGTTGGGAAGTTGACGGCCCAGTTGAACGGCAACAGCCATTCCTGTTGACCTTCGAGGGTGTATGGGTCCCAGAAGAGGAAGCGGTCAAACACGTTGCCCGTATTGGTAATCGTGATTGAGAAGATTGCTGTTTGGCCTTGTTCGATATCAGCCATGCTGTGCGACGTGTCGAGGTTGATGCCGTGCACGACGTCCATCAGTGTTCGAGTGGTCAAGTCAGACTGGATTGCTGGGTCTTTGTAGGACTTAGCTGTGACTCTGATGTCTGCAAGTTCGTCACCGTTCGCTTGGTACACAGATGGTGCGCGGACTCGGACGTAGAACCGAATGTCTTCGCCACCTTCAAGGAAAATCTGCGTGTCTGGCATAATTGAGGTGTGGTTATCGGCAAAGAACAGGGTCGCTGTCCAGTTCTGGGGCACTCCTGAAAGGTTGAGACCGAAGGTATCTGCAACGAGGTCCTTTGGTCCTGGCGTTGAGTTGTTCATCGTCATGTTGTAGATGGTTTGCTCGCCTGGTTCGATGACGTGGTAGAAGGTCTCGCCGTCTTGGAATTCAACATCAACTTGGCCGGTAAGCACGTGAGAGTAGCAGATTGTGAAGCGGTTGTTGTTTGCTTCTTCGCTGCACTTGTTCGTGTCAGACCACGCAACGTGGGCGCCGCTACCAAGGTCGTTGGCAAAAGCCGGAGGCATACCGATGCTTGGCTGAGATCCGGCGTTTGGTCCAAGTTTGTTGCTTGCCCATGAGGTGATGGAAACCGTTTCCCATGGATCGAGGGCGATTTCACCGTCTCCTGTCAGGTCTGTTGAATTCAAGCGGGTGTAGAGGACTTCCTCGCCTGCGCTTGCGTTTCCAGAGTCGACCCAAGCAATGTGGACGTTGTTTTGATCGTCCGTGAGAAGAGAGGGGAAGACTGAATTTCCGCCGAATGGAGAGTTTCCAGAAATACCAGATGGTCCCTCGACGTTGGAAATTGGTGTGTCTTGGATTTTCTTAATGGCGTAGGTGGACAGACCTTGATCTGCACCGTCCCATACACCTGCTCCTTGCAAACGGAGTTTCGTG
>CALKDX010000042.1 GCA_938084455.1 Candidatus Poseidoniaceae archaeon
ATGGGTTCCTTGTACCATGGACGGCAACAGTTCAAGGAACAACGAATATGAGCATCGCATTCACCTCGGAATCATGCACTCCAGGATTAACTGCCGACGGACCAAATTTCGGCGCCGTCCTGCTCCCGGACCAACCCTACAACATCACAGTGGAAACTTCACAACCATGTAATTTAACTCAAAACTTAACCCTCAGTGATGGGCGCGGTATTGAGGCATTTCCAACACAGTTGAGCGTGGGAAGCACAGAGGTTCAATTGGTGTTTGCATGGAATGGAACCGCTAATTCTGAATCCATTCTTGAGGGCGTGATTGAGTGTGGCATCGGTAAACTCGACTTGTCTACATCGTTGCTTACACTGGCACGAATTCCAACCCCCAGCACTGTTTCTGGAACAATGGCCGTCGATGATGAATCTCAGGTAGTGATTTCCATCGCCTCAATTGGTGAAGGAGAGCAATCCTTCACCTTGGACTTGGACGGACCCATGTCGAGGGTTGGTGAAGTTGATAGCCGTTTTGTGCTTGATGGTGAAGATGACCTAATCATTGACATCAAACCGAATGGTTTGCTTCTCGATGGGATGATCGTTCGAGGTGATTTGACATTCATTGATTCGAATGGACATCGCTGGACCTATGAACTCAACTTTGTGGCTCAAGAATCGGAACCAAGTGCATTCGAGAAATTGCGAACGCCAGCGAGAATTGTTGGGGCATTTTGCCTCGTTGCCGCACTGTATGTGTTCCTTGGCGTTTTGGAACACAGGAAGAACGCAAGAGGCAAGACCCCTCAGGTGAATGAAGACCCCGTCAATATTGAAGAGCCAAAAATCCAACCGACTGAAGTCGACCCGTGGGGGAGACCTGTTGATTCATTTGAATGATTCAACGTCCAGGAAGCCAACGTTGCACCTGAAGATAAGACCAACCAGACCGGTCGTTTGACGCACAAATCCAAGCTTTGTGTACGCCCTCAGCAAGGCGCACTGAAAGGCATGCTGCATACCATGTTTGAGGTGCACTCTCAACGGGGAGCAAGAGCCATGGGGCATGAGCTTCCCCCACTGCAGCATCATAAATTCTCCATTGGGTCCCATACTTGAAGCCTGGCCGCAACACCACACCTCTGTGCATCAAGTCATCATACAGTCGAAGGTGATCGTCCACATCCAAACCAGTAAGTTTGGCCTCAAGCCATTGGCCTTCTTCTGCCCGCAAATGTTGGCCGGAATGGTGTTCAATGCCAAGCGATGCCCATGGCCAAGCGCCAACACTAGGAATGAACCAACCGTCTTCCCTCGGGATACGGGAAGCCCAAAGTTCCGCTAGGTTGTTTTGGGCCGTTGCATCGAGGGAATCCCATGTTGGCTGATTCCCTTGGATTTCAGCGAAACTCAGCCTGTACATCGTAACCTCAAGTTCTTCATCAATAACAAATAATTCTGCAAGCATTCCTTTGGAGGTTACGTTTCGAGTCCAGTGTTCAAGTTCAGTCCAATCAACATCGTCGGTCGTCCAGGCCCAACGAACGTGAGCGACAGGATCTTCCTTCGTGAAAATTTGTTCACGGTTCCATCGTAAAGCCCATGTTGTAGATGGTGGTCTGAATCCCCGTTTGGAAGGTATGTTTGCCACAGGAACAACCAACTCACCACCGCTTCTTGACACATCAAAAGCCACTGATCGAGCGACAAGATCTGGATCATGGCGAATCGCATCGGCAAACCAATCCTCTGAGGGGAGCGGTACATGACGATGCCAATGACAGAACAGGACTTCTTCATTGGTAAGTGAACAGCCACCTTCAGAATCGGTTTTGCCTAATGCGCTTTTTTGGTGAAGCCGTGAAGAAAGGGGCGCTTCGATGTACCATTTTCCATCCTTTAGAACCGGTGCTGCCAATGGTACTGCAGGCGCTTTGTTGGGTGAAAGGGGAACACCCAATGGGCGCGTCGTTCGAACACGAGGCGTGAAGGTTCGCTTGTGCCGCCCCATGGTATGGCGTTAGGAACGCTTCATTTGAGTTCGATGGTTGACCGATTGTCCTATGTGCTACCGGTGCGGACGGTAAAATGGGGAGCACAGTGGTTGACGGATATCTCGGTTCCCTCACGACAGAAGAGCGGACCCTTTTGCATCTGCTCGACCATCGCCTTCCGGAGGGCGAATGGGAGGCTCCAGCAGCCGTGACACAAGCAGGGATCTCTGCAGCGGTTCACGTTCAGCGCAAACACGTCCCAAGAACCCTAAAGCGGTTAGAAGAGCGGGGCGACCTGACAAAGGCAAAGCGGCATGTTCCAGGTGGTAAGCAGCGACGCCAAGTCTACGGTTTATCTCAGACTGGTCGTGTCACAGCAGAAGCACTGCGGACCAAAATTTTAGCACAAAAGGTCTTGGTCAACGGTGAACAACGGATTCTTCTTGATCTGCGAAAAGGTGGCCAAGCTACACTTGATTTACTTTCATACATCGATGAAGGAATGGTATTCCATGACAACCCCGTTGTGTCACCAGTATCTAATCCAGAAGGCGTTGCTTCTCTGGATGCACAAGCCGGCGAGCATCTCGTTAGGCGACTCTTTGCTCGTGCATGGGAAGATGGCAAGATCACCAAGGATGAACAGTACCTTCTCCAAGAAGTTGTAGAATTTCTTGGTATGCACCCCGAACGTGTTCGAAGACTTTCTGATGAAGCAAGAAGGGAACAAAAAGCGCCACCACCAGAAGAAATCTATCTTGATATGCTACGCCAAGCCTTGATTGATGGTGAACTGGTCGACGATGAAATCGCCCTATTGGAAACGGTTCGAACCGCCTTCGGTTTCGACCGATTGACCCATGACAAGTTGTTAGCAGAAGCAAAGATATCACCGCACCGATCACCAAATGTGGAGACCTATCGAAAGACGCTTGAAACAGCCATGCTTGATGGCGTGATCACGTTCGATGAAGAGGCAATGCTCCAAACATTGCGAGAATCACTTAGCGTAACCGATGCACAACATGCTACCTTACTCGCAGAGTTACGCGATGGAATCAATGAATGAGGAGGAAGATGTATGGGTATGTCAGATGAAGAAGTGGAAGTTCATGACCAACTTACCAACTTGAAGCGAGAACTCAAGGCGGTCGACCAAGCGAAAGTTGTTTTGATTGGCGACGTCATTATGGATTGTTATATTCATGGTTATGCGAACAATCTCAACTCAAGGGCCCCTGTGCCAGTTCTTCGTGAAACCATGAGAGAAGAAGATGTGGGAGCCGCAGCACACGTTGCTCGTGGCCTCAACTCCATGGGGTTGAAGAGCTACCTCTTCGGCGTGGTGGGTGATGACCGTGCGGGTTTGAGCATTCTTGATGCGTTGGATGAAGAAGGGGTCAACACCGATGGAATTGCTGTTGTTGAAGAAAGAACCACAACCGTCAAAACACGTTTGTTGGCGACCCGAGAAAGCCTTGTCCAAGAAGAGCAATTGCTGCTCCGATGGGACATTGAAGAAGACGAGCCGGTGCCTGAAGCAGCCGCAGTGGCCCTTTATGATCGAGCCATCAATGAACTTGACGATGCAAAAGTTGTCATCCTCTCGGATTATGGCCAAGGTGTGGTCAACGACACTGGAGCGGACCGCTTGATCAATGCGGCCTTGGACAAAAATGTCCCTATTATTGCTGATCCAAAACTTACGGGTTTACATCGAACCCACGGTGTTGATTGGATTCTCTTCCAATCCCAAGGGCTCGAACTTATGCGCCGTAGGCTTGGAAGTTCCACGGGTTCAGAAGCAGCACAACGGCTGATTGAACAACACAATTGGAAGCATTTGGTGGTTCTATCTGGTGAAGCGGGCGTGACGATTTACTCGGCCAATGAAGCAACGGTTCACGCTCCATGCACCCTGGACGATTTGAGGCAAATGATCGGTTTAATTGATGCTGCAGCCGTCGCCATTGCCGTTGCTATATCAAAATCCTTTTCGGTCCAAAACACCGCTCTTCTTGCCAATGCCGCATGTGAGTGCATCCTTGGAGCAGAACGAACTGAGGCCTTTTCGTTGAGCCGTGAAGACCTCGTTGATCGAATTGGCGAAATGACATGGAACCTCCAAATTTCCAAACGCTGAGGTGAAGCAATGAGTGCGTGGCCCCGACCCACGACCGCAGATATCGGTCTTCGTGCATTTGGACAAACTCGCTCGAGGGTTTTCGACGAAGTCACAATCGGAATGCAGAGCATCCTAATTTCACCAAAATCCGCACAATCCGTTGATGGGCATGTTCGGCATTCAGCCCAGTGGAATGTTGTCCTTGAAACTGAAGAACAGGATTGGGAACTTCTTCTCGTCCACTGGTTGGAAGAAGTGCTTTACAGAGCTGAAGTCCATCGGCAATGGTGCGTTAATTGCAGTGTTTTGTTGCGTTCAGGAGAAGGTAAAATCGAAGCACAAGGTTCGGTTTCTTGGATCGACGCTGACGAAGTGGAACAGGAAGTAGAAATCAAAGCCGTGACCACACACGAGCTCCAAATCTTCGAAATCCAAAGCGGAAAAACAGCGGTTTCACAATGGGAGGAAGTCCCAAATTTTGAGGGCCCTGGTTGGATCGCAGACGTGGTTTTTGACATCTGATTGTTCTTGAGTGGGAGGGCCTAAGGTGGACGCTCGTACCCCTCGGCCAAGCCCACACACTTCCTCCATCCCGTGACCCCACAGCACTCATGGCCCCAGGTAGGGCTGCTCCGTTCCCGGCCTGACCTGTTCCCCCGGTTATCCAATTGCTGTTCCCCTCCGGGAACAGTTCTCGGCACCCGAGTCATGTGGGGGCGAGACATCAATGTCCGCGTATGGAAACCAAGAGGCCGCTTTCGCCGCCCAGAGGCGTTCGGTCCACCATAAAGACGATTTGTGGTGCAGGGTACGTCTAGCTCCCCACCTATCCCGGCCAATCCTGTGACTTGCTCTATTTGAACGCAACCCTTTGAAAAACTCCAAAACTGCGTGAGAAGGAATACCCGTAATTTCTTGAAATTAATGCGTTTTACGGGTGCATCTCAAACAAAGGAGACTTCCTTGCTGAAGATCAAACGCCACAATTCTCGGCCAACCCAGTTGTCTTCACCTGCGAAGTACACATCACCCTCATGAACATGAATATCACCGATAAATCCACCTAGTGGGTTCAAATCGATGACCTGCCATGTTGTTCCATTAATCGAATTGTGTGCCCACAGTTCTTCTCCGGTCGTACCATCGTTGGCTGAGAAATACACGGTGTATTGATGCACCGTGAGTTCAGTTGGACCATTGGATCCCGAAGTGGATTGGATATCCGTTACTTCCCAGAACGAGTTGTTTTGGCTTTCATAGACCCACATCTCGAAGTGACTTCCTGAAGTTGCCTGGAAGTAAACTTGGGTGCCAAGAACGACGAGGTCAGAAGGTGAACTGCCAGCAAAACCTCCGTTAATATCGGCAGCAAGCCAAGAGGAATTGTTTGTTGCCTCATAAGCATACAACTCCGTTCCATAGGTTGTGCCTGCATTTGCAGACATGTAGATCGTTGTTCCCATCGCAACAAGATGTTGAGGGCTTGAAGAGAGAGGCCCGGGATTGATATCGTTTAGCATAAAGGTGGTGTTTGTGCCTGTCTCATGTTTCCATAATTCGATTCCAGTCACTCCAATCTGAGGTTGAGCTGAGAAATAAAGGTCTGAATTGACGGCAATCAACGATGTTGGTTGGATATCTGCTTCGACTTTCCACACGCTGAAATTAACTGTTTCATAGGCCCAAAGGTCAAACAATCCAATGCCAGTCGAACCAGCACTGTCTCGAGCGCTAAAGAAAACGGTCGTGTCAATGAGCGTAAATTCGCCAGGATAACTCGAGCCTCCGGGGAAAACTTCCCCAATTTGCCATGCTGTCCCGTTTGCTGGTTCAAAGACATACGGTTTGACGTTTAAGTTCGAATCTTGTCCTGCAAACATCAATTGTGGACCTATCGCTTGCAACGACAGAACACTCCCTGAATACACCAGTGAGATGCTCCCATTATCATAGGCCCAAATTCCACTTGCAGTTCCATTGTTTGCTGTGAAGTACATGGTTGAATTAATGGTGACAAAATTGGCAGGAGTGCTGTGCCCAGACGGGTTGATGTCTTCGACGAGCGCCACTTCAAAGGTGGTGCAAATCAGCATGCTTGAGATCACCTCACCAGATTCCAGTGCCCCATTTAACGCGATGCCGTTGCCTGCTCCGTTATCCATGCCCTGCTGCAGCAATTCTCCAGTTCCGTTGCATCCAAGCAATGCTGGTGCAATGGAAAGACGAGCAACCATCATCGTGAGGGTTGAACTTCCATCAGCGCCATCTGCTCCGTCAGCGCCATCTGCTCCGTCAGAGCCATTTTGGCCTGTTTCGCCATTGCATACAACGACAAATGAATCAACTTCGTCAAGAGAAAGTGTATTGTCGCCGTTTTCGTCAACACCGGTTTCCACGATGGTCCCCCCATTTTGGCACCCTTCGACAATTGCTTCGGTGCGTGTGGCTATAAGGGAGGTGAGGCCGTTGTCACCGTTGGTACCGTCTGCACCATTGGCACCGTTTTGACCATCGACCCCATCCGCACCGTTGGAACCATCAGCACCGTCCGTTCCATCTGTGCCATCGGTACCATTCGCACCATCCGTTCCATCCGTGCCATTGAGCCCGGATTGACCTGTCAATTCGATCGGTGTCCATATGCTGTTCTGGCACACTTGGAACCCTGCATCAACTGCGACGAAAAAGATTTGATTGTTGAGGTTCTCATTGCATTCAGGGAGTGCGTCGGCAGACGTGACTAGGTGGAAACTTGAGCCGTCGCTTCCGTTTGTGCCTGCTGTGCCAATGTCACCGGGTGGCCCTTGAGTGCCTTCCGCATTGGAAATCGAATAGAGTGAAAATGGAACCAGCACGAGCATGGCCACCAAGAGAATCGCAGGCACAATGGAATTGGCCGTCAGTGGTGAAGTCGTCTTACTGGGGGCTTCGAAGGTCTCAGCAAACATTGCAGGGGAAGGTTCAGTCGGAATTGATTCAACACTCAACGGTTCAGAAACCAAATATTCAGCAGCTTGTGCGATCCCTTTTGACGCCTCTTCAGCACGGTGGGTTGCAATTTGCTCATTCGTCCATCCTTGAGCAAGCAGTTGTTCATCAGTCCACATAGCCTTTGTATTTTCAGTTTGTTATATTCTCTTTGTGGTGCAATGATTTGACACGCATCGCAGCAGTATTTCGATTGAGAACATTTTGTGGAAGGCATGCACCGCCTCATAATTCTGATTGTATTCGGGCCTTCTCGACTGTGGACCAAGCCCCACCGTTGTAAGCCTCTATGCCTGCTTTTTTCAGGATTTTAGCAGCCCGTCCCGAACGCATTCCACTCGCACAGCATGTGATGATGACTTTGTTTTGTTTTCGAAGCGATGCCATCTTTTTGTCAATCGTTTGAAGTGGTATGTTCTGTGAATATTTTCCATGACCACTGCGAAACTCTGCTGGACTTCGTACATCGATGATGATGGCTCCATCACCTATCAGTTGGCTTGTGCTTGATCGGTCCGAACCAAAGAAACGGCGGATGAATTGAAACATAGCCGCGCCTCATTGGTAACTGACTGGCATCCCAGCGTCCTTCCATCCATTGATCCCAGTTTCAAGTTCAATGATGTTCGTGAATCCAAGGTCGGCCAATGTTTGTGCAGCGTCTTGTGAACGGTTGCCACTTCGACAGTAGAGGAGGATCATCGTGTCTTTTTCTGAGGGAAGTTCACCTTCTCTTGCCTCGAGTTCGTTGTGAGGGACGAGGGTTGCATTCTCTAAGTGGCCATCTTGTTCCCATTCAGTTTGCGTTCGGACATCGAGAAGAAAGGCACTTCCATTTTCCTTGATCGCTTGATCGAATTCCTCAACATTCACACGTTGCCAATCTGGGCTGGACGCGATGCAACCCGATAACAGGAAGGCGAAAAGTATGGTGACAATTTTCTTCATGTCGCTGGCATTTACGTTCTCTGCATTATGTTTTCTAACTCAGGTCATGCGCCAAAAGGGCTCACGGGCCGACAATCAGTTCCAGTTATCTGAAGGGCGGATGATTGTTTTCCAAACGATTTGGACGATGGCCACTGCGGCGAATATGGAAGCAGCCACAAGTGCGATCATTGCCCCGCTGCCTGAGTCGTATTCTGCTGAAAGGTAAAGGCCAAGGAAGACAGAGGACAGGCCAAAGATTTGTGCCCAAATTAAACAAGATCGGAAACTTCGTCCAATTAATCCCCCTGTTGCAGCAGGGGTGACCAACAGCGCAGTGACCAAAAGAGCGCCAATCACCTGCACCATGCTGACGACGACTGCGGCGGTGATGATGCTAAAGACGAGGCCGATGGCACGGACCGGTAATCCTTGGACACGTGCTGCCAATGGGTCGATTGTGGTGGAGAGGAGGCCTGAGTAAAGCAACATCAGTGAGATCAATGAAACGATGGTGATTGTCGCGATTAAGTCAAGACTGTTTTCATCGATGAGCAACAAGCTTCCAAAGAGGTATCCTTCGATGTCAGAGGTGATGCCTCCTCCAAAGACACGCAAGACCACGAGGCCCAAGGCGAGCATTCCGGTGAGGAAAATGGCGATGGATGCGTCACCAGTCAGTAATTCTCGAGTTTGCAGTTCATAAATTAAAATTGCAGACACAACGCTGAATACCAGTGCGTACCACAACGGAGATGAGGCACCTAAAACCACGCCCACAGCCACGCCGCCAAACGATACATGAGCCAATCCATCACCGATGAGGGCAAGGTTTCGAACAAGTAAAAACGACCCAAGGACGCCAGCAACCAAGGTCACGAGAACAGCTGCTACAAGGGCACGCTGAAACATTTCCATGGTGAAGAAGTATGGAAAAATTTCTCCCGGGACCATTGGAGCAATGAACTCAAGGACGGGTTTCGCCACTTCCATCACATATTCTCCGATTCCCATCATTCTTCCTCCTTTTCGCCTTCTTCTTCACCATCGTTTGGGGCATCGACGTTCACTGGTGTGGTATGTTCGTGCGTGTGACCATGGACTGGTTCGATGCCCCTTAGTCCTGCAAGCGTGGTGAGGTCGGGGAACTCTTCCGTGGGTCCATCAAATCGTATCGTTTCCTCAAGATAGATCATGCGGTGAGCAGTTTGACGAATCGCTGCAAGGTCATGCGAGACCATCAGGATTGTTTTGTCTTCTTCGTGGCACAATCGGTCGAGCAATTTTAACAATGCATTTCTAGAATCCCGATCAATTCCAACCAGCGGTTCATCCAGAAGGATGAATTGCGAATTGGATGCCAGGGCGCGCCCGATGACTGCCCGCTGACGCTGTCCGCCTGAGAGGTGGACAATATCATTATCAGCAACGTCTTCAAGCCCGACCATCCTTATTGCATCCTCGACCCGTTGACGATGAATTGCCTTCCTTGGAAAAAACATGTTCTTCGAGGTGAGGGTGCCCAACTGGATGAGTTCTCGGACCGTAATTCTGACATTCTTTGGCATCACCGCAGCTGCCTGAGATACCCAGCCAATTTTCCCAAGTATGTTTCTCGACATTGGTCGATGCCCATACAAACTAACCGTGCCTTGTTGTGCTTTGAGGACTCCAAGAATGGCAAGCAACAATGTGGATTTGCCGCTGCCGTTCGGTCCAACTAGCCCGATAAATTCTCCTTTGAAGACTTCAAGGTTGATTCCGTGGATGACCTGCTTGCCAGATCTGCTCACACATAAATCCTCAACCTTTAGGATTGGCATCAGGGTAGGCCTCAATCCGCTTCCGGTTTGAAGTTGCATATTAAGCACTACCATCTTGGGTCGAAGGTGCTGATAGTTCGAGGTATCTTCAGCGAAGATCGCTAATAGTTCTCATCAATATCAGACGTTCTTCTGCTGAAGGAATCAATCAGGAGATAGCCGACAAGTGTCACAAAGATGACACCGACAA
>CALKDX010000043.1 GCA_938084455.1 Candidatus Poseidoniaceae archaeon
CCCCCTTCCAATTTCCGATAACTTTTTTTGAAAATTGATATTAGTCAATACATGGGCCAATGTAGATTTTGCCAAAAAAAGGGTTGCAGTGATAGACAAAAAGGGTGTCCAGAACGAACTAAGAAAATCACGATTCACAAGAGTGTAGGTAAGAAAGCAAATCAAGATGAAATTGATTCTCGTTTGATGGGTTTCTTGAAAAAATATTCCGCCTATTCACTCGGAATCACATCTAACCCAGAGGCCCTATCAGAACAAGAGCAAATCAAATTCAATTATAGAAAGATGTTCATTTTGTGGAAAGGAAACGATCCTTCAGGAATAGCAAGTTTATGGGGTCGCAGAGTTAAACAAATTAGAAGCTACAAGACGTACGGAAAGAAATTGATTAGTACGGGTCCGACCGACTTGGAGACCACTCCCAACCAAGAATATTCATTATATTTGCTAGTTCGTTGAAACAATCAACCAATCGATTCGGATAGGTTGCATGGGGGTATCCGATTACCCATCCAACTCTCAAAATCGGTTGAAAGGGTTTGCAGTGGGTCTGTTTGTTCGCTACCCATGGAGATACGATTGCAATCTAGATTCGAGTTCAAATCCAACTGCGAAGGAACACCAGTCCCATCAAAACCATATTCACGCCAAGGATCAATTCAGGTAGAAACTCAAGGTTTTCACTCAAGGCCAATGCAAAAATGATCAACGACTGCATACCAAACCCTAGCGATGATGAAACGGTTAACTCAAACACGAGGCCTTTGGAACCCTTACCGGATAATCCTGCAATAATTCGATCTTGCCAACTAAAGAACATCAGGTAGACGGTGTGAAAAATATTGACGTTGGATTGTTTTTCCCAAGGATAAGCCACTGGCTTTTCGCGTTCATCAATGCGGCTGGTCGTGTCTCCCGAACCCAAGGACCTCATCAATATTGAATAATGATTGAACAGAGAATATTGGAATAAAGTGGCAAGTATCAAAGCGCATGTGAGGAATGGATTCCAATCAAACAGAGTTCCAAACGCCCACATGACAGCAATTAATCCGATTGTATCTGCAACGGTATCCCAATACCGACCGACATGGGATGGTCGTTCACGAATACGAGCTAATTCACCGTCCACTGCATCAAGGACGCCCTTTACGATGAGGAGGAAACATGCAAGGATGGCCTGTCCGTCCACGATCAGCCAAGAACAGAAAATTGTGAGAAACAAATGGAAGTTCGTCACCTGAATGACTGAGATTGGCTTCTCTTTGAGAAATCGAGCCATAACTCGGGCAAATGGTCGGCCCCATTCTGATAAATCAATGACGTTTCTGTCACCGTACTTTCTGACTCCCACTGATACGCCCATGTTGTCCTAAAGTTTCTCATTGATAGCCTATCCCTTATTTTACCGTGCCAGTGGAGAGAATCCGCTCTAAAGGCATCGAAGTGGACCAGACCTTTTCTTGGCCATACCGCTCCCAAATCTGTGGCAAGAAAAGAAGAAGACAATCTAGGATTGTCCAAGTCCGATTTGCAGATGATCAGATTTATTCACTTACAACAATGTATCAAAACATCATTGGGGAGGACCCGCTGCGTGAACCCATGGGAGAGGTGACACGAGTAGAAGTCCGTCACCTTGGAACTGTGGCCTACACCGATGCACTGGATCAAATGAAGGGGCTCCAAAAGCTGCGTATTGAGGATGAGATACCCGATGTTTTGTTGATCCTTGAACACCCTGAAATCGTGACAGTCGGCCCGCGAGCGAGAAACGATGGAATCATTCCCCCAGAGGGCTACGCCCACCACCCAGTGGACCGTGGAGGTGGACTCACATGGCACGGACCTGGCCAACTCGTCGTGTATCCCATTTTCAAATGGAGCAAAGAAGGTGAAACATCAGTCGCTGCAATCATTGAACGCATCGAGGCATGGATCATTCAGGCCTTGTCGCAATGCGGTATTGAGTCGCAACGAGATGATAGGATGCAAGGCGTTTGGGTCGACGGGCATAAAATTGCCAGCATCGGGCTTTCCTTCCTGCGTTGGACCTCTCGCCATGGATTCACCATCAACATCAACACCCCGCCTGGCCGGGTCGAGGGGTTAGCGGGTTGTGGGCTGAATGAACAAACCACAACATGCCTTCAGCGCTTAGGGCATGAGGTTGAACAGAACGCCATCATTGAAGCGCTGCTGAGCACGATGGAACAGACCGTCTCTCGGCATCCATAACTCCTTTCTATAGAGGATTAACCTGCATTAAAAGCGGCTGTTTGTCAAACAAGTGCCTAAAAGGCAGAACCACGAGCGGCAACCATGGGCGAAATTGTCGTTGGGATTTCCGGCGCCTCCGGTGCCATTTACGGAAAACGGTTGGTTGAGTACCTCCGGTCAAAAGATATCCCAGTCCGACTTGTTGTGACCAACGCTGGTGAAATCACCCTCAAACACGAGTGCGATACCACGAAAGAAGCCATCGCTGAAGCGACAGGAGCGCTTCTGGAAGACGACAGAAACATCGGCGCTAAATCCGCCTCTGGCTCAGCAAACATCGATGCTGTTGTCCTATGCCCGTGTTCGGGAACCACACTTGGAAAACTCGGCGCAGGGATTGGTGACAACCTCATTACTCGTTCAGCCATCGTGGCCTTGAAAGAACGTAGGAAATTGATTCTTGTGCCACGAGAGGCCCCGTATGCCACCGTCCATTTGGAGAATATGCACAAACTCTCTCAATGGGGTGCAATTGTGATTCCTGCCTCCCCGGGATTTTACAACCACCCGAAGACCATCGATGACATGGTCGACTTTGTCGTTGCCCGGATTCTCGATCACATCGGCCTAGAACACAATGTTGGTACCCGCTGGACTGGTGAAGAAATCCCCTAAACAGAGCACCGCCGAGTTCATCAACAAGCGACGCTAACCGTAGTCCATGGACGAAGCAAGTTTGTCTGCAAAAACCGTCGCTGAACTCAAGGTGTTGCTCGCTGAGCAAAGCCTACCAGTCAGTGGAAAAAAATCTGAATTGGTCGACCGATTGTTAGCTGGATCGGCCGTAGTTTCTTTGGAAGAAAAGCCACCGATTACAATTAGTTTTGACGAGGAAGATCTTCTTCCTCCCCAGTCCGTTGACTTCATGTCTCGCATGAAAACACCACTCTATGGCCCGATTAACATGGGTATGGCCATTGCCATCGGGCTTGCCCTTCTGATGATTTCCGCAACTCTTGTCATCCAACCTTCATGGCTTGGTTTTGGTGAAGATTATGATTATGACCTTATGGATTATGATCCAATTCAAACTGAAACCTACGCCGAGAACCTTGTGGCCCTTGGACACCCAGATTGGGAGGGGCGAATGAGCGGTACGGTCGAAGAAGAAGCAACAGCACAATACATCATCAGTGAATTTGCATCGATGGGCCTGTCAACCCAACTCAACAGCTTTGAGGTCCCGATGCACAAGGTCAACAGCGAACCAAGCCTGCGCGTTTGCGTTCAAGGGAGTATCGGTTTTGGCAATACTCCTTGTGAAGGACCGACCGCTTTTGGTTCAGAAGTGACTGAATTCCAACACAGAATTGACTACGTCATTCAGGGCTTTTCTGGCCAGTCAGAATACACTTTCCAGGACAATGTCCCGCTCACAGATTTGGGCAACGGGAGCGATGATTCACTGTGGTCAACAGCAGGTGGGACCATTGGATACCTTCGAAGCAGTGGCTCAAAGATTGGCAACACAGTGATGTTTTCTAAAGCGGCTGAAAACAATCTTGCGGGATTGATTCGAGTCAATAAGGATTACAACTGCGGCATGATTGAAGGCAACGACTGTGTGCCAATTTTCAAAGGAACAGGTATTGATGATGTTAAGGCAGCGAACGGCGGCACCATCCCCGCAGATATTCCTTTTATCGCTATGTCAAAAGACGCTGGTGATCTCCTCGAAGCAGCGATTTTCAATTCAACGGGGTCCCAAGGGGTTCTCGAGATGATCATTGATGTCACCAACGATCAAGAACAGACCATCTATGTCCCGTGCGGAATCATTGAAGGAAAATCAACGGAAGTGATCATTATTGGAGCTCACCATGACACCGTCTATCACGGCCAAGGCGCCGTGGACGACACCTCTGGAACAGCAAGCGTGATAGAAATGGCTCGTCAATTGAAGATGATTGTCAATGAAACTGGAACCCCTGAGCGAACCATTCAGTTCTGCACCTGGGGTGGAGAAGAAGAGGGCTTGTGGGGCAGCAAAGCCTACGTTGCAGCGAATAAAGAGTTCCTGAAAGAAAACCTCCGACTCTATGTCAACCTCGACATGAACCACGTTGATTCTGATGAAAGCCGTGGTACATCTGTGTCCTTATTCACAAATAACGCTGATGATTTTGGACATATGAAGCGCATTACTAAACTGTACGAGGCGGCAAACCCGGACATGGCTGAGCGATACGATATCGGGCTGTCCTTGCTCGGGGGCGACGTAGGTGATTCCGATGCAATGCCGTACAATTCAGACCACGGTCCGTTTGTCTATGAATTGGATGGAAAGCGAGGCAGAGCCGTTGTCTGTTATGGCAGTGGAAGTTGGGAATACCACACCTACCTCGACACCATGGATCGATTCAATGCTGAATCTCTTGGCGTATCCGTCAGCATCTATGGCACCTATGTTCGAATGCTTGCTTACAACGCTGATGCTTGATTGAATTTCAATCGACGGGTTCAAACCAAGCGGTTCTGCCCACAAAGCATGGTCGCACCAAGCGCTTGGGCATCCCACATCCTTGTCGCCTCAAAATCAGAGGCTGTTCAGATGAAAGACAAAATTGGGAAATTGAAAGACTTTCAGAAACTTGCGCGGAAGAAAAGCACTTGCCCTTCAAGCCAAAAAGGCGGAGATTTAGGTTGGTTTCGCAAGGGGCAAATGGTTCGACCGTTCGAAGAAGCCGTATGGACAAATCCAATTGCGACCGTGTCCGAACCTGTCAAAACACAATTTGGCTACCATCTCATTTGGGTTCACGAACGAGATGAAGAGTGAGGGATTTGATGACCATTCGAGTCGGTTTGGAACGCTACACAGTCATGGCCAAGCATGGCTATTATGCCTTCGAGCATAAGCAAGAACAACCGTTTGTGTTTACCGTTTGGGCAACACTATCAAAAGCCAAAGTCGGGAACGAACTCTCAAACACGCTGAATTATGCAGATATTCAAGTGGCCATTGATCGCGTTATGTTGGAATCTGAAGCACCCATTGCCCTCATGGAAGAAATGGCTGAACAGGTGATTGAACAGATTGCAGCGTTCCAGACAGTCGCCGCACTTCATGTTCGAGTCGAGAAACCAAATGCACCACTTCCGCACCCTGGTGGCCTTCCGGTCATTGAGGTCGAATGGCATCGCAATTGAGGGAGTCTTCAAGCACCTCAGCCGCAACCATCGGGCATGGCGGAGCAAATCCAGCGTGTCTTCGTGCCTTCAGCAATCGAGGAAGGGGGAAATTCCCTCTCATTGGGGTGCTTCAGCAGTGAAGAAACCGCATGGAGTGTTTTGCGCAGTTTTTTGAAAAAGAGCGATCAAATGCTCTTGGTTTCTGCTTCAGTTGTCGTTTGGGACATCGATGTGATCGGAGAACACGGATTAACGGTGCTTGCATCCCTTGAATGCAAAGTCTGCCCAGTGTGCACTCGCCAGACGTTTTGGGTTGATTTGGAAAATTTCTCCGCTCTTTGCCATGGTGAAGCATGCGCTGCATGGGTCGAAGAAAGCACACACGAACCTGGAGTCATCGATTGCGGTTGGCCTGCATTAAGATTCTTGAAACAAACGAAATCGATTGAAGAAGCATTCAACGAATTGTTTGCCCTCGGTGATCAAATCAAAGCCGCTGGAATCACAGAAACAGTCTCTGTTGAAGATTCAGAAGAAATGATGGACGAATTTGATTCTACAACATCCTGAGCAGCATTGGTCCGAGGAAACTGAAGGCAAAGATGCCCAAAAACACAAACATCCAAATTTTCATTTGGCGTTCGTTTTTCTCATCGCGTATGTTGCGATCAATGCATGCTTGGTCTGAACAAACCCGTGGTTCAGCAGTCAGTTTGATTGGACGAAAGCAGACCCTGCAATGCTTGTGTGGCTGAACCTTTCCAGAGGTGCTGGAAGCAACCCGATTGGTCATTCGCTGGATGTTTTCTTTGACTTTCTTTGTATCAACCATATTCATCACCTAAGGCGTAATTAATGTTCCATCAAAAGGTTGGCCGTCAAGGGCTTGTTCAAGCAATGAAAGATCCCTTCCGTCGAGAACTGCAAGACGCAGATCGCAGGCTTTCGCCCATCCCACTGCAACTGGGTCAATCACTGCTGATGCACCGGGGGCCAATGGCTCACCGATTCCAGTGATTTCAGCCAACTCATCGAGGCTCATCGTCGAAAAAGATGCGGCGTCTTCGTGATGCCTTGGGTCCTTGTCAAAAACATGGCTGACGTTGGTAGCAATGATGCAATGGCTCGCGCCCGTGTCCCTAGCAAGGCCGACAGCCACTGCATCTGTGGTGTGTCCTGGTGTGGTTCCGCCCATGATGACAAGGTGGTGAACGTCCATAAGAGCAGCAGCCTCACTTGTGGTGGTAGGAATCACCGGCGCTACATCACAGCCAATGTCCAAAAGCACCTGTTGAATCACGGTTGCATTGAGCCTTGTTGCAGCGATACCCACCTCGTCGAGGCGTCGTGAATCACTGACCAAGCATTGAGCGAGCGTGATGCCTTCTCGCGCAGGCAGGCCGCCACCGACAACCAAAGCCAAGCGTCGCCCGTTGCCTTCCATGTGGACGGCCAATTGCCTCAGCCGTCCAAACCACTCCGTACGCTGTTCAGCTTCTTCAGGCCGGAGAAGGCTTCCTCCCAAAGCAACAACATGACGAGTGGTCATCGTTCCTTCGTTGCGCGCTCATGCTTTGAGCATATCCCCATCAACCCCAATACAGGCACCCACCTTTGCCCTTTCACTACAAACCAACACAAGAGAATTGAAGACCCCTCAACCACGCCCTTGATACGGAGGCCAAGCGATGTCAGACGATGCAACCCTCGCCACGCGTCGCCTTCGGCTCAAACTCGCCCTTGAAGACTTGAGGGAAATGAAAGGGTTCGGAACAGAACTGGTGACCCTGATCATACCTCCAGACCGCCACATCTCGGACGCTCGCTCCTTGTTGCAAAACGAACACGGGCAGGCTGCAAACATCAAGTCAAAGGGTACAAGGAAAAATGTTCAGGGGGCCATTGAATCTGCAATTTCAACACTCTCCAGATACAAAAAACCGGGTGAAAATGGCCTTGCGATTTTCGTTGGTTCAATCATTATTGGAAACAACAAAAACAGGATGGTCAATGTCGTGGTTGAAGAACCGCCTCAACCGCTCATGTCCTTCCGTTACCGATGTGATTCAGTCTTCGAATTGACTCAACTCGAGGACATGCTGGTTGACAAGAAGTCCTACGGTCTGTTTGTGATTGACCGTTCCGAAGCAGCCTATGGAATCGCATCGGGAAAACGCATTCACGTTCAGGAGCACCTCGTTTCAAACATTATGGGCAAGCACCGACAGGGTGGTCAATCTGCACAACGGTTCGAGCGGCTGATTGAGGAGGCAGCACATAATTTCTTCAAGCGCGCCACCGAACACGCATGTTCCTATTGGCTACCTAATTTGGAAAACATCCAAGCCATCATTATTGGAGGCCCTGGTGCAACCAAGGACTTCGTAGTCAAGAACGATTACTTCCACCACGAAGTGGCTAAGCGTATAGCAAAAACTCACTTTGACGTTGGTTACTCAAACGAGAGTGGAGTCCGTGAACTTGTCGAAAACGCTGGGGCCCTCATGGGTGAAATCGAACTCGATGCAGAGCGCCAAATCATGACCAAATTCCTTGCTGAATTGATCAAAGCCTCACCCCGAGCAACCTACGGAGAAATGATGGTTCGTGACGCTCTTGAACGAGGTGCAATCGACCGGTTATTGATTTCTGAAGGGTTGAGGAAAAGCACCATCGAACTTCAATGCGGCTCATGTAAGCATGAATGGACAGCATCGGTTGGACGGATGGAACCCCTTCCGTCTTGCCCATCGTGCAATGCCTCAGGCGATGGAGCCAAGGAACTAAGCAACATCTCACTCATCGATGAACTCGGCAAAATGGCCGAGCGAAGCAACACAGAAATCATCTATATTTCAATTGATACAGAAGAAGGTTCGCAACTTCTCCATGGATTTGGAGGACTTGCTGCACTGTGCCGATACCCAATGATGTGAGGTGAGACATATGCAAATCCTGAAGGCAGTTGTTGAGCCCTTGATTGAACAAGCTCTTGCCCAAGTCGGCATCACCAACGATCACTGGAGAAGCATGCTTGCACCCTCACGTGAATTAGACCAGGGTGATCTTTCCTTGCCATGTTTTCCTTTCGCAAAACAACTCGGAAAAGCACCTCCTGCCATCGCTGAAGCCCTTGCAGAAGCCATGGCTACCCACGAAGCGGTTGGCGAAGTGAACGCTGTTGGCGGCTACCTAAACATCAAAGCCAGCCCAACTTGGCTGGCGAGCACCATCCTTCAGTCCCCACAAACTCACGGCCATCCATTCGGGCAATGCCAACCGACTGGACGCAGGATTTTGATTGAACATACTTCGGCCAATCCAAATGGTCCATTCCACGTAGGGAGGGCTCGCAACGCCATCTTAGGTGATTCATTGGTGCGCCTTCACAGATTGTATGGGAATGAAGTTCGCGCCGAATATTATGTCGATGATATGGGGAAACAAGTCGGCGTTCTTGCTTGGGCGTTAAAGCACCTCAGCCATGAGGATGTTGAAGCGACCCTCGAAGGGCGAGAAGCACTCAATCCAAAATGGAAAGGGAAGGCTGACCACGAACGCGTCCGCTGGTATCAAGCGGCTCAAGTGATTCGCCAAGAACGGGCAGATAAAGAGGCCATTGAGCAAGAAATCGGGCGTATGGTCCATGCCAGTGAACATGGGGATCAAGACGTATTGGATGATTTCCAAGCAGCCTATCAACCTGTATTGGATGGGATGCTGACCACTTTAGCACGCCTTGGCATCAATTTTGACACCTTTACCAAGGAATCGATGTTCGTCACCAACGGTGACGTCAGCCGACTCATGGAACAATTCAGAGGGTTTGACATTCATGGGACAGCGGACAATGGCGCAGAGTTCCTCGACCTTGGTGCACGCGGGCTCAAGGGGAAAACTGAATTCTTTTTCAGACGAGGCGATGGTTCCTCACTCTATGCCACCCGTGACATTGCCTACCACATGTGGAAATGGCAACAATGCGACGATCTGATCAACGTGCTTGGAGAAGACCACAAACTGCAAGCAAAACAAGTTGGTATGACCCTCACGGAACTTGGACAAAAGGTACCTGAAGTCATGTTCTACTCCTTCATCAAGCTCCCTGAAGGCAAAATGTCTACTCGAAAAGGGAATGTCGTGTTCATGGATGACTTGTTGGAAGAGGCATCCGAACAAGCAGCAGCGGTGGTCGGTGTCCTTCGCCCTGACTACGAAGAGGAGGAAGTGAAGGCCATCGCCGATGCTGCAGGCACATCAGCCGTCCGATTCAACATCATCAAAGTGAGTCCAGAAAAGGGCTTCACCTTCCGTTGGGAAGAAGCGTTGGCCTTCGAGGGCGGTTCTGCCCCCTTCGTCATGTATTCTCACGTGAGAGCCTGCTCCATTGTGAGGCGATGCGAATCAGAGGGCATCGATGTGGATGCCGAAATGTCGAAGGTCGTCAATTCCATTCCGACTGAAATGTCCAGCGGCATGGTTGGTTTGCTTCGTTCAATCGCAGTGCATAACGACGTGCTTGCTAAAGCGGTCAATGATTGCCGTCCTCACCTGTTCGCCAACCAGTTGTTGAACCTCGCCACGTGTTTCAATTCGTTTTATCGGGATTGCATGATTGTGATTGACGGGGAAGTGAACACCTTCAACCTCCAAGTTTCAGAAGTGGCTCGTCGATTGATGCGAACTGGTATGGAAGGCTTAGGCATCGCTCCAATTGAGCACATGTAAGATCAATCTTGATCTCGACGATACCAACCCTCTGGCAGAGCCATCGGATCAATTTGGCGAGCGTCTTTGACGCGGCGAATGATTTCCATCCTCATGGCGTCCATCCCGACAAACTCAGTAGCCGACATGGTCACACGGCCCTTCGGGTCCATCAGTAATGGCAGATCAGGCGTGCCTTCCGAACCCTCTTCGCGCCACATAGATTCTGCTTCAGCGACCACGTCCCACATTTCGGGGAGAGGCTGTAATAGGTCAGCCTTTGAAGTGACAACCATCAAATCAGTGCCAGGCAACATGGCCTGAACATCTTCGAGCAGATGCATCTGTTCTTCCAAGGAGGTACCGCATGCCTCGCTTTCATCCATTAGGAAAAGAACGATTGAACCGATGTGCTCGAGAGCTGCAATCGCTTGCAGTTCAATGGTGTTGCGCGCTGTCATTGGACGGTCGAGAAGACCTGGCGTATCGACCATTTGGTATTGCAATCTCCGATGGGTGAAGTGCCCAACGTGAATTTGCTTGGTCGTAAAAGGGTAATGATTGACTTCCATATTCCCTGAACTCAGCGCCGAGATGAAGGCAGATTTACCGACGTTTGGCGCACCACAAACGACGATACAGGGAAGCACTTGGTCAATGGTTGGCAAGCGCTTGAGCGTTTCTCGAGCCTCACTGAGCCAAATCAGTGATGGCTTGACCCGACGCATGATGGAGGAGATTCGGCCATAGGCTTCTTTACGAGCATCGTGCATGAGTTCAGTGCGTGCAGTTCGGATGATTTTCTTGCTGTTTTGGCCTGCGATGTTGAGAACCTGCTTTGAAGCCCATTGCAGCATAGAAAGGTGGTGTCGGTAATCATCACAGCCGACACATGCGTCGATCATTGCCACGTCAAACTTGGGAGACTGGTCAAGTGAAGGCCACACATTCACCGTATCGGTGAAGGTTGTCGCGATGACGTCTGCTGCAGTTTGGACCATGCGGCTCATTTGTTTGCGAACCCGGAAAATCCGATCAGAGTCATCGACCCTGTCGGCTGCTTTTCTCGCTCTCGAGAACGCCTTATCGAGCACTTCATCCTCGAGAAGAACGGTTGGAAGTGTTCGCCATGAGACCTTCATCTTCCTCCCTCAATCTCTGCCGGTCGCCCACACTTCAAGAAGGCATACCCCCAAAACTCGACTTTTCGTGCATTGCGGTCAACCTTTTGCAAGAGCGAGGTTCAAGTAGCCTCGCCGTGCACCACCTAACATGGCGAAGAAGCAACAGAAGGTTCAACTCCCAGAATGGGCACTACCAATGTGGAAGGATATGGGTTCGCCCGACCTCGATGAAGTGGCTGATGTTGTGAATGGAGATCTTTTGAAGCGAAGGCATGGTCTTCGCCGTGACGACTTCATCGAAATTCTTCTCGATGCACGTTCGATTGTTGAAGGTTCAGATCCATGGATTAGAGGACGCTTGTTGTCTTCTGGAAAATCAAGTCTAGAGATCCTATGCGACGATGGCCGTACCCATTTCGTAGCCCGTGAAACCATTGCTCGAATCCTTCTTACTGCACACACACGACCAGCGTACATCGATGACAAGGACTTGCTTGCGTTCGAACGAGCGGATATGAAGCGACGCTCTAGTTTACACGAGAAGGTCGAAAAAGAAAGCAAAGGCAGCGACGATTCTCACCTTTGGGGTTGAGCCAATGGACATCCCAGAGGGATGGACTGTCGTTGAAGAGCGGTTGATGCGTGAATTTGAGTTTGACAATTTTTCATCTGCGAAGACATTTGTCGATGTGATTTCAGTTCTTGCAGAAGAAGCGAATCATCATCCAGAGATTCATTTTGGGTGGGGCTATGCCGTTGTGGAATTGTTCACTCATGATGAGGGAAGAATCACTCAGAAGGATATCGATTTAGCCCGCAGCATCAATGCTTCAATGGAGGCTTGAACGCGTGCCAACCGACCCAAAAGGAAGAACAGAACCTGGCTACAGGCAGCACATGTTCGTCTGTGGACATGAACGACCAGAAGGTGCAACGCGCCCCTCATGTTCCCGCCGTGGGAGTTTGGCCCTCATGCAATCGATCAAGCGAGCAGCCAAAGAAGCAGGCTTGCACAATGTACGGGTTCAGAAATCTGGCTGCTTGGATTTCTGTGAATTTGGAACAACTTCAGTCATCTATCCGCAAGGGGTCTGGTACACATTGCAAGGCGAAGAGGCTGTTGCAGCAATTGTTCAACACTTGCAGAGCGGCACCGGAGCGGACCATCTGCAAATGAACATGGATGACTGATGTCGCTTGACTTCAAGCATCTGATGGGTTTGATTCGCCTTCTGCGTCACCCTCACGTGTTCGCTTGCAAGTGTCCGCTTGACATGGTTCGTGCGGTTGGGCATTGCTTGTTGTGGCAAGAAGCGGCTCCATTTGGTCGAAGGCTTCAAGCAAACTTGGACCGCTAGCGAGATAGTAAACTGAACCTCTTCCATCCCTTGAATCTTCAGCAGTCGCATTTTCATTCGCCGCACAATCGCCTGTGCACCCATCTGCGAAGGCGACATACACTCGACCTTCACGATCAATGTGCAAGTCATTGAAATCAAGGAGGTTTCGATTTGAACCTCCAATGTCTCTGCAGTCACCTGAGTTGAGGCATATTGAGCCAACTTGCACTGGATCGTCTGTCACCCGTTGGGTGTGGAAAATGGGGTTCTCATCCAGAGCGTTTAGGCTGTAGGTAATGTAGAGGTGATAGGTCGCATTGTTCGGTGCATAGTGCGCATTTCCATCCCAAGGACTTCCGTCGATGTTGGGTTCTCCAATCATTTCTGTATTTTCGCTGCCGAGGTAAGTAATGGCAATTCTTCCTGGGTCTCCAGCATCGGTCTGAGGGAAGACCGTTGAAATCACGCCTGCGGGGGAAATCCTGATGCTTTCTTGCTCCCATGTTTCGCCTGAATCAATCGAGCGCGACATGTAAACGCCTTCATCAGCCCCGGTCCAAACGTGATAAGCGTTCGATGCGGTGTCTGCTGAAACCTCAGAGTTCTTTCTTGGATAGGGCGTTCCTGCATCGGTCCCCATGGAACGTTCAAACCAAGAAAATCCGTTGTCCTTGGAAACGATGACGGTTGGTGTCTCCACCCTAGGCGTCAAGTAAACTGTGCCATCTGGAGCGGTTGAAATCGCGCCATGCAACCCTCCGTTTGTGGTGGCTAATCCAATGATTTGTCCACCTGTTTCAAAAGTTGCTCCACCATCAAAACTGGTGAAACAGAAAATACCTACAAGTTTGTTGTAGCAGTAGTACACGGCCGTTTCGTACAAATTCGTCGTCAAAGAGCCAAGAGCAGCGTATGGGCCAGTGTTTGTCCATGGCCCACTCGCTAATTTGATGTGATCGTTGATTGGAGTTGTTCCCGAATCGTGTGGATTGCCCAACCATGAGTTCCCGTCATCATCGCTCCAACAAATCCATGAAGTTTCAAG
>CALKDX010000044.1 GCA_938084455.1 Candidatus Poseidoniaceae archaeon
CCCGACCAGCTACGATCACGCCTCGGTCACATTGGAGTGGAAAACGACGCATGTAGACTTGGCCGCCAAATCCCTCGGATCGGCTTACAGCTTCTGCTGCTGCCACCAATTCCAATTCGGTAACACCCTCGCCGCCAACCGACTTAACCGCTTCAAACATCCTTAGTTGTACATCTGCAGCGGCGTTCATCTGTTCTTGCTCCCATGAGGATTTCACCTCGCGTTGGGCGTGAACGATGCCTGTGATATCAGGACAGTCGCCAAGGGATGAAAGAGCGCTGACGAATCGATCCGAATATGTCTTGGGGACTTCTCCGAACTGAAGTCCGGGAGCAACAGTCACCCCTCGCTTCTTCAGAACTTCAGAGAATTCCTTCATCCGTGGAAAAACGAGAACTTCGTGCGGGCAATCTGAGTCGCCACCCTCGAACAAAGCACGCTGCAGAGACCTACGAACAAACAAGACGGGGCCGTTTCCTCCAGCCTCGAGGCTGCCCCCTGCACCTCGCGCAGGGATGAACATTGAAGCGTTCTGACGACCGCCTGCATAGTAATACAAGTCAACCGGGTGTTGCAGCAGTGCCCCAGCCACGCCAGATTCAGAAAGCAACCTTCCGAGTTCGAGTTGCCGTGCCGCTAACTCTGAGACTGGAACTCGCCAATCTTCACCATCGGGACCGGCCAAATCCGCCACATCCCATCCGGTCATCAGGCTGATGTGAATGTCAGCCGTTCAAAATGGCTCCGATTCTTCAGAACGGTTTTGGGACACTGTGTCCCTAAATGTTGATAACTAACCATCTCCTGAGTAAACCATGCACATAGCCAGTAAAATCACCCTAATTCTTGGCGCCCTGATCTTTGTTGGGAGCATTGCCGGCGTTGCGATTGCTGGAATGGCATTAACTGATGCTGACTACAAAGAGGAAGTGTACGTTGATCGCTCGATGAGCCAGACGTTCACGATTCAAGAAAACTCATCATGGGCTGTTTCCATCTATGTGATTCACCCTGCGGACTGTGATACGCTCGAACTCAGCATCGTCGACAGCGATGGGGATCAGGTCATATCTGATTACTGCATGCTCGAAGTGCTTGCTGAAGAGGATCAAGAATTCTACTACCCTGACGGCAGTGAGGAATTCTATGGCTCTCTTACCCATGACATCGAAGGCATGGAGTACACCCTTGAAAGCAATGTAGAAGTCACGATACGCGGCGAGTATTGTGATAGAGAATGTGAAGAAGCAATTGGCGGAGGTATCCTTGCCGGAGCAGGGGGGTTCTTTGGATTCTGCTGCTCTGTCCCTCTCCTTGTTCTCGGCGTCATTCTTGCCTTGGTTCTTGACGACCCTAAGCAAAACATCGTCATGCCGACCGGGCAAATGCTCCCTGGCCAAGCGGTCTACCAAGCCCCGGTCCAAACACAAGTACCAGTTAACCAAAACATCCAGCAAGGATATGGGCAACCGATGCAACAAATGGGTGCACAACAACCACAGATCACACCTCCACTGACTCCACAGCCACAACAGGCGCAACAACCACAAATCACGCCTCCGTTGACGCAACAGCCTGCTCAACCTGCTCAGAGCCCTTGGGACAACCTCTGAAAACAGTTCAATGCTGTACTTCGGGTGTAACCCATGCCTCAGTGGCTTCTAGGCGTTGCTGCGCAATCTCGCAGTATGAATCTGAGAGATCGACGCCCACATAGGTTCGTCCTGTGGCTTTTGCTGCAACACATGTTGTGCCCGAACCATTGAACGGATCAAGCACAACATCACCAACAAAACTGTACATTTCGATGCATCGCTTTGGAAGTTCGACAGGGAACGGAGCAGGATGATTCACTCTAGATGCGCGTTCAGTGGCAAATGACCAGATGGATTTGGTGTGCTTGATAAAGTCGTCACGAGGGATGGTGTCGATGCGCCCTTCGGCGCGTTCCTGCTTGTCTCGCTTCAACTTGTAATCACCCTTTGAGAACACGAGAAGATATTCGTGGACGTCGCGCAGGCAAGGGTTGCTGGCGCTTTGGAAGGAACCCCATGCACAAGATGAACCGGCACTTGCTGATTTGTCCCAAATGATTTCGCCCCGCATCAAAAATCCAATCTCTGACATGATGAGATTCACGTGACTTGAGAGAGGGATGTAGGGTTTGCGACCTAAGTTAGCGACGTTGATGACCATTCGACCGCCCGGAGCAAGTACCCTGTAACACTCTGCGAACACGCCGTGGAGCAGATCAAGGTACTCGGCGAGTGAAAGGTCCTCGTCGTAATCCTTACTGGCATTGTAAGGTGGAGAGGTGACAACAAGATGGACGCAATTGTCTGGAAGGTCGAGGTTTCTCGAATCACCGGAAATCACTGTGTTGGCCATGGTTGGTGGCAAATCTTGCTCCTTTCCGACCTCGCGGCTTGAAACAAGACCTTCGTTTACCCTGCTGCCATAGTAGGTTGAAGCGTCGTGGCCCTCCCTTCTTGAAACACCAAAGGACGATGTGCTGGTGCTGGCGCGACGGCGTGCACCTTCCAGCGATGTGTCCCTTTCGGAGCCTTCGCGCGCCATCGCTTCAAAGCGGTGTTCGCGGCTATATCACCTTTCGGCCCGACGAGCACCTCGACACGCGCGGTTCCGAGGTGAACGAGCAGGCCCGCGCGGGGAGTTTTGGACCCGTTTGAATCAAAAACCCGCACCGACTGGGAGTTTCAATGGCGAGTGTTCTCACCCTCGAGAATGTCAACGTTGAAGGCCGAACGGTCATCGTTCGCGTCGACATCAATTCCCCTATGGCTCCTGGGAGCAATCTGTTCTTGGACGACACCAGAATCAAGGCAATTGTCCCTACCCTCAACAGGCTTTCGAAGGCGAAAGTGGTCCTTCTCGCCCACCAATCACGGCCGGGGAAAGACGACTTCACAACCACCCTTGGCCATTCGAGGGAACTTGGCCGAATTCTTGGCCGGCCAATCAAATGGGTCGAAGACCTCGCTGGCGACAGAGCGATGAGCGCTATCGAGGCGTTAGAGGATGGAGACATCCTCATGCTCAACAACGTCCGCATGTACGATGAGGAGGTTAAAACCAAAGGCAATTTTGAGGCCATGGCTGAAACTCAAATGGTACAAAAACTGGCCAGCGTTGCCGACTTGTATGTCTATGATGCGTTTGCTTGCGCACATCGTGCAACACCGTCCGGTGTTGGATTCACGAACTTGATTCCATGCGTGGCAGGTGAATTGATGGCGAATGAAATTCGCAAACTAGATTTGGCTCTAGAACGCCCTGCTCGTCCGTGCATTGCCGTTCTTGGAGGCGTCAAAGTCGACGATTCGATCGCTGTTGCTGAAAACATGCTTCGAAACGAGATCTGTGACGAAGTATGGGTGACCGGAGGCGTTGCAAACTTGATGCTCGAACTTGCCGGGCATGATATTGGCCTCGTCAACCATGACTTCCTTGTGGGGGAATTGGGCAAACAATGGTACCCGACCGTTGAGAAAGCAAAATCCCTGTTGACCGATTTCAAGGACAACATTCGACTTCCGGTGGATGTAGCGGCCAACATCGAAGACAACCGGGTCGACCTATCGCTTGATCAACTCCCCGTTTCCGCACCAATCTTCGACTTGGGCATTCAATCCGTTCGGAACCTTTCGATGGCCATCAAGAAGGCTGGAACCGTTCACCTCAATGGGCCAGCCGGCGTCTTTGAACTCCCAGATTTCGCTTTGGGCACCATCGAAATGCTCAACGCATGTGCAGAGTCTGATGCTTATGTTGTTGTTGGAGGCGGGCACACTGCGACCCTCATCATGAAGCGCAACCTAGCCTCAAAGATGGGCCATGTCTCAACCGGTGGAGGGGCATGTTTGGATTACATTTCTGGAAGAAGCCTTCCAGCGGTCGCAAGCCTCGAAGCCAGTGCACGTGCCTTCTCAATGGAAACTGAGTTCTCGATTCACAACGAATGAAGAGGAGCCACTGGGGAGGTTCGAACTCCCGACCTCCTGATTACGAATCAGGTGCTATACCAGCTAAGCCACAGTGGCGCAAGCCGTGGGCAGCGACTGATGGACATAAGCCACACGGTCAGAAACCCAGCGTTGATGAGGGGGAGGGGTCCAGCAACCACCATGGGCGAAGGCGATTCGGTGCGATACCGCAACGCAGTGCTCTATGATGAGACTGGCAACAAGCATGTTGGCGATGTCTTGCTCCATCAAGATGGGTCTTGGTCGTCCTCGAATGGAGATGAAGACGTCAAACAGGATGTTGACGGCTCGAACAGGCTCATCACTCGAAGCCTACAAAATTGGCACACGCATCTTGCCATGCAATTGAACGCACGGGACTTCAGCGATGGTTTTCCATTGCATCGCTGGCTCAATGAAGCCATCTTTCCAACCGAGGCAAAAATCACCCCTGAATTTGTCAAGGTTGGTGCTCAGGCCGCCGCTGCCGAATTGATCAAAACCGGCACATCGTTCGCCGCTGACATGTACTTCTACCCCGCCATCACGGGTGAAGTGCTCGATAAAGCGGGGTTACGAGGGCTGATTGGTGGCCCAGTAAGTGATGCTGCACTGCCTTCTCATGAAGACGCACAATCCGCACTCGATGAACTGGATTCGATGCTCAAACATCAATCCTCACTCGATAAGGTACAGTATGCAATAGCCACGCATTCGGTTTATCTTTGCAGTGAAGAGACCCTTCGACGAGCGTCGGAACTTGCTGAAAAGCGAGATGCTCGCTTGCACATCCACGTCAGTGAAACCAGAAAAGAAGTCGCTGAATGCCATGAAAAAACAGGGCTCTACCCTGTCGAGTACCTTGACAGCATTGATTTCTTCAAGCCAGGGACGATTTGTGCCCACGCCTCTTGGATGAAGAAAAACGAGATTCGAACGCTCGCACGCCATGAAGCAACAGCAGTTCACTGTCCGTCTTCCAACATGAAACTGGCCTGTGGAGGCACCCTTTCGCTTCCGGCGTTTAATGAAGCCGGAGTCGATGTGCGGATTGGAACAGACGGTGCCGCTTCATCTGGAAGCGGATTGAATCTGCTTGCAGAAGCGCGACTCGCTGCACTCGTTCAGCGCCATGATCACTGGGATCCGACCTTGATGACAGCCAGGGATGCTTTTGCAATGGCAACCAAAGGCAGCCAGGATTGGGCTGTATGGGACATTGACGACATACGCATGAGGCCAACAGGCCGTTCAAACAACCGACACATCACCAACTTGCTGTTCAACGGTGCAACATGCCTTGATTTGTGGATTGGTGGCGATGCGGTTCGCTTTGATGGCACCACACAAACCCTCGACGAGCGCCAATCATGGTTGGACTTGGACGAGGCCGTCCAGACCTACTACGATGGCGTTGAGTGACACTCACTTCTGACGCATCAACATCAGACCTGCTGCTTCACCAAGCATGAGGAACAAATACCCTGCAGCGCTCAGCGTCAAGTCAATTGAGTACATCAGATTGAGTTCAGTGCCAGCTGGAAGCACGCCTTCCTTGGTGCCAATTCCAGCATAGAATTCACCCGATTCAACGCGCCAATCAACGCCATCGGCTCCGTTGTCACCCTTCGCCACATAGCCTTCATCGGCGTAAGTGCAAGTTTTACTGGTCGTATCAAACCCACTCAGACTACCGCCATTGGCAATATCATCGCATTGCTTTTTCTTTCCGTCATCTGAGATGACAAGGAAAATATCATCTCGATCCCACGTGATGGTTGTGTCTGCGTTGAGCACAAGCGATGCTGCGTTCCCAGGCAACGGATCATCGGCAAAGAACACAAGGCCCTGCACGTTTGGAGTCGGAACATCGTCAACGGTGCCTTCCATAGTGTAACCAACGGTCCCCCCAAGGAGAAGGAGTGTGAACAGTGCAACGAGGGCAATTCCTATTTTTCTCATTGTTCAACACCTCGATTCAAAACAATAAAAACGCAGCACCTAAGATGATGTAACTTCCAAGCAGCATAGAGCCTTCCAGCCAGTTCGTCTTGCCATCTGAAAGGATGGAATTCGCTACGAGCACTGAAATGAAGGTGGCTGATGTTTCCAGAAGGCCAAACTCAAGGGTCAATGGAACACCGAGCATCCAACCAAGGATCACCATCACCGGAGCAACAAATAATGCAATTTGAACGCTTGAACCGATAGCAATAGCGATGGCCAAATCCATCTTGTCTTTACCTGCAACAATCACAGCAGCAAAATGCTCTGCTGCATTACCAAAGAAGGGCAAGAGGATGACGCCGATGAACAGTTCTGGCACACCGAGGTCATGCACTGCAGATTCGAGATTATGGACAAGCACGTGAGCCATCCAACCGACAAAGGCCGTGGAAGCAATCAGTAAGATCCATGCGTCTTTGATGGCCATGGTGGGGTGTTCGTGTGTGCCGTGGCCTGCTTCTGTTGCAAACACGTCAACGTGCGTTTTGAGCTGAAACAGGAGGGCTAGAGCGTAAATGATGAGCATGATGATGGCGGTGTAGTGAGACAGTTCCTTCACAGCGGATGCGTCACCACCCGCATATTCAACGGCGCTCGGAATGATGAACGCAACGATGGCCAAGAGCAACAATGACCCATTCATCTGCCCGGACTCATGGTTGAAATGTTGGACCTTGTGATTGATTCCGCCCCACACCATTGCAAGGCCAAGCACGAGCAGAAGGTTACCGAGAATTGAACCGATAAGAGACGCTTGTGTCACTGTGATCATGGTGGCAATTGTATCCGGGTCGACAGATTGTGACGCAGTGTAAAGCGCAAGGCCGGCAATGATCATCTCAACTGCATTACCAAAGGTTGCGTTGAGAAGACCGCCGACCGTTTCGCCCGTGCGCAATGCGATTTCTTCAGTGGCCTTCCCCATCAGGAAGGCCAACGGCATAATGGCAATCATCGAGAAGATGAACGCGAATTCTTGTTGATGACCCATGTTCGTCCAGAGAGCGATTGGGAACGCAAGCAACAACCAATTCAATTTATTTTTCATCGGGTTTGCAACATCCAAGAGGCCTTCAAACGCCTCTTCGACTTCATTCAGCACGTCATGGTTTGACTCGCTTTTCCCTGCTGCAGCATCGTCCATGAGCAAATGCAAGCCAACGCAGACCTTGAGTCCACCGCTTCACGCCGGACCTCAATCATCGTTTTTCTTCCGACCAACCTTTCGGCGAGTGGGTGCTTTACGAGGTGCTGCACGACGGCCAACGGCACGCTTTTTGGCTGGAGGAGCGGATTCTTCTTCCTCGTCCTCATCATCGTTCCAGTTGAACATGTCATCGTCGTCATCGTCGTCGTCGTCGTCATCGTCCTCGACAACTTCCTTCTTGTTGCGTGTCTTTCGTTGAACGACGTTCACTGCGAAAGGATCCTCTTCATCGACCTCTTCAGCCGGTGCAGCTTCCTTCTTTTCGTTTTCTTTCTTGTCGCCGCCAGTTGTGTCAGTGACTGCGCCCATATCGAGTTCTTGTGAAGTACCAATGAATTCAGTCATCCAATCATCGTCTTCTTCATCGTCATCGCCCTTTGATTTCTTCTTCTTAGGACCAGACATGCTCGTTTGAATGATCAATGCCATCACAATCAATGAAACCACGAAGACACCAAGGAGCACCCAAACCAACACATAGGGCGGGTCGGACATCGAAGGGGTGATGATGACAGGTTCAGGTTCTGGTTGGAGCGCTTCAACGTAATTACAAGAGGTGGTTCCATCAAGTCGGTGGCGGCACTGGTCGACAACGAAAATGACATTCTTAGAGACTTCATTGCCTGCGGAGTCGATTGCTCGGACATACACAGCGTGTTGGCCGGGCTCGAAGTTTCCTGCGGAGAACTCCATGTCAAACACCATAGAACGGTTATCACCGTCAAGATCTGTCACCGAAGTCGCTTCAGACCATGGCGTGGATTGAGAGTTTCCGGTTCCGTAATTGTACGTGAACTTGTACTGGAATGAGGTCACCATGACGTCATCTGTTGCTCCAGCAAGGACTTGAATCGAATTACCATAGAGGTACTTAGAACCGTCATTTCCAGATGAAGGCGAGTAAATGGTCACCGTCGGACGCTTTGCATCCACTGCGCGGTCGGTCCAACTCTGACTGATTTCATTGCCAGACTCGTCTTCCATGATCAACTCAATCACCATGTCCCCAGCAATTGTGTTTTGGCCGATGAAGAACTCAAAGGCATACACAGGACCGCGTTCTGGATTGTTGTTGTTATCCGCAATCATGTTCATCTCGATGTCGCCACCTGAGATTTCTCCACCGGCAACGGTCGTGATGTTCACTGTCGGATTGCCTTGGAGGTATTCGTCAATTTCAACTTGGAGAGTGTATGTCCCGGAAACTAACGATGGGCTTTGGAAGGCAGAACCATCTTCATCGAGGAGGAGCATTGAGGCTTCTGGGAATTTCGTATCTTCGTTGATCTTTACAGCGTTTCCACCAATGCCGTTGAACATCTCAGGGTTTTGATTGCCCCATTGATCTTCAATGATGACAGCATACCACACATCACGGTCGACACCATCAGGGATTGGCAATTGACGAACAATGGTGCTTTGAACACCTGTGCCGGGCGTGATGTCTCCAAGGACGAATTCCCATCCAGCATCGTCAAGGGTGCCGATTTGATCTTCATTCTCTCCAAACGGTGCGCCGTAATGCCTCCAAATTTCGTACCCTTCATTGAGGTCATCTTCGTTGAACCATTCGAGTGTGATGATCTTCTGAGCACCAAGTGGGGTTGCCTCTTTGATTCGAGCAGGGTTTGGTGGCTTGGTGTCTTCTGAGATTGGGCCGAAGTGATTTTGATTCAAACGAGTGTCCATGTAAGTCCCGTTGATGTGGCCGTAGAGTGCCTCCGTTGTGACGTAATAATGCGCATTGTCCCTGAGGATGTCCGTGTCCAGAACGACATCGAATGAACCGACTCCGTCGCTCACTGAACCGAGCCATTCCATCGATTGGTTCGCAACGAATTCTGCACCAGTGACTCTGAAGTTAGAACGCCAAACGTGGTATCGCTCACCTTCGACGCCAAGTTGATCTTGCCAGGTGACGCGGGTGATGCGCTCACCGATGAATTCTGCGTGAACTTGGGTGGGTTCTGCAATCCATGGACTAAACGCATCTTCGTACACCGGGCCAGCGCAGGAGTTCACGGTGGTGTTTGGACTGTAGACGCCGTACAAATCAACGGTGATGATGCAGTAGTTGGCATAGCCGAGGCGGCCGATTGGTACATCATAGTTGAACGAACCAACGCCTTCTGAGACCGTCGCAATGAGTTGAACGTCTGAACTTACAATCGTGCTGAAAGGAATTCCAGACATGTAGATTCGGTAGGACTCACCTGTTTCATCCGAGACGTCGGTCCACGAAATGGTGGTTGTACCGCCTCCAGAATCTGGGTTTGCAATGAATTCTGCGTACATAATGCCGACTTGTGAAGGTGGCATGTTGTCCTCGATCAGTGCACTTGTCAATGCGTTGTTGGAGAGGAAACGTACATCTTGGTAATCTTCACCCGGTGCGGTCCAGTTCGGCAGAAGGTAAGTGACGGCGTAATACGCATCTCGGTCGGTGCTGGAAGGGATGGTGAGGACTGTGCTTGAGGTGCCTGCGGGTAAGGTGAGGATCGGCGAGGTGGTGCCAAGCATGTCCGCTCCGTTTTCTCGTGTAATTTGGTAATCTGTTCGCCAAATTTGTATTTGGTAAGCATCGTCACCCGTTTCTGGCAAAATTGGGAAGATATCATTGTAATTCACCCAGGTAAGAGTCGTTTCACTTGCCTCAGGGTCGAAATCTGCCGCGAGGTTGTAGGGTGTTCGAATGGGGGTTGTAATTTCTTGGACAGGGAATTCAATGACCGAGGCCCCGATGTCCAAATCAAACAATTCAGTTCCGTCTCCGAGTGTTGTCGTCACTGCGTAGTAGTACGAATTGTTGACACCTGGAGCGACCAAGAAAGATGCGGTGTGGTAATCGACGGTCCCGTTGATTCCTCTGCACTTGAACGCATCATTCAGCACTTCAACAGAAGAACAGGCGATAATGCCGGAGGTAAACGGGGTCAAACTGCTGATCGACACAGAGGTGATTGGGTTAACGGACCTGTACACATTGTAGGTTGCAGAAAACAGCCCCTGGAGCACTGAACCATCGAAGTCAATGTTGCGCCACGTGATGGTTGTGGTCTCACTTGTCGGGTCGAACATTGCATTGATGTCTTGAGCTTGGAGGTTGCTTGGATCCCCGGCGTCTTCGGCGGCAGCATGCGTGAGCGGTACGATGGCCAATACCATACAACACACGAGGAGAAGGGCTGTCCTTTCCGTGCCATGAACGAACTTTTGGTCTGTCATCAATGCTCTTGTAGCATGCTACCGTTATGAGTATGCCGCCTTAACAACAGCCAATCGGGCAGTTCGGACCACCCCGTAGGGGTGCCGAATCACTCAGATTCTTTCGGCGCGTTTGGCTGAGGAAGAGGGTCTTCTCGGTCGATGTTTTGAATTTCGTGTTGAGCTTGTACGAACCGAATGAGGAACGTCCACAAGCCGCCAAATGCGGAAATCAAAACCACGATGCTGATTGGGTTAATTGGGATGTGGTCAAGCATGCCGGGATAGGTGCCAAAATCCCCGACTTCGAAGTGGATGAAGGCGCCCATCAGGGCAATTGAAACAATGGTGAGAATGGTCCGATCAGCACGCCCGAAGCCCCGATAATTCCGGCTACCTGCGACTGCTTGTGCTTGCGTGCCCATGTAGGAGCCCAGTAAGATGAGCCATGCCGCGGCAAGACCAAGGGTGAAATCGCCCACAAACACGGAGCCTGCCATGCACACGATCCACACTGCATCCAGCAACCTGTCAAATGTGTGATCGAGATAATCCCCCCACCGGGTCACCTGTCCAGTTCGGCGAGCTAATGGACCGTCCAAGGCATCAAGCGTAATGGCAAATGTGATCAAAATCGTTCCTCCAAAGAGCATATTGGCGCCGTATGGAGTGTTGGGTGCTGTCAATACAGCCAAACCACCGAGCACACCAAGGGGCATTGCAATCCACGTCAGTGTCGATGGTTTCCAAGTTGAAATAGAATCGACAATCGGATTCACAATGCTTTCCCATGTGCTTCGAAACTTCTCCAGTGCCATACCTATCGGGCTGGATGCCAAGGAGGGGGGTGTTTGTTCTTTGGGTGGTCAAGCCAACCAATCTATGGCTTCTCTTGCCGATTCTTCTACGCCGTCGGAAGGGCAACCACCCTCAATCCAAACCATAACCTCATCGAGAAGAGCAGTGGTGGTCTGTTCTGTTGCATCGAGTTCCAAGACCGGTGCTTCGAGTTCAAATTCAAGCATCTCGGACCATGTTCCAGCCAGCATCTCCCATTCCACATTGGCACGTACTTTTG
>CALKDX010000045.1 GCA_938084455.1 Candidatus Poseidoniaceae archaeon
CGGTCCTCAAAGTTCCAGCCGCTTCGATTGTACTTTGCCAAAACACCCTCCTCTGAAACAAACAGGTGTTCCTCTGTCAGGTGAATCCCGTGAGGGTGGTCAAGGCCGGAAAGAAGGGTTGATTCACTGAAGTCATCGCTCGCATTGAGCATCAAAAGCCGTCCGCCGTCTCGATCGCACATTAACAAGAGATTGTCTTCCACCCAGTGCATGCATGTTGGGCCGCCAAATCCACTTGCTACTTTTTCAATTTCGAAACCATCCGCAACCTCGGCATTCAACGGCTCTGTGTACGGATAAATCTCCCGGGCGATGAGCAGAAAGAGCATCAAGGCAACAACAGGTGTTGTGTTCCTCAGAATGCCCATGGTGCTGTGAACAAAGCAGGGGCTATCAAGCCTTTGCGAATGACAACTTGCGTCGCGGATTATGCTTTGAGTAACGCTGCTTCACATATTGCGATGCGGGTTGGAGCCACGTCGCTCTCCGGGTCAAGGGCAAGGACGGCTCGCCATGCTGGTTCTGCCAGATCAAACCGCTCTGCTTGATGATGAATGGCTGCAATCCGCTTTTGGGATTCAAGATGAGAGCCATCGCAACGAACCGCTGCTTGGAAATCATCGAGTGCGTTATCATTGCGGCCAATTTCGAGGTAAAGCATGCCGCGTTGAAACCATGCAGCGGCATAATTTGGCTGAAGTCGGATGGCTTCATTCAATGGCTGTTCAGCGCGTTCAGGCCGCTCAAGCGACATGAAGCATGATGCGAGTTGTGTGAGAGCCTGATGGTGGTGTGGAGCAGACTCGAGCACGTGCTCCAAATCATCACGCGCTTGTGCCCACTCTCCGAGGGTCATCAATGCCTCAGCTCGAAGGAACCTGGCGTACATCATCGATGGTGCTAAATCGACGAGGATTTGGGCGTCGTCAAGGGCTTTTCTTGGCTGATTGAGACCCATTAACGCACTGCACCGGTTCAGTCGAGAACGGATATGAGTTGGCTCCGACTCCAGAGCAGAAGTGTATTGCTCGACCGCTTTATCAAACAATCCTCGGCGCAAAGCAATGTTCCCTCTCACATAGGCAACAGTAGCAACGTTACCAAACACGGAAGCGATGTCAGCGTGCTTGCTCGCAGTGGAAAGATCGTTTTGATCGATGGCCAATAACGCAGCTTCTACTGCGGCGGAAGGGTCGTTTTCTGGAAGCAGTCGCATTGCACGGGCGATGTCTTCTGAAGCACCTTCAATGTCCTTTAGGAGCCGCTTAGTTCGTGCAATTCCTAACCATGCAACACCAAGTTCTCGGTCAAGTTTGAGCGCTCCTTCGAAGGATGAAACTGCCTCAGAAAGCAAGACTGCATCGGTTTGACCGGTTCCGTCCCTTGCTAAATCACCCAGCGCAAGATGAAGTCGTCCTTCGACCACATGCAACAATGCATGGTCAATGCCAAATGGCGTGTCATCCAAGAGTTTTTGCGCCGATTGAAGATCGCCTTCGAGGAGTTTTGCTCCAGCCATTCTCGCCCTTAACTCAGCGTTTGCTGGATCCTTGAGAAGTGCCTTTTCGAGGGTTTCTTCTGCGGCTTGGGTTAAGCCGGTTGTGTGTTGGAGATTTGACTTGAGGAACACAAGGTTTGTGCCACCTGCATCCAAAGCAACAGCATGCGTTGCAGCCTTGAGCGCTTCTTTGGCACGGTTGCCGTGAGGAGCGAGGAGTTCAGCCAGTAAGGCCCATGCTTCACCGCTTTGGCGATTCAATTCAAGACAGCGCTCAACCGCTTGATGGGCTTTGCCAGCCTCCCCCTCTTCGTTGAGCAGTTGAGCATAACTCAGCCAATCCGCAGATTGGTGCGGATCTTCGGCCAGTGCCTGTTCAATCGCCTCTAAGGCTTCTGAACGGGAACCTGCTCGAGCCCTTAGACCCGAAAGAAGGGAGCGATCTGCTGCTGTATCAACGCCGAGCGCCTCCAAGCGGAGCACGTCTCGTTCTGCCTCTGCGTCGCCAAGTTTCGCCAAAAGGTGAGCGTGTGAACGAAGCAAATCGGGCTGGTCTGGATGCACGGTCATTCTAGCCTCAAGCCAATGGCGGCGAACTTCATCATCGCCCTTGAGCAAAGCAATGTGTTCCAGTGCTTCGAGGATGTTGGCGTTCCCTGGCGAGGATTGATAGGCCAAACCAAAGCATGTCTCAGCCCAATCGAACCGGGCCAAAAGAAGGGATGCGTGCCCAAGGCGGTGTGCAGCAACAGGGTTTAGCCCCAGAGTGCTTGCAGAAACCGCTTGCTTGTCAAAAGCACCGAGGAGCCGACCAAGAAGTGAGGCCGAGGTGGTTGTGAGGAGGGTTTCGTCCCCAATTGAAGCCTCGGTGGAGATATGGGCCACGAGTGTTTCCAAGGCAGACAAGGCATGCGCCATCAGGGTGTGATCCGGAGTGTTGTTTTCTTCGAAGGCCTTGATGATTTCATGGGCTAAGATGGCTCCGTGCATTTCTGGATTCGTTGCTCTAAGGGCAGATACGAGGTCGGTTAATTCCTGCACTTGGTGGCGCAGTGAGCCGACTTCGCTGTTGAGGTGAGTGAAATGGGCGGCTTGAGCTTGTTGGAGAACGACGGACGTTTCGTTGACAGTGGTGAGACGGACATCGGTCTTTCGAAGCCAAAATCCAGCACCTCCGCCTGCAGCAATACAAGCAAGGCCAAATGCAGCGGTGATAGGTTCCATTGCCCCTCACCTCTTCTTTGCACCTTTATGGTCTGCGGAACATCAGAGGGTTTCAAAGTGGTTTTTTTGACCTTTTTACAATGGCCAGAGAGTTGCCTTTCAAGGAATGGAAAATGGACTTCATGCCTCAAATCCAACCTTAACGGGCGTTATCATTGCTCACATTGAAAGGCTCTCGGTCGTGTTGGACGCTTGAGGTGGCTGAAGTGGACGAGCAAGATGCGGCATCAGGCACCCGGCCTTGGTACTACAATCGGCTCATGGAATTGGATTCAGAAGGGTGGATTACGGCCAACGTCGAGGACTACCTCGGGATGGACGAAACAATCGGTGCAGAGCGTCTATTGTACCTTGACTACGCTCTTGAACTTGCACAATCGTTGCAAGAACGAACTGCATATCTTGGGCGTCCGGCAAGCCACCAAGCCTCCGATGAAATGGAGGCTTGGGCTGCAGACCTTGAGGACCCTATGAACGCTGAACGTGTGTTCGATGAGTATGAGGCATGGGCAAAGGAATGGAGGCCGTGGGAACCAGCCCTCTACCGCAGCGAAGAAGCGTGGAGGGGCGAAGGCCTCGAAGATCTTCATGCCGGCCTTTTGGCGAGGTTTGACAGGCTCGATCCATCATCAAAACCATCAACAGTCGTACTTTTACCCCTGCTGGCCTACCCAAACGAGGTTGATACAATCGATCAAGCGCTTCGTGGAATTGAAGACGATGAGAAGAGGCAATTGGCAACCATTGACAAGGCGACAACGATGCTCGGTGAGGCGGGGTATGATGTCTCTGAGATCAAGGAAC
Organism: Candidatus Poseidoniaceae archaeon; assembly: GCA_938084455.1. Lineage (GTDB taxonomy): Archaea > Thermoplasmatota > Poseidoniia > Poseidoniales > Poseidoniaceae > MGIIa-L1. The sequence goes on from CALKDX010000045.1 coordinate 3,527, forward strand.
TTGATATTCTCGATGGGTTGGATCGTGTCGCCCGTTTGCACGACCTTCATGATGTGCACGAAGATTTGCGCCTGTTTATTTCCGAACAGATTGCGCCCTTTGATCCCGAACTTGCCGCGCACCATGAACAGCGACGAATTGGATTAATCGAACAGGGTGAGCGAGCCGATATTGGGGGTTTACGCATCCAAATCAGTGCCATTGCGGATAACCTCCATCAACGCATGGCCATGCTCAACGAGGTTTTGAATGGATGGCGTGGCAAAGGCATCATCTTTCCTCATGCAGATGGAATCCGTGCGAGTGAATTGCTAGAATGGGAAGCCAACCTGCCGGAAATTGAGGCAACCCTTCAGCGTCACTTTAGTGCTCTTCAGCGGTGGAGGGGCATCACAGAAGTTTGGCCTGAAGAGATGGCGAAAGCGTCCCAATGCGCCGGCTATTTGGACAAAACAGAGGTGTTCATTGACATTGTCGATGACCTTGACCAGCGGTGGAAGCAGCTTGAATTAGAATGCTTGAACCGAATCGAGTTTTTCGAACATGCAGGGCTTGTTATGGACGCCTGGCACGACCGCATTCAACATGACCCTAAATTTGGACTTGAAGAACTCAAACGAAATCAATCGACTTTGGAACTTCGAATCAAATTGATTGAACGGCTTGACACCTTGGATGTTTCATTTGAAGGAGCCCTAGAGGTCGAACAAAGGAAGGACCTCTTGCGAGAATTGGATGTCGGTGGCGAGGTCTTAGAAGACAGTTCCAGATTTATTGAACACCACGCAAGAAGAGGTGCAAGGCACCGGCGGATGCTAGAGCAAGATTGGCGAGGGCTTGTCACCCAGGGCAAAGCAAGCGACTCGACCGCTACATCTTCCTTCACATTGGCTGAATTCGAAGAGGAACTCGCCCACATCCGTCGAT
>CALKDX010000046.1 GCA_938084455.1 Candidatus Poseidoniaceae archaeon
CTCAGGCGTTCTTCAGATTCTCCTGAATCAGTTGAAGAAGAGGAGTCGGGTTGATCCGTGGAAGTTTCGTTGGAGGGTGGTTCTTCGTAATCTCGTGTGAGCATGTACAACACAAACGAGGTGGAATTTTCCATTTTGACATCGATGAGGGTTCGCTCATCGTCGACTGCAACAATGGCCTTGATGTTGGTGGGTGAAGGGCGGCCCTCGGTGTAGCGTCCATCAAACTGGACCACAAGCCAAGCCGACATCATGATGTGAATCACAATCAGAACCGTCGCTGCACCGCGAATCACCGTCCCTGCGGGGGAAGGTGATGGGCGAAGGGACATAGCATCCCCTACCGTTCATCGTACTTGAGGTGTTGATTCAAGCCTCTTTGCCTCGTCGACCTGCAACCAGACCTGCCAAGGAGATGATCGCAATCACTGAAATTGGCGACAACGCTGGTACGAGACCCGCCTCTTCTGCAAGTTCTTCTGCAGTTTGTGGGGGAGTGTCTTCCTCGGTGGTGTCGTCAGCCGTGTTGCTTTCAGGCAAGTCGAGTTCTTCGGTGTCAATACCAGCTTCCTCAAGTGCTTCTGTAATTTCTCCAAGGTCGTGATCTTCGACGTTGACGATGTCTTCGATGCTGTCAGCATCTTCTGCTTCGTCAGCAGCGGTGCTCGCTGGAACGCCTGTGAGGTATCGGATGCTCATCTTGACTGGTGCGTCGTCAGAGTAGCCTTCTGTTGCTGGGCCTGCCATGATGTAGGCACCATCGTCATCCATTGCATAGACACCGACACCGACCATTGCAGCGTGCTCGGAACTCCACATTGGAGCCCACATGCCGTCGTTGTATGGGAATTCGGTTGGAGCAACATCTGAAAGTCGGTCTTCGAGGTTCATTCCAAATTGCTCGAGGACCTCTTGCAGATCAGATTCTGCCATTGCTTCGGCGATGGCAACGATTCTGTCGCTTGGTTCTGCACCTTCTTCAACACTGAAGCAATCTGAATGGGCGTCATATGGTTCTGATTGTCCAGTCTCAGTCAATTCAGCATGAAGGCAGTATTCGCCTTCCTCAAGCACTGAAACGTCCTCTTCCATGTGGTATTCATTTTCTGAGCCATCAATAGCTATGGAATCGAGGAAGACTTGATTGCCATTTTCATCAACCATTGAAACAGAGAGCGTCGCATCTCCTTCTTCGGACCAATCGTAAACGGTTACATCAAAGTTGATGTTCATGCTGTCTGAATTTGAGTGGGTGTACCCAATTGAAGGGCCCATCCACTGTTCATTGCACATCGAAGAGAATTCCATGACAATGTCTCCTGTGCTTGTGTCGGTCACCGACCCGCTTGTGCAGTATTCATGTGAACCGTAGGATGCCGGGGGGGCAATTCCTGTATCGAAGTTCATTTGGCCATAGAACCAATCCATTTGCTGGTCGCAACCGTTCGCATCACAAAGTGTGCCTTGATCTTGAGTAAGAGGTGTACCGTCTTCGGACATCAAGACACCTTCAACGGTGTAATGGGCCGTAGCCCCTTCATCTTCAGCGGTGGCGCAATCTGCAGTGTAGTCGTTGATTTGAGTCCACGAAATGGTCGTTCCATCGTTGCATGTCCAGGTGTCAGTTTCTGAATGGCCTGCATCTTCATCTTCGTTGTTCGCACAATCATTCGACCAGTCTCTGAGACTCGACCAGTCAATTTCAGTACCATCGTCACAGGTGAAGGTTGCCTCTTCATCGCTGAAGGAAAGCATCTCATCATTGATGTCCAAATTCATGTACATGGTCTCGCCATAGGCGCTCCAAGAACCGCTCATATCCATCTCATCCGAGCCGTCGTAGCAATCTTCGTCGCCATCGTTGACGTACCATTCGTAGATCCACTGGTCGCCGCTGTCGCATTGCCATTGGTTTTCATACTCATCGTAATCTTCACCTTCAGCGTCGTCGCCTCCAAAGATTCCAAGGATGCTGTCGCTGAGTTCATCTGCCACATCTTCTGCAACTGATTCTGCGAATGATTCGCTGGCTCCGCCAATAACTTGACCCATCATGAAGAACATGAGTGGGTTGCCGGGTGGGCAGTTTGTGCATGAAGTAACTGATGTTGTGAGGCCTGCTCCATCACCGAGATCGACAGTAAGGGATTCGCCCATGGAGAACTCCATTTCATCACCAGTGATGGTGTCTTCAAACGTTCCAGATTCTGTGACCGAGTCTGACAACTCAATGTCAAGTTCACCTGCATCAAGGCCGATGTCTTCGGTTGGGATACCAGAGAGGGAAAAGGAGTAGTCAAGCGCTCCGGTGTAGGTGCCGAACACCGTGCCGCAATGGTCGATCACTCGTCCGTCGCTGTCCGAGTCGTCGACTTCAGCTTGCATACCCTCGTCAATTTCCCACTCTTCCAAGCAGTACCAGTTGGTGAAATCATTGGCCGACATTTCCACATAGATTGGGCTTGGGGATCCAAGGCGCCATTGTGTGGCAGACTCTGTGATGGCATAGGACATCGAAATTCCGGTGTCGAAGTCGATTGGTAGTTCTTCACCGCCACCTTCGAAAAGAGCATCGAATTCAATGGCGTTCGAAACGGAGACTTCCATCGAGAACGCCATATCCGCTCCAACGAGGTTGTAGTCTTCATCGAGGTATTCGGTGTAGCCGATGTCCACGGTCAACACTTGTTCGCCGCTTGTCGAAGCGTCGATATCGAAGGATGTGTCGTCGTTAGAGCCGAAGGATGCAGGTTCCATCCAATCGGTCATCAACACGCCGTCAAGCAACACGCCGTGACGAAGTGTGACTTCATCGGTGCGGCTCCAAACGGTCACATCTTCGCCATCCATGTCTTGAATGGTTTGAGGTGTGATGTCTTCGAAGTGGTGCACGTAGACATTCGAAGATCCTGTCAGGAGTTGGCCAACAACCAAATTGAATCCTGCATCGTCTGCAGCGCCCATAACTTCGCCGAGCATTTCTGGGAGGTCCAGGCCGGTGAAGTTGGTGAGATCAGAGTCGACGCTGGTCCAATCGTATTCAACACCGTAGTAGAATTCGGAGGCTTCAGTTGGGGTTGCAGCCACAGGCCCAGCAGGTAGAAGGGCGGCCAAAAGGAGGGTGGTCAACAACAGGCTTGGTGCGGTTTTACGCATGTTCATAGAGGGAGTGGATAAGTCAAAGAATATCAATATGTCCCCAACGTAAATTTTTCATTTTTCAAATTTATAGGGCGAATGCCGCTCCAATCAACATGGCGCTGCTCAACCTTTGGTCCCTTGGCCATTTTGTTCAATGGACCTTTGTTGGCAGGTTCATACCGATGGGGTGGGGGCTGTTTTTTGCCCTATCAATCGGTTGGGAAATTCTTGAATGGTTCCTGCCTTA
>CALKDX010000047.1 GCA_938084455.1 Candidatus Poseidoniaceae archaeon
ATTGCGAGCAGCTTCCTTCATACCTTCACGGTCACCGTTCTTTCGGCATTCGCGGAACCACTCCTTCCATTCAGCCCTTTTGACTTCAGCACGTTCCAGCATTTTCTCAATCTCATCCCACGTTCGTTCGTAGGAGCGGTAGGGTGCACCGTCATCGACAGACATCGTAATCGAAGTTGACCAATTACCAGTGGTTTTTAATGACAGTCCCTGCAAACATCACGCATTATCCGGGATTCGCACTTCAACCGCTGAGCCGTTTGCTTCGATGACAACACAATCACCGAGTACAGCCTGACGGACCACTGCGCCTTCACCGATGACCACGTTGCGTCCAAGAATTGAATCAGTGATGATGGCGTCTTTTGCCACAGAGCACCCGGACATGAGCAAGGAATCGGTGATGCTTGCCCCATCGCTGACGACCACACCATTCGAAATCACTGATCCTTTGATGGTGTTCTGCAGTGAGGAATTTCTTGAGGTCCCAGCTGTCCAAAAACTGCCATTTGAGGTGAAAATTCCATTTGGCACAGGGAATGGTAAGGTGTCCCTACCCTCAATCAATGCATGCTGGGCCCGAATTAGTTCAAACGGGTGGCCAACATCAAACCACACTCCGTTGATCGTCTGAGCGTACATGGGCCAGCCCATGTCGAGAACCATTGGAAACAATTGCTTGCTAAAATCAAACTTCTCCCCTTCGGGAACCAAAGCCAACACTTCTGGCTCAAGAATGTATAAGCCTGCATTGATGACGTTGCTAAACGCTTCTTCAAGCGTCGGCTTTTCCTTGAATTGGCGAATGAAACCTTGACGAAGTTCACCATCCAATGCCCCTTGATGCGTTTTGGACAAACCCACAATTCCAAACTCAGTCGGGTCTTCAACTTCCCAGAGTGCCATGGTCACTTTTGCACCATGAGCCCGATGAGCTTCAATGAGGGCCTGAATGTCAAATGAAGCAACAGCATCACCTGAACCGACAACAAATGTCTCGGTCAGTTCATCCAACAAGAGCCGGACACTCCCTGCCGTACCCATTGGCACGGCCTCCTGATTAATTCGTGCGCTTATGCCGGGATGAGTGGACCACTGTTCGACATGGGCAGACAGTTGCTCCCCTCGGTATCCGGTTGTGACAACCAAGTGCTCGACACCAGCGTCCACCATTGCGTCTTTGACAAAGTCAATCACTGGACGACCCAACACTTCGACCATTGGCTTTGGTCGAGTAAGCGTCAATGGACGCAGGCGAGAGCCTTGTCCTCCTGCCATGATGACGCCGTGCAAGAAGCATCCCTCAACGTCGTCGAGATGCGTTCATGTCAATGCGACGCATGGCCTTCTTCTTGGCGGATTTCCCGCCCTTTTTGACAATGCCTTGAGCGTCGCCCTTCCCTGTGCCTCCAAAGGTCACTGAGCCTTGATTTTGCAAACTTGCAAGGAGTGCGTCAGCGACATCTTCGGATTCTGCACCGGTTTTCATTTCTGATTTGACCGCAGCGTTGTGATCAACCATCCAGGACTTGCGCTCATCACGAGCCATGTTCAGTTTGTCACGAACCTCGTTCACGTTGACCATCATTTCTGTGATCTTTTCGTGAGTTTGATCTGATTTCTTGCGCAGTTCAACGAACTCATCGTGAAAACGGTCACCTTCGGCTTTCAGGAAATCTCGGTGAGCAAACGCCTCATCCACTTCCTTAGACATTGCATCGGCTCTACCCACGGCTTCTAGCATGGCTTGGTGAGAAGCATCCGCTTCCGCTTTGAGGGTCTTGATGGCAGTATCCATATCGCTTAGATCGACTGCGATCATTTCGAATTTGACCACATCAGGTGCCAATTCTTCGATTCGACGACCCATTTCCTTGATTTTCTTAATCATCTCTTTTTCCTTCTTTTGACCCACTGAGGATGTCTCGAACGTTTTCTCCAAACTGGCTACTTCGGCTTTGAGTTGGGCGTATTCTGCGGTTGCAGATTTTTTGTCGCCCTTTTCCTTTCGCTGACCCTTGGCCTGACCAATGATGTCTCGAAGTTGTGTCTGGATTGCATTGCGCTTTTCCTTGTGCATCTTTACTTCTGCACGAATGGCTTTGACTTCAGCAAAAACCAAGTCGACTTTTTCTTTGTGCTCTTTATACTGGCCTTGAATCGCATTGCGCTTATCGGCTGCCGTACGGGCTTGGTCGCTGTAGCCATTGCGGGTGTCGCGCAATTTGCGGACACGAGCTTCCATGGCTTGCAATTCCTCCCGCAACTCTGAGTCGGGGTTTGGTGTGGCATCATCTTTGATTCCGCGCATGTTTTTGGCCACAGCGTAGCCCATTTCAAGGCTACGGCTGAGCGTCGAAGGCTAAAGTGCCTTAAATCGCTTCGAAAATATCTCTGATTTTGATGAAAGCACCGAGGATTAAGCCGAGTCCACCCAACAGATTTGCAGTGAGCGAACTTGATGCGCGCACGCGCTCTCTATACTTTGAACGCACTCGAACATTGATTTGACGGCCGATCAGCAAATCCCCACTTTGCTCTTCTAGACGAACAGAAACTGTGGCTTCTCCAAACCGTTCTGGAAGCAGGGATTGCCAAGCCATTGTTCCATCGCGGAGCAAACCTGACATGAGACCTAACACGTCTTCGTCACCCTCTGCTGCGAGGGGTAAACTCTTGTTGGACCACCAGCGTTGTTCCCCCGGGCTCAAGCGGTAGGTCATCGCTAAGTCATGAGGACGGAAATCAGGAGATTGAACCCGCAAAACAATCGTTCGTGGCTCATCGGATAAGTTGTGGATCAGCGTGAATAAATTTGCTCGCTCGTGGACCACGTTCTCCATGTCCACCTCGAACACAATGTCGTCGGTGACCGTGTCACGTCCAGCACCGAGATCTTCCTCAATCCGCCCAATCATTCTGAAAAAGGCAGGGCAAGAACGCTCAACATGATGGATGATGGAAAGCCATTCCTCCATGGTAAACACCGGATGGGTTTTGACCAGTTCCATGCCAGATTCATTAAGCACCTCAGAGAGCTCACTTTCCATCGTTTTGAAGTCCAAACCTTTGGAATGCCTGTACAGCGTCATCAGGATTTTCTCTCGTGCGAATTGTGGATCAGTTCCTTTCAAGATACACGACTCGACTTCCTTTGAATAGACTTCATACTCAGAGCGAAGCAAGGGGTCCATGTGTGTTTTGACAAGATCGCTGAACACCATTTCCAATGTGGAAGGGTGGATTGGTGGATTATAGGCGTCCAAAAGGCCAGTTCGTTCGTCCATATTGAACGGTCGTAAGCGCGATGAGAGGTGTTGAGCGAGTGAGAGAAGTGTGAACGAAATGGATAACAGCAGTAAAATCCGTCCGTTCAGAGTCTCAATGTTCACGAAGAATATAGCGGTGATGAAACTAGTTGAAACCATCGCATACACCAAGGAAAGCGTGTGCTTATTGCGAACGCTCGTCATGTGGTGGGCCAATCCTTCGTATCCGTGCAAAGATTGCACAGCCCGGTGTTCAAGGTTCAAGCGGTCCACTTCTGATTGGAAATTAGCAACCGACAGCCTCGTTCGATGGCGGTGAACGATTTGAGTGATGATGTAACCAAACAAAATCACGAAGGTGAGGGCGGTTAATGTCATCGCAAAACTGAGGTTAATCGTTGGCTCTATCTTCGCCCACCATGCTGGGGAACTTTGGGCGTAGGCAAAAGCACCAAACGCTGTGAGGAAGGAAAAAGAAGGCAACAACAGGAGTAAGCGCAACCCTGAACTGATGAGTTGCCGGTCGAGCGCAAACCAAAACCGTTCAGAGGATAGAACGGATTCGTCTTCGGCTTTAGGTGAGCCATCCTCATCGACCATGTTTCATGGACGGGGGCTTTGTTCTAAAGTGTTGCATCTATTTCCAACTCATGAAGGTCGAAACAGCAGTTGTGCTGTGAGCGCATCGCTCAATTCAACCCTCTGCCCATCACTGAGAGCGAAACCGTTGCTGTCCCGAGCCACCACCGAATTGATGGCAAGCCCGATCGCTTTGAGTTGCTCCATACGAGCTGGTGCAAGAACCATGGCTTGAATCGAACCCTGTTCGCCAACTTCCATGGATGTAAGAGGACGAATTTCCCTGTGGTTTGCTTCAATCCGCTTGAGAATTTCAGGTGAGGGAGTAGGGATTTCTCTTCCGCTTGGATCAAGATCAGGACGACCAAGCAAAAGCGATAGAGCCACTTCAAGGTCATCATCAATGGCGTGTTCTAAGCGGCAGGCAGTAGCATGAGCGTTTCCGTCAAAAGGTAAGATTTCCAAAAGCACTTCCGCCAAGCGGTGTCGTCGCTTCATTTTCTTTCCATGAATTAGACCTTTTTCGGTCAACCGTGCGCCTTTGTAGGGCGTGTATTCCACCAGGCCCTTTGATGCCAACCGTTGAATCATTTCCGTGGCAGACGCAGGTGAGACTGAAAGCGCAGAAGAGAGGTCACCCGTACGAACCAATGCTTCCGTATCACGTTCGTAGAACTCATACATAGTTTCGAGGTATTCATCCTCGAATTCTTGGAAGTGTCCACTCATGCTTCACCCTCGATGTTCATACCAATCAAACCTTTGCTTTGAAGACATGTTCGCACGCAGGGCAGCGGACTGAACCTGAATAATCACTTGGCACCCGCAATGATTGGGCGCATTCTGGGCAAGAGACTTCCACTTTTTCGTCTGCTTCTTCAGCAACTGCATCATCAACCACTTCTTCGACTTCGTCCTCTTCTGGCTCTTCGAGGTCCTCGCTTTGACCTTCGATGTCGAATTTGTTCGAACAATCTGGGCAGCGAACAGAGCCGCTGTATGTTGCTGGAACCCTGAGCTGTCGAGCGCATTCTGGGCAACCAATTTGGATCTTTTCAACGCTTTTAGAAGCCTTTGAGCCACCCTTGGATTTCGACTTCGAGGGGCGTACTTTGTCCCGCTTACTGGATGGTTTGATGCTTTGAGCCTGCTGAATACGAACGCCTGCAACAATGGCACCGGCAAGGCAAACGCCTCCAAACAGGGCCAACCAAGGCACTTCGAACTCTTCAGCCTCCACTTCCAATTCAGAAGAAATAAACGATTCAGAACCGATGATTTGCGAGCCACCAATGCTCCATTTTGCTTCAAGTGTCACGCGGGTGCCTTCTGGCCAACTCTCGATGCTCATCGTGATGACACTTGTTTCACCTGCACCCAAGATTGGAGTGGCCTTAGTTGCAAGCAGCGTGTTGTCGTCGCTCAACAGAAGAACCTCACCTGCGAGACCATCTGCATCTCCAGTGTTATCGATGGTGATCTCAATCTCTGCACTTTGCCCTGCAGCAGGACGAGATGGCGAGGAAACAGGATTGAATTTCAATTCGTAAACTGGGCGGTCATCGGGTATAGTCTTGCTATCACTCGAAGGCCCAACCGCTTCGCTCCAGTCGATAGCATCAGCCCGCAAAGTCACCCGGTCTGCGTCAATGAAACCGAGTTCGAGTGTTCCGTTGACAACACCTGATGCAAGGTCAATGACATAATCCAAAACATAGGTTTCGCCAGAATCGAAGTAGCCTAAACGGATTCGAACAGGTCGGTCAACGCCTTCTGCAAGAGTGACAGACCACTCCATCGTTACGCCTTTTTCAGCGTCCCATGTGACAGCATCAACGCTGGGAACCAAACTTTGCTTTGCCGCCACTGGTACGGTGATGGTTCCGTTGAGCCCTTCATCGATGCTTCCGTCTGGAGAGACTAAACGCCATTCAATCGACTCATCACCCATGGTGAGCATAGGGACGACCACAGAAACTTCACCGGCTGCATTGAGGTCCAAGGAAAGCATTGGGCTTGTGTAAACTGATTGAGAGGTGGTGCATTCTAAAGCAACCTGACCAACTCGGTCGCCATGGTTGCGAACGAGCATGGAAAACCTTGCACTGTCACCCACATGCCATGGGCCATCCAGGACGCCCGGAGTTTGGGATCCCGCTGCTTCAAATTGCGCTGAAATAACATTGAATTCTACGGTGAAAGGAGCGTTTGAAAGGTCCGAAATTCTCATTCCGAGTGCTGAGCAATTCAGTTCCGCTGGGCGTGCTTGGGTTGTGAACGCCAGTGTGGTCGATGCAGCGGTCTCAAGGTCAAGCGTTTGGTTGAGCACAGTGCTTTCACCGAACTCGCAGAGGATGGTTCCAGAGAACATTCGTGTTCCCGTGTTGTCCACTGTTAAGTTCCAATCGAGCACATCACCAGCGTTGTATTCAGCGGTGAGCAAAGTGGCATCGAGGGTCATGAGCGGCAACGGAGGTGGGCCAACGACGAAGGGCACTGTCATGGTTTCATCCGATTCATCACCGTCCCCAGTCGCATTGAGGGCGAGGGTCACGTTCGAGTCACCCTCAGTCATTGAAATGCTTGAATTCACGAGAACAAGCGTGCTTGACATTGCTGGAACTTGAACATCCGTCACAGTAAGAAGTTCTTCAGCGTCACCCGAGGCGATGTTGACCGTCATGTTACCCGACCACGGGTAGTCACCATTGTTGAGCACTGGAATCTGTACACCAACCCGATCCCCGTCGCTGATGGTGAGGTTCCCAGTTTCGATACCGTTTGAATCGAGGCTGTTGAAGAGAACATCTCCAGAGGCGCCAAGGCTCATGTCGAGTGGAACCAGGCGTTGAATGGTTCGATTGAACGACAGTACATTGCTACCAGTTTCCGTCCCGGTATCACCGGTGAGGGTTGTTTCTACAATCGAATATCCATAGGGAATTGAGTTGAACGTCACCGTGAAGGTATCCACTGCGTTCATGGGGATCGTTTTGCTTTCGTTCACCGAATCCAAAACCTCGCCCCCGATGGTTCTCAATGTGGATGAGGCAGTGACATCGGCGCTTTGACCACCCGCTTCAGCCACATCGAAGGTAAAGGTGAGCGATGCGCCTTCCAACTGCTCGGATGCGACCAAGGAGACAGTGGATTCATCGATGGTAGCCAATCCACCGGAAGCAGTGACCTGTGGCACGAATAGACTGAAAATTAAGAGGGACAAAAGCCCGGCGGGAATGAGCAAACTGCTTCGTTCACGCCCCCCCATAGTCCCCGCTTAGCAAGGGGGTTCTTCACCTTCACGCCAAACTGGGACGCTACGCAGTGTTTATTCAAGGTTGGAAGGTGGGGGGACACTGTATGACCCCCGAAGAGTTGCTCGGTGTGACCCCCGCCTTGTTGGCGAAGTCCATTTTACACCGTCGCGAACGCCTTGCTGAGGTCATACCAGAACAACTTGATGCACGCCAGGAAGAACTGGTCGCAGCCGAACCTCTAGCACGGGCTGCTAAGGAAAAGCGGGATAGCATCAACGCCAAGGTTGCCAACCTCAAGCGAGAGCGTGCAGAGGCACAAACGAAGGCCCGCGCACTGTTCAAGCGGGCGGGTGAATTGCGCGACAAACTCCAAGCGTCTGGCGGCATCAAAGATCCAAATCCAAAGTGGGCAAAGGAAAAGCTCGATGAGAAATTAATGAAGTTAGAACAGGAACTGGAAACCAATGCAGGGAACCACAAAACTGAACAGAAATACATTCAAGAAATGAAGAACTTGATCCGTCAACACGATGATTGGGTCGAAAAGCGCAGTTCCAGCCAAGAAGGATTGACCGAGATGGATGCGTCATTCAAGCAGGCAAAGGCATTGCTTGAACAGGCCCAAAAAGCCCATGATGCCATTTTAGAACTGGCCAGCGAGAATGAACATTTCCACACCACATACGTGGAACATGAAGCGCACAGGCGACGCGCAGACAGCAGAACAAAGCGTTTGGCAGAAGCCCTTGACAGCAGCCAGCGAGGTCTTGAGCACTGGCAAAAAATCATCGATGAAGGGTTTGATCGGCTGTTAGCGAACGCTGCTCATGTACGAGACGGTGGAGTTTCAAGCGCCGCACGAAACAAAAAACCGACCAGTAAGCAAGACAAGCCGAAAAAGCGGCAAAAGAAAACCAAGTCTTCCAAGCAAACCAAGGGTGGTGAAGAAGAATGAGTGAGGATTGTGAAGTCACCGGGTTCTCACCTCAACAAATCGTACGCTGGCCTAATGTGCACAAGCAATTGTGTGGACAACTTGAACTGCCCGTCATCAGTGATGTAAGCGAAGAGGTCATCCTCAACATCGATGAAGGAATCCAAGCCATGCTCAAGTCTGAAGGACCAAATCCAAAGATTCTCAAGGCAAGAGCAGGCTTGTTCAAGCATCTGAAGCGTACCCTTGAGCATCGATTCAAGAACGCAACGTTGCAGCAATTTGGTTCATCCCAATCAGGATTGTCACTGCAAGCAGGCGACTTGGATTTATGCCTCCAGTTTGAAGGACCAATCCCCGCAAAGGCACTCAAACAAATCAATCAGCTGCTTAAACAACACGACATGGAAGACATTGTGATGCTGGCAAGGGCTAAAGTTCCAATCATCAAATTCAAGGATGAACGAACCAAAATCCCTGTGGATATTTCGATCAACAACACACTCGCCCTTCACAACACTGAACTTCTAAAGCGGTATTCAGCGTGTGACGAGCGAATCCGAAGCCTCGTATTAGCCGTCAAGCATTGGGCCCTCCGACGAGATATAGGCGATGCGGCATCTGGTTCATTCTCTTCCTACGCTTGGACGTTGTTGGCCATCCAAGCTTTGCAACGAACTCAACCACCTGTAGCACCTGTTCTTCAAGCGGGCAATGAACGGACCATGATGGAAGTCGAAGGAACAACCTATGATCTGACGATGATGGAAGTTGATGCAGCAACCCCAAGCGAGAAAAATGACCAATCCATTGGTGAACTGTTCATCGACTTCATGTTCCAATACGCCACCTCTTGGCCGTTCCAAGATCATGTTATTTCAATTCGAACCGGGGACCACATCACCCGTAAATCAAAACGGTGGAAGTACGCTACACCTCGCGCTGAAAAAGCAGTCACAATGGACAAACGAACTCGCCTCGGTCAACATTCACTACCGGTTGAGGACCCGTTTGACCTCAAGCATGATTTGAGCCGTGTGCTTCGGCCTTCAGGTGCGATGGACATCCAGGAAGAATTCCTCAAAGCTTGCTTGGCAATTGCATCAGGAAGCAGATGGAGCGACATCGTCAATGCGAAACATCCTGAACGGTTTACGCCCGTTGAAGAATTCGATTTATTTGCCGACTTAAGACCAAAGACGGCCGTTGAAGTCGCAACGCTCGTCAAAGAGAACACAACCGAACTTGAGGCCCTTGATGAACGACTTACAGCCCTTATCGAGGAGCGAAAACTCAACATTCGCATGTCAAAAAGACTGCGCGGAACCATTGAAGAAACGAGTGACCTCCGCAAGGAACTGAAAACCATCATCCGTGGCCTCAGACCTCGTTCCAAGCAAATGGATGAACTGCAGAAACGACGCAATGAAATCGATCAAAGGATAGGTATTCCACTGTATCGAATCAAGAAATTGATGACGGATGTTTACCAACAACTCACGGGCGAAATCGATATTTTTCAAGTCCCATCCCTACAAAGAGAAGAAGACCAATTTGCTTGGTTCTTTGAACTGCAAGCCATGCATGAACAAGCGACATTGGCCCAAGAGTCGCATCAAGCCTTTATCGCCCTGCTCAAAGAGCAGAAAGAAGCTGTCCGTGCCCTCAAAGAAAACGAGAAAGAGCAACTCAAGCACAAAACTGAGTTGGTCGAATCCGAGCCAATGCTCAAGGATTTAGATCTAAACTTTAGCGACGCAATGCAGTTTGACAAGAAGGCTCACAAACTGACGAAGGTGATCGATCAGCGACGAACTGAAGTTCGACGCCTTCGCAGGGAAAAGGGACGCCTAGAAGCATGGGTTCGAATCAGTTCCAATCCAAACCCACGCGGTCACGCACGAAAAGGAAACAAGGGTGGCGGCAAGAAGCGAACAAAGTCAGGTTCTGCAGACTGGAAGCCTCGCAACAAGGGCCCGCGACCTGAAGACGTGCAGAAAAGAGCGGCTGAAGGTGGAACACTTTCGCTTTCCGATCTCGATGTGTTGCTCAACAGTGGCGGGTTCAAAGCCGTTACAAAAGGACAACCAACTGCGAAATCCAATCGTCGCCAAGAGCGAAAGAAAAAGACCAATGCCAGAAATCTTACGCCACATCGAGGGTCCCGTTCCCAATCCAAGAAAGGTCGAAAGGATTGAGTGTCCATGGCTGACATCCAATGGATCTTGGGTGTCGAACCAACCAAGTTGCCCAGTGCATGGCGAGAACGGATTCAGAAATTGTTCCTTGAAGAAACTGGGGAAGCCTACGCCGATGTATCGATTGCATCACTGCCGATCCCAGCATGGGAAGGGAATTTGTTGCTTGTCGACATGAACACATACCCTGCACCAGAATCGCTGAAGGGGTTGCTCTGGGCGTTGCCATTCCTTGAGGAAGGTGTGCGTATTGCCGCCTTTGCCATCGCCGCAGAAATGCAAAATTTTGGTTGGGGGTCACTTGCTTGGCATCATTTGGTCAATGCTTGCCATGTTCATGTAAAATCCTTCATCCAATTGGAGGTGAAAGCATCAAACAACCGCGCCCAAGAGTTCTATAGAGTTCGTGGCTTAAGCGTCGAAAAGCATCTTGAGAACTATTACAAATCGGGCTTGGGTTACATGATGAAGGGACCTGTGCCACCAATCGATGACCTTCCCCGCTCTTGACGCGAGGTCAAAGGTTAAGCGGCCCCTCCAGCATCGTTGATTTGTGGAACAACGGGTGCTCGACGGCCTCTTGGC
Organism: Candidatus Poseidoniaceae archaeon; assembly: GCA_938084455.1. Classification (GTDB taxonomy): domain Archaea; phylum Thermoplasmatota; class Poseidoniia; order Poseidoniales; family Poseidoniaceae; genus MGIIa-L1. Next base: position 10,823 of record CALKDX010000047.1, read on the forward strand.
AACAGAGGGGGTGCTTCAGGTCGCACTGCTCGACCGCGACGGGCTCGTCACCTGCACTGCACCACGTCACGATGATACCGTTGAACGCTTAGGTCAGGCCGTCGGCCCGCTTGATGCATCAAAGCAAAATCGCATCACGCTTCACGGGGAACACGGTTGCGTCATGGCCCAGAGCCTGAAGGCAGGACGTGTCCTTGTTCTGAAGTGTGAAACTGGTGCCAACTTAGGACTCATTCGTGGTGTTTTTGATCAAGCAAGCGCCGCCTTTGATGCCGCAATCATCTGAGTAAAAAAGTCAGAAAAACCTCTCTTTTCTCGAATTCAAAACCATACCGCCTTGGCCAAGCCATCATCGCTTCTCAGTGAAGGGATTAAATGGAGGTGCAAGGTCGCCAAACCGGTGAGAAGATGGGAATCTTCCACTGAACAGGTGCGATAGTTAATGTCAGAACTCAAAACTCAACTCGAAGAGCGACGAAAATTGGTCGATGGAAAGGCGACCAGTTACCGAACAACCCGTGACGAATGGAACGACAAATCGAAGACATTTACGGGTACGCGAAACGAATTGAATGCTGAGGTTCGAGAACTCATCGTGCAAGTGCGCGAACAACGTGAAATCCGAGAACAAATGAACGAAATCGTTCGTGAGAAGAAAGGCGCTCGTCAAGAGGCGAACAGCTCCGTTCGTGCTGCAAAGGAAATGCTTGATGCTGCAAAGGGCCCGCAAGCCGCACCGGCACCTGTTGAACCAGGACAGCGACGAGGACGCCGCGAGAAACCACCTGAAACCATTCACACCCTTCGCCGAGAATTGAACCGACTCGAAAATGAATTCGAGCGCGGACGTCACACTGGAAACAATGAAACAAAGGTCATGAAGCGCATGAAGGAAATCAGTGCTAAGATCAAGAAGATGAAGACCAGTGAAGATGGAAACACCGAACTCAAAGAGGCTCGTGAATTGCTCCGTGTTGCCATGGAAGCCCAAGAACAAGCCCACGAAGAAGTGACTGCAGCTGCACAAGCCGCTCAAGAGGCTCACGATTTGATGCTTCAATGGAACAAGGAAGTTGACCGCATCCGTGACAAGGCAGAGTCGGCTCACAGAGAACTTCGGAAGTCCAAGAAGGAAGCTGACAAGGCACACCACCTCTACATCGTTTCACTTCGCTGCCTCCACTCGATCCAAGACATGCTTCGAGCTATGCGTGGCGCAATTGCTGGTGCTGGACAACGTCCATCTGCCCGTGTTGAAGTGCAGGACCTCATGTCCAAGTTGATGTCTGGAGAGACGCTCTCAACCGACGAGTTGATGCAACTCCAGCGATTTGACTGAACATCGCTTAGCGATGACATGAAAGACCCCCCCGACCACAGGGAAGATTACCGAGGGATTCCCCATGCTGTCAAAAGATGAAATCGCAGGTATTGTTGACGAATACGACCGAATGAAACTCCGAATCGGTATGACCGCTTCGCATTCGGCGCTGGATATTTGCGACGGCGCCATCGAGGAAGGTTTCCCAACCGTTGCCTACTGTAAAGAAGGTCGCCACAAGACATACGCCAATTACTTCAAGGCCCACCGCAGCGGTTCTGGACGAGTGGTTCGAGGCATGGTTGACAAAGCAATTGTCATGCCTTCCTTCAACGATGTGATGAAGCCAGAGATGCAAGCAGAAATGCGTAAGAGAAACGTCGTTTACATCCCAAACCGTTCCTTCACATCATACTCGTCCATCAAGGATGTTGAAGACACCTTCAAGGTGCCTTTGTTTGGCTCAAGAAACATGCTCCGGATGGAAGAACGCACGGAGGACCAAGACTACTACTGGATCCTCGACAAGGCCGGACTCCCCTACCCTGAAGCCATTGCTGACCCACAGGACATTGATTGCTTGGTCATCGTGAAGTTGCACCACGCTCAGAAGAAACTCGAACGTGGTTTCTTCACCTGTGCGTCCTACGAGGAGTACCAAGAGAAATCAAAGACCCTTCTCGCTGAAGGTGTGATTGATGAAGCATCGCTCGCAGGCGCTCGAATCGAACGCTACGTCATCGGACCAGTGTTCAACCTCAATTTCTTTTACAGCCCCCTCGCTGAAGAAGGCGAGAAGTTGGAATTGCTTGGTGTCGATTGGCGCTTCGAATCCTCACTTGATGGACACGTTCGTTTGCCAGCACCTCAACAGATGACCATGCCAGCCCACCAACAGATTCCAGAGATGACCGTGGTTGGTCACAACACAGCAACCATCCGTGAATCCCTATTGGAGAAGGCGTTCGAACTCGGTGAAAAATTCATCACCGCAAGCAAAGAACATTACGATCCGGGAATCATTGGTCCATTCTGCTTACAAACTTGCATCGACAAGGACATGAATTACTACATCTACGACGTTGCACCACGTTTGGGTGGAGGAACAAACGTCCACGTCAGTGTTGGCCATCCATACGGAAACGCAACCTGGCGAAAACCAATGTCAAGTGGTCGACGCATTGCTATGGAACTGCGAATGGCTGCTGAGCAAGACCGATTGCTCGAAGTCCTCACGTGATTGGGTGCGCCCGCACCCTACCTCAAGACGCTTCAAGATAGTAAGCGAAGTTGATAGCGCCTGCAAAGGACACCCATGCAATGTATGGCCAGACCAACATCGATGCGGTTGGTGCAACCTTGTAGGTCGCCACGGCATAGATGCTCGTGAACACAATCATCACTACGATCATCAACAACGAGAGAAGGTAACGCTCAGAGTTAAACACTGAGGGCCAAGCCAAATTGACAGCAAGTTGAACAAAGAACAAAGCAATGATGAGATTCGATTGCGGGATCTCATCTTTGGCACTGAGCAGGTTGCTCATGCTTAGAGCAAGACAAGTGTAGAGCACGGCCCAAACTGGACCAACAATCCAACCTGGAGGTTGAAAGAAGGGCTCGTAGGCTGAGTCAAATGTCACCTTGGTCACCGTTCATCAATTTCGACTGGCTCGATGGCTCACTTCATGCACGAATTGCAATCGACGCGTGCACCTCACCCTTGGAATCCAGGGTAGTACTGCTGCGTGTAGGCTAAAGCGTCTGGGGCAGGGTAACCTTGAGTCAACAGTCCGTTGTAGTAGTCACGGGCAGGATCGGCAACCGGCGCTGGTTGAGCAACTGGTTGAGCCACTTGCGGGACGGTTGCGTTGTAGACTTGCTGAGCAAGCGGTTGAACAGCAGGCTGAGCCACTGGTTGAGCGGCAAAGTCGGGCATGGCCACTGCAGCAGGTTGAGCTGACATTGACGGCATAGGAGGCATTGCCCCAGGAGCCGTCTGAATCCATGCCTTTTCCTCATCTTGGCCGTTTCGACCACGAAGCAGGAACATCCCACCGAGAATGGCTGCGATGAGTAAAATGCCACCGATTCCGTACGTAAGGGTCGAGCCGCTCGACAGCGAGGCAGATGCTGGTTCGTCTTCCTTAATCCAGCGTGTGGGATCATCAACATAGGCATCAGCACCATCTTCAATTGTCCAATCGGTGCTTGGATTGGAATAGCCGTCGCCGTCTTGATCATAACAACCAATTCGGTCTTGGCTGGAATTTCCACGCCCATTGATGCACGCATCTGCACCGTCAGCGAGGGTCCAATCAGCATCGGGGTCCGAGATACCGTCGCCATCTGTGTCTGCACATCCAAGGCGGTCGATGCTTGAGGTGTCACGCACTGTTGGACAAGCATCAGGGGTCACACCAGCAGGGTTGTCACCGTATCCATCCAAATCTTGGTCGGCCCATTGGGTTGGTTCAGAGGGGAAGGCGTCGCCACCTTGCGAAGGCATCCAGTTGATGTCAGGGTCAGAGCGCTGGTCCCCATCAGAATCGAGGCAACCATAGCGGTCGAATGTTGAAGTGCCAGCCTGTTCAGGACAAGCGTCAGCCTCGAAACCAGATTGATTGTCTCCATAGCCATCGCCATCGGCGTCAGCGTACTGAGTTGGCTCTTGCGGGAAGGCATCCATAAGGTCGTACCAACCATCGCCATCTGCATCAGGACAGCCAACCATGCCTGCTTGCCATGAAGTGCCTGCCTTGGTTGGGCAAGCGTCTTGGCCATTCGCCTCGCTGTTAAATTCACCAGGCCACGAAGGGTTACGGTCAGTCCATGTGCTGTTAGCCCAGTTGTCGCCATAGCCATCTTCATCGAAATCAGACCATTGAGTTGGATCATTACCAAACGCATCAGCCCCATCTTCGGTGGACCAGAAACCATCGGAATCAGAATAGCCGTCTTCATCGGCGTCAAAGCAGCCAATTCGGTCCATCGTTGAGGTACCGGCTTGGTCGATGCAGTCATCGGGTGTTGTGCCAAGGGGGTGATCACCGTAGCCATCACCGTCTGTATCCGCCCATTGGGTGGGGTCTGCATCAAACGCATCGTCGACGTCTGCCCATCCATCACCATCAGCATCAGGACAAGCGTTCTTCCCACCAAGGGTCGAATCGCCAGCTTGGTTAGGACAGTCATCGAAATTGTCGGCCCAGCTGTCGCCATCTGAATCTAAGCAACCCTCTGTACCGTTAAGGGAGGTTCCCGAAACGGTGGGGCAGTCATCGACAACATCGTCGAAGCCATCGGCATCGTCATCGGTGTCCTCGTCGCTGTCTCGACATCCATCTCCGTCGATGTCCGTGGTTGAATCTGAAACCCATGTTGGTCGGGGTGGGTTGTATGATGTCCACTGACAGTTGTCATCGATGTCCTCGATTTGATCGTTGTCATCGTCTGAATCCTCTGTGTCGTCTTTGCAGCCATCATTGTCCCAGTCGGTTGAGGCTGATGGGTTGGAGGTGTCTTGACCACTTGTCCAGTTGAATGCACCGCCTCGAGGGCAGAGATCAGGGAAGTTGTCAGTCAAGCCATCGTTGTCGTCATCCGAATCGCACGCATCACCATAGGCATCACCATCGGTGTTGGCTTGAGTTGGGTTGGAGGTGTTTGGGCAATTGTCCGCATAGTCTGGAACGCCGTCAACGTCTGCATCCTTCTTTGAACTCGGGTCCAACGACCAGAGCATGGCATCCCAATTGTTGCCACCAGAAGTCACTGAAAGCGTACCTTTGTTCATGGTTCCGCCACCTAGACCGCCACCAACTGTGACGATGTCGGACTCATTTACAGCAATTGAATAGAGGACTTCGTAGGCAGAACTGCCCGTTGATTCCATCCAGTCCCAGTCACCGGTTGCTGACAATCCAGCCACCATTCCGTCAATGTTTCCTGCAACAACTGCAGATTGGGAGCCACCTGTGAACGTCGCATCGATGACGTTGACAATGAACACCTCATTCATCGAGTTGATCGCCATATCACGGACTGAGTCAACCGAACTGCTGCCACCTGTAGCGGCCCAACTTGAAGCGCCAGAGAGTACGCCAAACGGATTTTTCAGCACAAAAGCATCTTGTTGGCCTTGAGTTGCGGTGATTGACCAGGTACCCGATGGGCCTGAACCTTGCAGGTTACCGTCGTAAAGGCCACCCATGTACAAATCATCATTCATGCTCATCTTCATCGATGTCAATTGAGTGTCTTGGTTTGGTGTCCCCATTCCTGTGAGCCATTTGGCCACGCCAGAGGAGTCAAGTTTGAGCAGGAATGTATCGCTGTTTCCAGCAGGGCTGTAGGAGTTTGTTCCGAAAATCATGTTGCCAAAGGTGATGCCACCGACGTAGATTTCACCCATGGAGTCCACTGCGACGCCTGAAACGATTTGGTTACCAACACCGCCACCGGATGTCGCCCAGGTGAGTGTTCCTTGGATGCCATTGAGTTTAGCAGTGAAGATCTCTTGATCCGAGACATTGAAACTCGTACCGCCAAAGTCAGTCTCCCCTTGGTGAACACCAGACACGATGACGTCACCGTTTTGATCGATGGTCACATGGTCGACTTGGGAAAATTCCTGTGTGTTGTTTACCACGGTTTGGAACGAGTGAGCCCACAGCCACTGACCGCTTGGGTCTGTCATTGCAATGAAGCCATCTGCGGCACCGGATGCAATCGTGATGGAACCGAACTGAATGGCTCCGGTGTAGAATCCTGCGACGACAATTTCACCGCCCATGCCTACAGCGATGTCACTGAAAATTGAGATGCCCGGATTCCCTTGCATGTTGTGGTTTGCACCTTTGACGTATTGGAATTGGCCAGAACTGTCCACTGCTGCGATGTAGAATTCTTGTCCATAGGGGCTGGTTGGCGAGAGTGTGTTGCTGCCGAAGGTCAAGGCTTGGGAATTGCTTGTGTTCCAACTACCACCAAACGCATAGACGCCTGGTGCGTATTCGAGTGCTTCCACAAATTCTGCACCAGAGGGTGTTCCACCACCGACGAGCATTGGATTGGCGCTGTTCGCCCCAGATTGGATGCGTTGAACCGGTGTGAGCATCTCCAAGACAGGAGCGCTATCAGCGTCATTTGTTGCCGCTGGTTCAACCATGGGTAAAAGCACCGAGGCGAACATGAGGACGGTCAGGAAGCATGCTGCAGAGCGAAGCCAAGAGGTACGCATACCAATCGGTTGAGCCCAAAGGCCATGAAGGCTTCCATTCCTTGGGTTGACACAATTTTGGCCCTTGAAGGGCTTGTGCCCTCACTCGAGGTTGCTTTCGAGGGTGAGGAGATCGCTTTCTCCAGCATCAATGATGGTGATTGTGGAGACCGAAAACGGCTTACCACAAGCGATTCCTAGTTCACGGTTGACCATGACTGCACGGAACTTGGTCACTTCGGGGTGACGGGCGTGCAGATCGTCTGTGAATTCGGTCGGACAGTTTGCTGCCAAAATGACGAGTTTTGCTTCACCAAGGGCACAAGCAGCGAGGGCTTGTCGTTGGCCAAATCGTAAGTTTCCGGTTGCAATTGCATTTTTTAGTTGTCGGCTGATATCCATATTTTATTCCTCCATACTCCACTTTGTTTCTCATGGTTGGAAAATCACTCAGGGATGTAGTACAGTTCGACACTGCCGGTTCCCAAGGAAATTGGTTGTCCGACAATGATGTTCTCTGCAACACCGGTGAGGTAGTCTCGCTCACCGATAATACCGGCCTTGAGCAAGTGGTTGACGGTCACTTCGAACGCAGCACGAGCAAGGATACTGTGCTTGGTTCCTGAAACACCGTGGCGGCCGATTGCACGAACTTCACCTTCTGAAGTCATGACGTCAGCAACCATCAACAGGTGGCGAACATCGACTTCGAGGCGAGCACCGTCAAGGGTCGCTTGGAGTTCGTTAACAATAGCTTGGCGAGCAGCCTCAATACCAAGGAAATCATAGATTTCAATGATGTTGTTAGTGTAGGTGCGGCGTCGATCGATGGTCTCAATTTCGCTCACACGGGTGAGGTTGGAACCGATGGTCGAAAGGTAGTACTCACCTGTCTTGTCATCAAGTTGCACGTTTGCACGCTCAATGTTTGGAATACCCTTGAGACGCATGTCTCGAATCTTCTCTTCAAGTTGCAGCAACATGGTGTAGGATGGCGGGTTCTCTGCCAGTTCAGCCAAGTCTTCAGGTGAGTGAACACCTGGAATCAAGGTCAATGTGCCCGGGTTCTTTTCCTTATCAGGTTGAACCAACAAACGGGTTGCACGCTCAAGCTTATCCTTGACTTCAAGTCCAGTCATGTTCTTTTGTTTGAGGTTGCCCTTGTTCAGCTTCAAAACCAATCGGCGTTGAGCGACGTCCGTTTCCAAGGAAGCGATGTTGACCGTGGTGGTCACTTCGATTGCTGCTGCCAACTTTTGTGCGGCAGCGGCGTTCATCATATCGTCACCCTTGAGCCGGATGGTCATGGTTGGCGTGTTTGGAACCTTTCGTGCATCGACAATTTCGATGATACGAGGCAAACCTTGGGTCACGTTAACCGTTGCAACACCCGCGTAGTGGAACGTACGCATGGTCATCTGAGTACCAGGCTCACCGATCGATTGTGCGGTGATGATTCCTGCTGCTTCGTAAGGATCGATGCTTGCCTTGTCGAGAGCAACAACTGCTTCGTTGATGACTTTCTTTGCTTGAGGCTTGGTCAACTTCTTCTTGCCACGTGCGTGGATTGCCACGGTAAGGTCGTGGAAGATTCGGTTGGTAAAGCGAGTTGAACCGCTGTCTTCTGCAGCTGCAACGAGTGACTTGAACACAGGGTCGTCAGCCAATGGATCGATGTAACTTGCGAGTTTCTCTTCTGCGCCATAGGTGTCGAGATCTGCTGCGGTCTTAGCACGTGCAGTCAAACGTCCCTTTCGGCGCTTGTAGGAAACTTTGGTTGTTGGTCCGGTGTTTTCGCTGTTTGAATCGCCACCTTTTTTGCTTGCTGCATCGATGATATCCTTCATCTTGGCAGCGGTTGCTGAGTCGGTTTCACACAGTTGAGCGATTTCTCCAGCGGCGAGGATTTTGACATCGTCCCACTTCTTATCATCGGCAAGCGTGTGCGCAAAGTTCTCGGCAATGCCCAAATCCATGAGCTTCTTCTTGGTTGCACTCTTTACGACCATCAGACGTCACCTCCATCGCTTTCAGCAGGTTCACCATGTTCGAGGTCATCTGCGTCAATTCGCTCAGTGATTGGCTCGTATGAATCACGAGCATCGAGGGTTGCACCCTCGGTTCCAAGCGCTTCATCAACGATAACGTCGATGTTGAACGGAGAACCGTGCACACCACGGGAAGGGTCAATGCCGTCTTCACCGTAGCTGAATTGGATGATTCTGTTCGCAGTGTTTCGGACGGACAGCATGTCGTCGTCGTAGACCTTGAGGTCGTCCATTGCGTTGATCAGTCGGCGTTGCATGTAACCGGACTTTGCAGTTCGGACAGCAGTATCGACCAGGGACTCACGGCCAGAAACGGAGAGCATAAAGAACTCCGTAGGCTCAAGACCACGCTTGAACGAACTCGAGATGAAACCACGATCGGCTGCAGCACGTCCACCACGGCGGAAGTGAGGCAACACACGTTCGTTGTATCCACGCTCTAGACGCTTTCCACGAACCTTTGCTTGACCGATTGAACCGGCCATCATGTTTAGGTTGTCCATGGAACCACGGGCACCGGAAATGGCCATGTTGACCGCAGCGTTGGTTGAACCAGATTGAGCGAGTTCGTCCTTTGCCACGTCACCAGCTTGTTGCTTACCTTGGTCGAGAATGACCATGATGTCTTCTTCGAGGGTTTCACGAGCGGTTCGACCTGGGCGGGATTCGTAGCCACGGCCGTCCTTACCGAACTGGGCGAGGGCTTCTTGAACCAGTTCACCAGCGTCCACGTTTGCCTTGATGATTGCATCAAGGGCTTCGGCACTGAGATCTTCATCGTCAATACCGGTTGTGAAACCAAGCGAAGTGCACGCAGCAATCGAGAGGCGAGTGAACTCGTCAAGGAAACGAGCACCTTCTTCTGGACCGTTTGTTTGAACGATAGCGTCGAGCAATCGTCCGTCTTCTGCACCAATGGCACGCTTGTCGAGGGTTCCTTCGACCTTACCGTCCTTGACAACGACTTCGTCGTTGGAACGACTGCGGAATCGCAGGTGGATGTTGTCGGGGATGATCAGCGAGATGATGTCTTGGCCACGGAAGCATTCCTTCCCGTTAGCGTCCTTGACAATCTCTGGCAATCCGCCTTCCCAATTGATGCTACCAAGCATCTCAAGGCCGTGTCGACGGTTGATGAGGGTGCCAGGGCGTGACAACAGGTAAGCTCCGGAGATGTGGTCGTGGATTCCACCGATCACAGCACCGCCGTAGCGAGGTGTGAGGATGTGCTCCTGAACACGCATCAGAATCTTTGCTTCTGCTCGTGCTTCTTCGGATTGAATCACGTGCAGGTTCATTTCGTCGCCGTCAAAGTCAGCGTTGTATGGGGTACACACAGCCAAGTTGAACCGGAAAGTGTGACCTTCCATGACGCGAACTTCGTGAACCATCATCGACATGCGGTGAAGCGAAGGTTGTCGGTTGAAGATGGCAACGTCTCCGTCGATCAAGTGTCGCTCGACGAGCAAACCAGGCTTCGGGTTACCGTTGCGGTCAATGGTGGACAAGCGATCTTCGACTCGTGTTCGGTCGCCCCATTCATCTGCAGGGCTGCCACAGTGAGGGCAGGTGACCTTGAGGTGCTCTGGAAGCGGTTCTGGGTGAGCCTTGTCGGCTTGTGCCAAATCCCACATCCAGCGGTAGTGGAGCTTTGCCCGTGGGTCATCCTCAGGGAGGCGGTGACCATGATCGTCTTCGCCTCGGAGGTTAGCAAGGGTTGCGTTGTCGTCAACGATGTAGGACGTTTCAGTCGTTCCATCGGTGGCGATGCTGATTTGTGGCTTGATGACCAAACCAGGGAGGAAGTTTGGTGCAGGAAGCACGGAGTGGAGGTCGAAACGAGTGGTCGTTTCATCGTTGCACTCAGGGTTGTGGCATCGGAATCCAGCGTT
>CALKDX010000048.1 GCA_938084455.1 Candidatus Poseidoniaceae archaeon
TTGCACGGCTACAACATGCAAGACGCTGTCATCATGAACCGTGGTTCAGTGGACCGTGCTCTCGGCCGCTCAACCTTCAACCGAACCTACAACGCTGAACGCCGAAGGTTCCCAGGTGGCCAAGTTGAAGAAATCGAAAAGCCAGGCAGTTCCCTCCAAGAAGTCAAGGGACTCAAGCCTGAAGAAGCCTACCGACACCTCGAAGCTGACGGATTGCCGTTGCCTGAGAAGGAACTCAGCGGTGGCGAAGTGTTGGTCGGTAAGACCAGCCCACCTCGTTTCCTCGAAGAATCCGCTGGCGGTGCGTTCTTGCTCGCCCAGGAACGCCGAGAATCATCCATGCTTGTTCGCCACGGTGAGAAAGGATGGGTCGACAACGTCTACGTCACAGAATCCCTCGACTCTGGCCGCTTGGTCCGAGTGATGGTCCGAAGCCACAAGGTTCCGGAAGTCGGCGACAAGTTCGCTAGTCGACACGGACAAAAGGGTGTCATTGGACGCCTTGTTGACCCAGAAGACATGCCCTTCACCGCTGACGGTGTTGTGCCTGACTTGATCATCAACCCGCACGCTATCCCGTCGAGAATGACCGTGGCTCACGTCTTGGAAATGATTGGTGGTAAGGTCGGCGCCCTCGAAGGACGCCGAATTGATGGTACCGCATTCCGTGGAGAAAAGGAAGGCAGTCTACGTGACGGTCTTGTCCGAAACGGATTGGCTCACACCGGTCGTGAAACCATGATTAACGGTGAAACCGGTGAAGTCTATCCTGCTGAAATCTTCGTTGGTTGCATCTACTACCAACGATTGCACCACCTGGTGTCTTCGAAGATTCACGCCCGTTCCCGTGGCCGTGTTCAAATCCTCACCCGTCAACCGACCGAAGGTCGTGCTCGACAAGGTGGTCTACGATTCGGTGAAATGGAACGTGACTGCCTCATCGCCCACGGTGCTTCAATGGTCATCAAGGACCGTCTCTTGGACGAATCCGATGGTATTGACATGTACGTCTGCGCTCAATCTGGACACATCGCTTGGTACGATCCTAAGCGAAGAACCTACGTCAGCCCTATCCATGGCGACGGTGCTGAAGTGTACAAGGTGCAAACTTCGTACGCATTCAAGCTGCTTTTGGATGAGATGAAGAGTTTAGGTGTGGCCATGAGACTCGAACTGGAGGACCGAAGATGAGCCAAAAAAGCACAATGATTCCAAAGCGGATTGCACAAATTCGCTTCGGACTGATGGACCCAATTGAAATCCGCAAGATGTCCGCTGTCGAAGTGAAGACTGCAGACACCTACAAGGACGACGGACACGCCTACCGCCAAGGTTTGATGGACCCCCACATGGGTGTTATTGAACCTGGATTGGTTTGCCCGACTGACAACTGCAAGTACGACGAATCCCCCGGCCACTTTGGTCACATTCAACTTGAACTTCCAGTCATGCACATTGGTTTCGTGAACCTCATCAAGACCGCGCTCAAGGCGACTTGCAGCAAGTGCAGCAACATATTGCTCCACAAGGAAAACGGTTCTCACCCATCAAACCCTGAACTCTCTGAGCAGGATTACTTCCGAACCCGAATCCGCGACATCATCGTGAAGCACGGTGTCGGTTCGACAGAATTCGCCAAGATCATCAAGGAAGTTGAGAAGGTCACCACCGGCACCAACCGTGGTGTCTGCATGCACTGTGGTGAAGCACAAGGCAAGATTGCACTTGACAAGCCGACGACCTTCAAGGAAAAGAAGGAAGCAAAGGGTCAAAGCGGTAAGGACGAAGGATGGCGCAAGCTCAACCCTCGTGACGTCCGTGAGTGGCTCAGTGGAATCCCATCCGAAGACCTCATCTTCATTGGAATGGACAAGCAAAACCGCCCAGAGTGGATTGTGTTGAAGGTGCTCCCCGTACCTCCAATCACCGTCCGCCCGTCGATTACCCTCGACAGCGGTGACCGCTCCGAAGACGACTTGACTCACAAACTCGTTGACGTTCTCCGAATCAACCAGCGACTCCGTGAAAACCGTGACTCTGGTGCTCCACAACTGATTGTTGAGGACCTTTGGGAACTTCTCCAATACCACGTGACGACCTACTTCGACAACCAAACTTCCGGTATCCCACCAGCACGTCACCGCTCCGGACGAACCCTCAAGACGCTGACTCAGCGATTGAAAGGTAAGGAAGGGCGATTCCGAAGCAACTTGTCCGGTAAGCGTGTCAACTTCTGTGCTCGGTCTGTGATCTCCCCAGATCCATACCTCGGCGTGAACGAAGTTGGTGTGCCAACCAAGATTGCAAAGGAACTGACCGTACCGATCCGTGTGACCTCTCGTAACCGTGAGCAAATGCGACAAATGATCCTCCGTGGTCCTGATGTTCACCCGGGCGTGAACTACATCATCCGCGGTGACGGCCGACGTGTCCGTATCAATCAACGAAGCCGATTGATTAACGCTGGATTCCGATGCCACAACCCTGAGTGCAACGATGAAACGACCACTCGTTTCGACCTCCACTCCGTGCTTCCTGCACCAAACTTCCTCCCTGGTTTGGTCATCAAGCCACAAATCAGCATCGCCACCGATGGAACG
>CALKDX010000049.1 GCA_938084455.1 Candidatus Poseidoniaceae archaeon
CAACGCGCCTCCGTGCGCTGTGACCAAGAACGTCGTTACAGAACCCTACGCCTTGGCTGCCAACTTCAAGCACATCATCCACGCCGTTGGCCCTGATTGCCGAAGACCAAACCAAGATGAAGCGCGCCGAACATTGCTTCCAGAGACCTATGCGAACTTGTTTGCAACACTCGGTGAAATGGATGTGCGGTCAGTGGTATCCCCGCCTCTATCAATGGGCATCTTCGCCTACCCACACAGAGAAGGGGCCCGCCTTACCCTCGAAATTATTCTCAACCTATTGGATGGTGAGGAAGACCCAGGCATCAATGAGTACACCATTGTTGTCAAAGAACGCAATTTCATCTCCAACATGCGCACCGTCTACCGGGAAACCGAAGACCAACTGCCTGGCATTGACACAACCACTGCGTGATGTGAAACCATGGTCGACCTTGCGGCGATGGTCAGCAGCACCCTTGCCGGAGACAGAAAACCGTTCAACGCCGTGTTGATGATGGCAAGCAACGCGAGGAAAGTGCGCCTTGTGGCAGAAGTTCTTCCAAACGATATGCCGCTCACCGTTCTTACAAGTCAAAACCGAGTGGCTGAAACACTGATTGAGGCCGGCATCGAATGCAGCCTGCTCGAAGAAAGCCTGACCGCTCAAGGCCTTGGCGTTCTCAACCAAATGCATGATCTTGTTCTACAAGCCATCGGGGAAGGGCGCCTGTCACGGGGTGAACGGCTGCTGGTGGTGTTAGCAGAACCAATTGACGGCGTTATGGCAATCGATACAACAATGCTCAACACCAACCGCTTCGCGAACCTTGCTCAAGAATTCAACATCGACCTCGAGGTGTTGACACAATTGATGAAGTTGGCTCGCCATCTTGGTGGGAGGGGAAGAGAGGGGCACGCTGTTGGCGCTTTGTTTGCGATTGGCGCCCTGCCTTCACTTCGTAAACACTCGACGGCCCTTGTGTTGAACCCGTTCAAAGGACATCCAGCGGAAAAGCGCACGATTCTTGATGAAGCGAACCATGAAACCCTCGCTGAATTCGCCTGGCTTGACGGTGCGATTTTGTTCAATAAAGATGGCGTAGCAAGTGATGCTGGTCGTTACATTCAGGTTCCTGCAGGCGTGACTACAAAAGCAGGAGAAGGTGGACGTCACCTCGCCGCTCGCGCCATTTCACAGCTTACTGATGGAGTGGCGATTTGCGTCTCATCAACTGGAAGCATCACGTTGTATGCTGGTGGAAGGGACCGCTACAAAGTTCGTTTGAGTTGATCATTCCTCTTCGATGGACCTGCGCGTTGAGTTTAGACCCCGCTCTGCAGATGTCAAACGTTCTTGTGTGAGTTCAAGTTCAGATTTTGCATGGGTGAGGCGGGCTTGATTGAGGTTTCTTTCGATGCTCAACTTACTTCGATTGATGCTGCTCAACCGTTGACTGCGGTCCTTCGGCTTCAATGCCTCACCGCGCTGGTCGATAAGCCATTGTTCGAGCAATGCTTGGCCCCATTCGGGCGCTCGAAGCCGTGCCGAAAGAACAATTTCAGAGGATCGATGGCGGAATCTTACCCTGCCCTCGCTTGTTCTATGGGCTTGAATTGAACCTGGGTTCCATCGATCTTGGGGGATGTGGAGGTGCTCTTCACATTGCAAGGTGCCGTCAACATCCATGGCGAAATCAGCGATAAGAACTCCTCGATTGAGTTTGATGAAGACTTGAAGCACATCATCATGGGCTGCCCACTCGGATATATCGACGGGGGTTTGACCCCATGTCTCTTCGCACCAAGCCTCAAGGGCAAACTTGTGGGACACCATGCTCGATGGTCGACTCTAACCATATTCAACTTTGTTCATCAACCGCCAAGCCGTTTCGCTTAAGGTTGAAGGCAGAAGACATCTTGGCTGTACCATGGATGGAGCGTGGGGGTCGGTTGAAGCCGATTGGCGACTCTTGCTGCTCCTTGTGTTGTTGTGGTACATTCTTCTGCGTGCTTGGGAACGAAATGGCACCCTTGACAAGTGGAACGCAAGCCGTGTGTTCGGATTTGTATTGATGGTGCGGGGGACCTATGGTCTGAAGGCACTGGAAACGATTTCCAAACCGAGGAAGTTCTGGAGAATCTACGGGGAAGTGGCCTTGTGGCTGTGCGTGGGATCGATGCTTCTTGTCGGGTTACTGATGGGTCTTGCCTTCGTTGGCGCCTTGTTATCGCCTCCAACAACAGCCCCGCCAACTGCGAGTGAACTTGTCGCTATACCCGGCATCAACCCAATGATTCCTCTTGGATGGGGGGCAATGGCCTTCATTGTAGCCCTCGTCATTCATGAATTCGGACATGGTTTGCTGGCCAGAGCTCATGGTATGCGCATTCGAGCCTTTGGATTGCTGCAACTCGGCCCTCTACCGCTTGGCGCCTTTGCTGAACCGCAGTACGAGGAACTGCAACGAGCCCCTCGCAGGGAACGCATGCGCATGTTCGCTGCAGGCCCCGCAACCAACCTCTTTGCGGCATTTGTTTGCCTCCTCATGCTTGGAGGATTAGCAGGGCAAGCCATCTCGACAACACCTCACCCACACGCACGTTCAATCATCGTTGATGGTGAAGCTGAAAAAGCTGGCATGGAGCCTTGGGATATCATCACCGCCATCAACGGAACCGAGGTCATTGGAATGGATGGTTTCAGAGATCAAATGCAACTCTATCGGGCGAACGACACCGTCACAATGGATGTCATCCACGCGAATGGCGAAGAAGAACAGTTGACGATTGTTTTTGCTGACAAGTACCTCTATCACGAGAATATGGGTTGGACCGAAGCCAATTTAGAAGCATTTGACATTCAGCCTGGAGACCCGTTTTTGGGTGTTGAAGGCTTGAGTGAGGGGACGTGGGGCATTGATCGCTTAGCCGGCCCGTTCTCACCACGCTTTGAGGGAGGCACATTGGTCAAATCCATTTATGCTCCAATCCACATATTGACGCTGATGGTTGTCCCGTTCCAACTCCAAGGTGTTTCGATGTACCCAATGGAAGAAGCCATGCTGACAACCGCAGATGAAGGGCTTGGCGCAGTGATTGGCACCAGCGGACTGTTGTTCTTCATCAACTTCTTTTTCTGGCTCATGTGGGTCAACATCCTTCTCGGATTCACTAATTTGATACCCATGGTACCTTTCGATGGCGGTCATCTGTTCAAGGACACCCTCCATGGCACGCTTTCTGCGGTCAAAAGGCTTGGAAAGAAAACAAAATTATGGGATATACACCCCATGTGGATTGATCATATTTCGAGTAAGGCCTCAAGTTTTTCCTCTCTTGCGTTGCTCATGATGCTGATCTTCATCATTGCTGTACAGTATCTTTGATTCAATTATGATCGTCTGCGAGCCAACTCTGCCAAAACATTGGTTTGCGTGCGCCCACGGAGAACGGGTGAAAGGGCAGCAGGTTGTGGGACATCTGATGCAGTATCAGGAAGCGCGCTTTGTGATACGGTTGACGAACGAGCCGTCAATCCGGCAAGACTGGCCGCTTCTGCTCCCGCTGTCGAACAGAGCAACGCAATCAGTTGATTTAACGGCATACCATCCTCCCAATTGAGATAATTGGAGCCGTTTCGAGTCTTCGGGAAGGCTGGGATCCATTTTTCCAACTGGCGTAACCGTCCTGATAAGTTGGAGGTTTCAACCCTGAAGATGCGCCATGAGTCGCCGCGCACACCCTTTAGCCGGTGTGCGTAGAGGGGCATGAGATGGCACCGCTCGCCTTCATTCACCATCGCATCGTACTGATCTTTTGTGCGCCCCGAGAGGTACAACTTGTCCGCCTTCGTGCTTTTGACTTCGATTGGAAAACATAAATCACCTCGCAAGGCAAGGAGATCACCCGTACCTTCCATGCCAGAACCTGCGGCACGTACAACCAAAAATGGTCGATGAAGAACCAGCCTCATCCGCTCTTTTTCAATTGGGCTGCATGAACGAATAACGCCTTCAACACCCGAAGGAACTCCGGCAAGAACTTGGCGCAACTCCCGCTCATATTGGCTTGACACAGGTGTTCATCCATGTCAATCGTTCTTGATAACTTCGGCTGAGGTCCCCAAAAAAATTCTAAATCCTGCCCCGTTGAAAAGAGGCGAGCCATACAAACTTCCTTCAACCTCCCTCGATTCTTTTAACCCCGTGGCAAGGCTTGCAGTGCGAACCATGGACTTCCGATTGGCGTTCAGATTGATGCAGGCGCTCAAGCGCCAAAACCTCAAGTTCGATTTGCTCGATCATGACGCACCTCTTCCCCACGCAGAAACCGTTTGGATGGCAAGCGATGTGGAAATCGTTGGCAGAGAGGATCAAGGCTGGCCTGTAGCAGCATCTCTAGAGGACATCGAGGGGGCCATCCAAAGAGCATTGCTTCACCTTCGGGGAGTCCATCAAATTCATGAATTGACGTTTGGCATTGACCCAGGACCTCGCCCTGGCATTGCATGGTTGGGGGATGGTATCGTTTTGGGCATGTCCCAATTGGAATCAATCGACAAGGTGACCGCACACATTGAAACCATCAAATCAGCGGTCAAGCATCAACAAAGCAAGGTACGGATTGGCGATGGAGCACCGCTCCTACGCGACCAAATCATCAACGAATGTATTGCATCCAGTCTGCTGATTGAACAGGTCGACGAAGCAAGAACGTCGAGGGGATTGCTGCGCCACAATCACGTCATTTCCGCCATTCGAATAGCGATGATTCGCGGCCAGAGGGTTTGGGAGCAACGAAACATTACACCAAGCGAGGGGCAACTGAAGGAAATTCAACGCCAAAGCCGGAAACGAAGCAATGGCCGGAAAACCATCTCGGCAGATATGGCGTTGGCCGTGGCTCGAGGCGAATTGGATTTGGATGAGGCACTTAGCCACTGATTATTCCTCTTCTAACTCATCTTCAGCCAATTTCAATTCTGGCGCCCCAACGACAAGCCGTCTGAGAACTGGTTCCAGCACAAGCGGTGCTGCAAGAACTGCAGCCACAAGCACGAATAAAGCAAGATAGGATGAATTTGGAACGTAAACAGTGCCCGGCGAACCCGGGGCCGTGTTGAGTGCGAGTTTTACCGTACCCAACCAAGGTAATTCTCCACCAGCGACGCCGATGAGCCATGAATCACGAACTGGTTTGACCACACCTGAGGCGCTATGAACGCCGACTGACCCGTTCACTGCGCTTGATCCTTGGTCGACGGAACAGTGGTTGTTATCGCCCAGAGTTAACATCCCTTCTTGTGAAGGCGTCCAATTCCATACGACAAGATAAGGCTCGACGTTCGCGTGTGCGAGGCGTTTACAGTCGTAATAACCGGCTTCGTCACCATCGAAAGCAAGGGAGATGGTTGTTGCATTGACGACATTTGTACCTGGTACATTCCAGGTCATTATGCAGGTACCGATTTGGCCATCTTGATCCAAAAGAGCATCATCAAAGCTACCGCCATCAGGGCAGTGCTCATTTGATGGAGCATCTGGGGCCACATTTCTGTTGGGCGTTTGAGTGGTATGAGCAACGACTTCAAGGATTGCCCGGTGGATAATAGGTGTGCCGCCTTCACCATTTTTGTCGTAAATGATGACATCGCCCGCCATACCATGCTGCTCATAGCCGAAATTGGGGTGAGATGGATTCGATGCTTCTGCAAAGGTGATCACGGTCTCCATCGGTTGACGATGAACAAGGACCAAATCCCCTGCATCAATGCTACCAACCTCACCGTTTTCTTCATGAATCATTGAAGAGGATTCAACGACAACCAAAGGCGGCATTGAACCAGTGTGAGCGTAAAGACCCAGCACCAAGATACCAATCATACCGGCGGCAAGGACCATTTCTCTAAGAAGAGAATACAATGGATCATGCGGTACGTGGTTCGACAAACGTGTTCCCCTCTGCCTCACCGTCGGAGTCCCTTGCTTTCAAGGAATGCCGTCCATGAGGCTGCGTGGCCAGCACCTAGCGCGTCAGCAGATTCGTTTCCCTCTGCCTTTCTTCGACGAATTTCTGAAGTGGAGTCGAGCTCTTTCAATTCCTCAAGCAACAATGCATGGCCGCGGAGCGTAAGAAATTCCGGTAGGATGATCAAAAAGAGGACGCTTGATATTGCTGCAAGACCAATAGCATGCCCTGTGTAGTCTTTCCAAGAGGGGTCACTCTGCAAAAACAAAAGTTGGGTGATGGCCATGAGAAACAACAGTCCGGTTGCCCCCGAGGCTGTCGCTGCATACCCGAGTTGCTTACCGTGTTGGCCGGCCCACCATTTAGAAATCATACCGGTAACCATGCTTCGCCCCGTTCGGTAAGAATCCGAACAACTTCTTGAGGCTTCCTTTCACAAGAGCAATCGTTGAAGCTCAAACCAAGACCCTAAAAATTGAATATAATCTTCGATAGACTTGCAAGAACAGTCATCAGTGACGCATCCATTTTGTCGATGTGACGGTTTGGGGAGAAGTTGAAATGCTTTGGCTTCGGTGGGCCGAAGGCCCATTGAGGGACACACGGTGATTTTCATGCGAAAAGCAATCTTTCTTACCCTTATTTTCCTCACCTCGCTGATGGCTCCTATCGCCGCTGGAGCGACCACTGAGACACAGTTTCAAAACGGTACCACTTCCTATACGCACACCTTTTCCGGCAGTGGAAATGGAAGCGCCGGGGACTTATCGATTCCATTCGGCGCCGAAGTGACGTCCGCTGAGTTCAAGCTTCGAGGGGACGCCAGTCGAACCACATACACCAACTTCACCACAAACGCCCATTTCGGTGGATCTGGTGATGGAACATGGTCAGGTTCACCTCCTTCGCCCTTCACATCTGGCAGCCGTCAAAACATCAACGTTGATTCCCGAGAGATGGAACTGAAAGGGAACCCATCCGATAGCGGAATCGACCTCGGCCGCACCCAGCAAATCCAATCGAAGGGGTCGGCAGTGCAAAACACAACAGGCCAGTTCATAGCAAACGGCGACCAAGGTTACACAGGACTCACCAAGGTCTTCCCACAGTTGAGCGTCAGCACCACTGCTAGTTGGAATTACATCGGTGTTGTCGTTATGATTGATGATGAGTACCACGTCATGCGGTACACATCCTCAGGATTGTATCAATTGCCAACCATCCTCCGAATCAACGCTACAACTGGAGCATACATCGGTACAGCGAACATCAACACCAACGGATGCAGTTCGAGCCAATACTACAAGATGAGCGACGCCGTCGTTGATGGGAACAATGTCTACACGGCTCACGGATCGTACTACTACCTCACCAAGTGGTCCGTTTCAAGTTCCATGCAGTGGAAATGTGAGCAATCATGGTCGTTCAGCCCGAACTATGTCACCGGAGTTGACATCGATGAATCAACAGGAAAGATGTGGGTTTCAACCTACAGTTATCAGGCTCAGGCACATTACCTGAACGAGGTCAACAAAAACACGCCGAATTCAGTCAATGGGACCTGGACGCTTGGATCAACATCGACCATTCCGACTCAATACGGTGCTGGACTTGTCGTCAACTATCCGACCATTATCTACAACGAATACGACCAATCCTACAAGAGCGGCACCTACACCTACGACAGCTACCATCACTACTTCACCTTCAACGGCAACTTCATCGAACACATGGGCGTCAAACCAATCACAGAAGGTGGACACTACGGCCTTGTTGAAGCGGATGGAGGAAAGCTAAGTTTTTCCTGCTCACATTACAGCACAGCGTACTGTCCAAGTTCATATCGGCACAAGATCTTCCATCATGGTGACGGGGCTCTGTTCGATGCACGCACACCAACCTCGACTTCGAACCTTATCGTTGGAACGGCCATTTCGATCTCAAAACCAATCTCAGAATATGAAGTCAAGAGCGTTCTGGGCTACCTGCCATCAGGAACCAGCATCGTTGTGGAGTTGTCAAATGATGGCGGTACAACCTGGCGCACTGTCAATGCAGGGCAAACGGTCATCTTCTCAAGCCCAAGCAACAGCCTGCTTTGGCGAGCGACATTGAATGGAACGGCTTCTGCGACCCCAATCTTAGATGGTATTGGTGTTGAATACACCACTTCGTACGTGAATTCTGCCTACATGTACGTCAACCAATACGTCGGTAGCGGAACACAAACTACGGTTGCTGCAACCTTAACATGGAACTCCACCACACCTTCAGGAACCTCAATTCGTGTCAATTATGGCTATTCATCATCGAACACCTGCACTTCGGGCAGCACCGGTGTGCAGACTTGGACCACAGCCCAATCTGGTCAAACCAAGTCATTGAGTCCAACAGGTTATTACATGTGCTTGAGGGTAGAATTGTCATCCTCAAATTCACAGAGCACACCTTCGATTTCCAACATCAGCGTCGCACAGCACGCAGACGCGCCAGAAGAGGCTGGAATCGAAATCGGTGGCCTGCTCGATCCCGACAAACCATACGATTGGACAACACCAACCTGTTGGAAAATGCCAGCCAGCAATGGTGCGTTGATGGGACCGATAACCGTCACTCATCTTACTGTATCCGGAGGCGTCAATAACCTCCTCAAGTGCCTCAACGACCGTATTCCTGACACAGGTGCGGGGATTGCAAACCTCTCCATTGGATTGGTCTCATCATCATCGGGTGTTCTCGAATTGCAATCGTTCTCAGTCACCTACACCGTGAACACCATCAACCTCGACATCCAAATCCCTGTAGGCGAAATTCTTCATGAGCGACTGCAGCCTTACGAAGTTGTGACCCGACACATCATCGGTGAAGATGCGACAAGCATGTCTGAAGCAACCTTAACTTTGCAAACCAAATCCATTGCCAAAAACCCAACGATGACTTGGCAGAACGGTGATGTATTCCCCGATCCGAATGATCCAGAAGACTACATCGAGATGGACGCAAGTTCATGGTCCGCTGAAAACAATGGTATTCTTGAGATTCACTGGATTTTCCACGTGACTTCAGAATTCCCAGATCAAAGCGGAGTTCGATTCAAGACTGGATGCTTGGACAACAGCGGCTCTGCTGGTTATTCACCGCTTGATTTGTTGAGCGATGATACAATGGAAGTCAACCGCAGCTTTGGCCTTGGTTGGCTCAAGGTCCGTGACAACGATGGCAGATTGACCATGGATGATGTCCCAGACAACTCTTGGGTTGCTGCAGGGGAAACTCTCTACTTCCAAGGAGCCATGTGGTTCCATAACACCGAAGATGCTCCAAAGGACAGTGCCTTTGATGTGCGAATTTCTCGCAACGGTTGGGTGGAGAGCACCGCTAGGGACACAACCAACAACAATGGCACCTTCTTCATCGGTATTGACCTGCCAGCCATCGACGTACCTGACGGCCTCACCTATGAGGTTCAGACCTACAATGAGCGCGATCCAACTCACGTTATGGCCTCGAACGCTGACTGGCAACGAACCTACAAGGTCGATGCAACAGCTCCCGAGCGAATGGCCATCGCTCCGCTTGATGACGGCTATGAAGCAGCAAGTTCTCAGCAAGAAATCAAGATCATGGTCAACGATGATGTTGGTCACCCGATGACGCTCGATCTCATGTATTGGGTCGAAGCAGACCATGACAGCAACAGAAATGGTGAAGCCGATCTGGAAGAATACGCAACAAAGAGCGTGCACAACACAACTGAAGCGAAGAATAAGTGGTTTATCACAACCATCGATCACACTCGAAACCCCAATATGGGTCGTGTTTCATACTACTGGCAAGGTGGCGATGAGGCAGGAAACCCTCTGTTTTACTCAATGGTTGGCGACGATGATGAAATCTTCACTTTTGAATCCGAACATGGATTTGAGCATGACGACGCAACTTTCCGAACCCGGAAGGATTCCTCCGCGGTGTTCACCGGACTCGAATGGGTTGGGCATGACGACAATGCCCCAATTTTTGCAGGCATGGAGCAAGTCATTACGCTTGGATTCATTGATGCCAACACAGCCATCGATTTCGAGCATATATCACTCGTCTTTGACTTTGAGGGGCCAAACCCATTGAGAGACGCTCAACGCATCTCGTACTCTGGGATGAACGATACTTTCTGGTCGGAAAGCGAGTTCATTACCCTCATGTCCACCAGCACGATGCACCAAACAACAAATGATTCTGGCCTACCGTGGATTCAATTGACGTTCCACTTTGAAATCGGCTGGGATTGGCCTGATGAAGAGATGGGTGATGTGGCGTTGATCTACAAAGAGCGTGGTTCTGAGTATGAAGACCGTATCCTGCTTTTGGAACACACCTTCCGAGTTGAGAACGACCTCATGCTCGCTCCAAGTGATTACCTCGTTGAAGACATCAGTGAGCCACGCACCGGCCAAGTCGCAGATGGCAGCCGGGTACGCAAGGATGACCGTCTAGCCTTCACAGGAACCGTTGTCTACGAAGGCAGCAGCGTTCCTGCCCCAAGGGACGTCGGTATTCTTGTCGAAGTGTTTGATGGAGAAAAGATGTGGAGCGATGGCTCATTGACCGAACAAGGTCATTACTCAGTCGAAGTACCACTCTCCTCGGCAACCACGCTTCAATCCTCTCCAACCCGAACATGTTTGATTTCCATCACCAACATTCCTGGCCGTGGTGAAGACATGACCGGGACCTTGGTATCGACCACATTGCAAGTGATTGTGGATGATGCGGCACCACGTGTCGTCAAGCGCACCAGCCCGCTCAATGTCATCGATATTTCCGCAAATAACGACCTCACTTTTGTTCCAGTCGAATTCCATGGCACTGAAGATGCCGATTTGACTGGGTCGCGGCAAATGGTCCACTGGGTCATGCGGGATGCAACACGCACCGTCACCATAGGTGCTGGTTCAACGCTCCTCGGCATGCAACAAGACGGGCAGAATGTGATCTGGACTGGAGCCGTTGATTTGACAGACAATGGACGAATAACACCGCAAGCTGGTGATTTCGTTGGCTTCTATGTCACAGGCTATGACGCCGCAGGGAACCAGTTCCCTGTTGTATCCAATTCTGAAGCCAGCCCGGTTCCAGAACTTGCTGTTGACGATACGGACTTTGAACGACAATGGATTCGACTCGGCGCCGTTGGACCTGAATTGCGTGTTCGGTCGATCGATTTGTCTGACGACCACGTCGCACCGGGTTCAGCAGTCAAGGTGAACGCACAAATCGTCAATACTGGAGGCGATACAAACCGTTCGTTCAAGGTCAGTTTCTATGCAGGCGATGCAGAGAAACCATTTGACGAAATCACACTGTCTGGTATCGATTCCAATGAAATCATTGATGTGGACACGACATGGAATGCAGAAGATGTCGATCGAATTCGAGTTGTTGTCGACCGTGACAACCTCATCGTCGAGGTGAACGATGATGACAACAGCGCAGAACATTCAGTCGATCTTGCTTATCCAAAGTACCTTGGCTGGTTCGATTCACCTCGTGAAAACCCACTTGCTTGGATTTTCATCGTCACATCAATTCTCGTGCTCATTGGCGTTGCAACCATCGCTTCACGCACAACCATCGATCACAGTGGCGGCCTCTTTGATGAGGAAGAAGACTGGGACGAAGATGAAGATGATGACGAAGATGAATACGATGACGATTGATTGAAAATCACCCGATTTTCCAGTCATCTGATGCTCTGAAGCACTGCAAATCCTCAAAAGAGGTCGGCATGAGGACCACTCGAAGAGGGTGGGGAGAC
The DNA here is from genome assembly GCA_938084455.1 of Candidatus Poseidoniaceae archaeon. GTDB lineage: Archaea > Thermoplasmatota > Poseidoniia > Poseidoniales > Poseidoniaceae > MGIIa-L1. The sequence goes on from CALKDX010000049.1 coordinate 11,762, forward strand.
TATGTCTGGCGTATTTTCTATCCTCGATGATCGCTTAGCGGCATCACTGAACGAACGTGGCTGGAAACCAACGCCCGTGCAAACTGAGGCACTTCCCTCCCTCTGCGCCGGCGAAGACCGAATTATCATCGCCCCAACGGGATCTGGAAAGACCCTCAGCGCTGTATTGCCTGTGCTCCATCGATGCTTGACTGAAGAGTGGGACCCGCTCGCAATCCTCTACATTACGCCCTTACGTGCTCTCAATCGAGACGTGGACCGAAGGCTTGAGGAAATTTCGAGCGCTGTCGGGCTTAAGGTTGGGTTGAGGCACGGTGACACGACTCAGAGCGAACGAACAAGACAGACCAGAAAACCCCCGCACTTGCTTGTTACCACTCCTGAAACATTTCAGTTGATGTTCACCGGAAAAAATTTGAGAAAATTGTTGAAAAGCGTGCGCGCAGTCATCGTCGACGAAGTTCACGATTTGGCTGCAAGTGAACGTGGCTGGCAATTATCACTTGGTTTAGCGCGCTTAGAGGCGTTGTCCGGACATCGTGTTCAACGCATCGGATTATCAGCCACTGTCGGGAACCCCGAAGAAGTCGCTCAGTGGCTTTCTCCAGGCCGTGGAAAAGCAATCATTGCAATGGGTGAGCGCAGTACAGATTTGACGGTTGAATGCGCACAACCACTGGCAGAGGATGAAGTCGGAGGAATCGAAATGGGTGTTACACCGAGGGTTCACGCAAGTTTTCGCCGTCTCATCGAGGTGTTGAGAACCGAGCCTCCGTGCTTGGTGTTTGTCAACAGCCGAAACGATGCCGAAACCATCGCCAATCGATTGCAAAGCATGGCACCAGACGTGCAAATAGGAGTTCACCATGGGTCACTGGCTGCGGACACCCGCCAAGATATGGAAGACCGGTTGAGGGCTGGAGAATTAGCAGGACTTGTCTGTACCTCGAGCCTCGAATTAGGTATCGACGTGGGAAAAATTCAACGCATTGTCCAAGTCAAAAGCCCACGTTCTGTCGATCGTATGCTCCAGCGGGTTGGACGGGCAGACCACCGACTTGGCGGTGTTGGGAGGGGCCATCTCTTGGCATGGGACGCCGATGAGATCGCAGAAGGTGCTGTTGTGGCCCGAAAGGCAATGTTGGGTGAAATCGAACCTGTTCAATGGCGACAACGCCCAAAAGCAGTTGTAGCGAACCAGCTTGTGCTCATGGCTCATTCACACAACGCCGTTCCCATCGACACTGCCACTGAAATCATTGGTAACGCAAGTCAATTCGAAGGATGGGTGCGCCATGACACTGAAGCCATTCTCAAGGTGCTAGCAGACAGTTGGATCATCCGCCATACACCCGATCCAAAGGAAGTACCGTGGTACCGTTGGCCTGCGAAAGTCTACGCCCTTGCACAATCTGAGGCTGCTGCGAAGAAACTCAAACTTCCTGAGGAACGCCCAAGGTACAATGTTCCCGATGAAGAAATCTCAAACGACCTCAAGAGTTTGCAAGTCCCCGTACCTGCACTGTTTGCCAAGGGCTGGTTTTCCACCGCAGGCCGTACACGACAATGGGTGAGCAATCACTTGTCCATGATTCCCGACAAGCAGTCCTATCGCGTTCGCGACGCCGTAACTCGGAGGAGTTTGGGCAACGTCGACGAAGCCTTCGTTCTTTCACTCAACGACAGCGGTGAAGACGATGACGGCCATCGAAGGCAATTTGTCATGGCCGGCCGCACATGGATGATCATCGATGCGGACCCTGAGCAATCAGAATTGCTCGTGACCCCTGTCTCTGATCAGGCAAATGCACCGCAGTGGGTTGGTGAATTGCCTCCAGTGCCCAAGGCAATCGCTCGCGATATTGGAAGGCTACGAGGTTTGGTAGCGATGGACATAGGTGCCTACGAGACGCCTCCATTTTCTGAATCAGAGGTTGTTGATGTGAACGGCATCTTCGCAGACCGTTTCTCGACGCTCAAAGAACATCCAATCGACGACGAGGCCCTCGGCTTGCTCGCCGAAACCATCACCAATCACCTCGAGGTGACCGGCGTTCTGGCTACGGATCGAAAAATCACCATTGAGGAGCGAGAGGACGCTATCGTCATCAATTCGTGCCATGGCTCAAGAATCAACGAAGCGATTGGACACTTTCTTATGGCCATGGCTTCAACCAAAACTGGAAAATGGGGCCGATTGGTCAATGAACCAACTCGAATCAGTCTTCAAACTGGTGAAATTCATGCTGACCATATCGTTGGTTGGCTCACTGAAACTCCACCTGACGCTTTGCAAGGATTGCTGAGCGTGACGTTACCAAATTCAAGGCAGGTGCGTTGGCGCTTTGCACAGGTCGCCAAAACATTCGGTATTCTTCGCCATGGGGTCGATCCACGGAAAATCAACCTCCAAGCATTGCTGCGTAAGTACCGTGGTACGGTTGTAATGGAGGAGGTGCTCGACAAGTTGTTTCACGAGCGAATGGATGTGCTTGGTGCAAGAGATGTCTTGCACGCTATCCAATCGGGGTTGATCGAAATCGAAATTTCACCGACTGGGCCGATGGGTGTCTCAAACCGCTCGAGTCGCGACTTGCTCCTCCCGAATTGGGATAACGCTGCAGTTCGTGAAAAGTTACGAACCCGTTTGGTCAATGAACGTGCGGTATTATGCTGCCTTCGCTGTAAGAATGTTCGACGGTTCAGAGTCGCTCGTTTCAAGGAAATCGAGGGCATCAAAAAGTGCACAAAGTGCTCGGGCACAATGTTAGCTTGCGCTCGTGAGGGAATGCAAGCGATGCTCGAAGGGTGGGTTGCGTCTGAGGATGAAAAGGACCAAGGGCGAATGATGAAAAACGCTGACTTGGTTCAAAGCAGAGGCTACGAGGCTGTCTTGTGCTTGATGGGGCGAGGAGTTGGTGAAGCAACCGCACAGCGCCTGTTGAGACGGACTCAACGCAACAATACGGAAGGTCTGCTTGAAGCGATTCACAATGCAGAGATTGAATACGCTCGAACCCGTAGATTTTGGGCTTAATTTGGCAATTCTAAGGCGTTGATGGCAACCGAAGCGGCAACAACATCACCATCTTCCCACCAATCAACAGCGATGAAGGTTGGTCGCTTGCCATGTTGAATCCAGCATTCTTTCGCTCGTTCAATCAAGAAATCGATGTTGTTTGCCTCATCCCCTCTGCTCGGATCCGAAAGACCGAGTGGACCTCGAAGCCAGTTGTTCATGTGATAGACCTCTTGTTCCGGATCGCCTCGAAGTGGGTCGCAGTTCATGTCTTCTGTGTTCTCTTCCGCAAAATTAGTGGTCCAACTGTGGGTCAAGAAATCGTGCACCCAAGGATGTGCAGGATCTGCTGATTGTTCCCAAAACACAACCAGTGGGGTTCGGTCCTCAAGCATGGTTGCAAGGGTTGGCCATGGTTCATTCATGGTGTGATAAAACACCAAATCATACAGCCCTGACTGTTCCATCACTGCTTTTAGATGGTCGGCTTGAACATAATTTTCCACCAACAAGGTCACCACATCATTTGGTGCGTCTTGCATGAGAGCGTTGAGTTGTGAAAGCCAGGTCACTGCGTTGACGGTTCCATACGTACAGGGGCTGAACCCTCGATCATCGTCACCGTGGCAAAGGCGAACCGTTTCGACTCGTTCGTCACCAAGAACCTCGTAATGCGTGTCAATCATGAACGCACGGATTCCAGCGTTCCATTGCGCCAATAGGCCAGTCTGGTGGTTTGCCGCTGGATAGTAAATCCCATCTTCATGTGTGGAAAACGCATTGTGCGTTTCGGGGAATGTGACATCATCATAGGTGCGGTCGCACAAAAGAACCATCCCATTGCATTCGGTTCCATCCGGGATTGGTACCTCTTCATTCACAGCGGTTCGGGGTACCGTCGGGGCTACGCACCCCGAAAGTAGCATGAGCACAATGAGGCCGCCTGCAACAACCCCTCCTCTCATGAGGCTCCCTTCGTGTAAGGGTGCATGAAACCCTCGGTCGGGCTCACTCAGGTTGAGGGTCTACGGTGCGAACCAGAACGCCTGCTTCCTTTAGCATGCCATTTGAAGTCTCAAAATCTTCCAACCAACGCTCCGGTATTTCTTGTGGTGTGGGATACACGACCTCTCTGATGCCGGCTTGAATCAGCGAACGAGCGCAACGTGAGCATGGAGGCCATGTGACAAAGGCGGTGTTGCCCTTGAGCGAAACACCGATCCGTGCAGCATGCATGATTGCGTTTTCTTCAGCATGACAAATCAGTGGGTATTTTTTAGCCCGGTCTGTTAGACGTTCGTTGTCGTCGCTGATGCCACGTGGAAAGCCATTGAATCCTGTTGAACGAATCTCTCTGTCTTCGCCAACAACCACACAGCCCACCTTTGTCGAGGGGTCTTTGCTCCATCCCGAAAGATGGAAGGCGAGGTCAATAAATCGCTGATCCCACTTGTCACTCATTCCCTCACCGCTCCGCACACCAAGCAGCGTGCTATCATCCCTTCGCCAGCAGCGACAGGTCGTCATCTCCGTCTAAGCCGAGTGCTTCGAGGAGATTCCCCTGTAAATACAACGAACCAAGGCTGACCACCAAGCCCACCGACGATGGAGGATGTTGGAGGAGGGTCTGAACGGCATCATTGGGTAATTTGATTGTTTGTTGAACCGAGCACTTCCATGGATATTGGGCTAATACTTGACTGTCTACGCCGGGATACCGGCCGCCCTGAGGCTCACTCAACACCACCATGTGTGGAGGATATCGCTGGCACAAATCGAGCAAGGGGGCACAAAATACGTCCAAATCATCCTGTGGCGATGTACCGAACAGAAGACTCCAGCCGCCTTCCTCACCCTCACATGCTGCCTGAATGGTCTGTTCTAGCTCAGGCAGAACGCGTTGCAACCCTGAGGGGTTGTGAGCGGCATCAAGGAGGTATGGGTGGTGGCCGGTTGCTTGAACCGAAAGGTGCTGCATGCGCGCTGGCCACCGCACCGTTTTGTTCGCCAACAGAAGGTTCTCCTTTGGCAAATCAACGGCTGTGAACAAGGCCTCGGCCAGGATCATCGCTTCTTGACGAACAGAAGTTTCACCCGGAATCTCAACCCATTGAGTTTTTGCGGGCACTCTTGATTCGCCCAGTGAGGGTTGGCCAGCCATATTGGCTTCTTCGAGCATTGCATCTTTCACCGCAGCATCGCTTGGTTTACGAATCAACAACCGTCCACCTGGACGGGCTATTGCTGCTTTTTCTTTGGCGATAAGAGGAAGAGAGGATCCAAGCACATCCTTGTGTTCGGCGCTTAGGGATGTCACGAGGCAAACGGTTGCCGGACCTGAACGTGTGGCGTCTTTCCTTCCGCCAAGACCAGTTTCTAGAATCAGCACCTCTACACCTGCATCGCTGGCACACTGCATCGCAACAAGGTAGGTTACTTCGAAGAAGGTGAGAGGTATTTCGGGTTCTTGTTTCGAAGCGCTACGAACCTTGCTCACGGCTCGATTAAACGAGGGAGCGTCAATTGGAATCCCATTGAAGCGTATGCGCTCTTCTACTCGCACCAAATGAGGGGATGAAAAGAACAGATTTGAAACTCCAGAAAGCGACAAGGACCCCGCCATCAGGGCGCAAACTGTGCCTTTGCCGTTGCTTCCTGCGACGTGGATGATGTGCTCGGGCTGATGAGGCAGCCTAAGTCGCTCCAACGCAGCCTTTGTGTGGTTCAAGCCGAAGGTCATGCCTCTATTTTTCGTGCTGTTTAACCACGTTCGAACTTCGTCCAAAAAAAGCCCCCTCCGGTTGTTGGATAACCCCTTGGTGAATAGCCTCTTGCCTTTCGACATCAACACCATTGTATCGCCCCCGTAGGGGGCGTATGGAATCACCATGCTGATATGGGAACGCACGCTCCGATAGGGCATGAGCAACGACAACACGGCCTCGCCCGTTGGAAAAAAGGCCTCGGGCAAAGAGTCCAAGGCGTTCAAGGCCGTCGAAGCTGAACTTCGTGCTGAAGACAGTCTGCTTCACATGATGAGAGAACAAATGACCTCAATGTTGGGCATGATGGGCATGTTCATCCTCACCATCGTGATTGGACTTTACATTCGGCCGTGGTATGATGTTGCAGGATTGCATGCTTTCGGGGAATCCGGAGCAACTCAAGTTCGGTACATTTTGCTTGAATTGGTGATGATTTTTATCTTTACAGCGTTCATTCTTGCCCTTGCAAAGTACAAGAAAGACTGGATTATCAAATACGGAATCATGGGCGTGTTGTGCCTTGCTTTGATGTATTCCACTGTGCCATTGGCACACATGGTGATGATCGATTTGGATTCGGAACCCTATGAAATAGAAGCAACCAGGGAATTCGAAAGTGCCTACATAGGCCACAGCGGGTATGATGGTCATTTCATGAGTGAAGTGACTGGGGGCGAGGGCACCTGGGGTGAAAACGTCAGTTTCTACAAGGGCCACTCAATGGTGGACGGGGAGCCAACATGGACCAACCAACATGTTCGCTACCCGCACAGCGATGAGTTCACGCTCCATGTGAGCGTGGATGAAGATGTGTTCACTTTTGCCAATGGGGCTTGGGTGTGGTACGTGAACGCTGAAACCGGTGAAACAATTGATTCCTACACCTGCATGCAAACGACCACCGTTGATGGTGAGGAAGAGTTCACGGGTTACCTCGCAGCGCTGGGAACTGGTTGCATGGTTGGATTCCATACGAACGATGCAATGTACATTATTGATGAAGGAAACTTTCTCCACCGTTTCAACACATTCGAAGAAAACCCTGGACTCATGGTGACGCAGGCCAAGTGGCGACTTCCATTTGGACTTGATGCCCACCTAGGCACCCTTCATACCGAAGTGATTGCGGAAGACAAGGTCTTGATTGCAACCCCGACAATGGTGGCTGTCATCTTACTGGAAGAAACTGCCCCAGCCTTTGACCCAAACCTGCCTGATATCAATAACATGGCAACGGTTCTGTTCCAGCACAACGCTTCAAGCAAGTTCACCTCAGCCGACTTCGGACCTTCTCCTTGGTCCACAACTCCGTATGATCTTGCCTCAAACCAAGAAGGATTGATCTTGTTGGGTGAAGAAAACGGTGACGTGATTGGGTTTGAATGGAATGCAACACAGGACACGGAATTCACCCCACAAACCAACATGAACCTCGAAGGTTTTGGCGAAACCATTCAATCAGTACGCCTGACGGACCGAGATTTTTCAGGGTACAGTGACATGCTGATCACAACCGAGAGCCAAGCCCACTGGCTTTGGACAACATCCCTTCTCAACAAGATCAGTTTGGACATTGACGAAGGGTTCGAAACTGGTTGGTTTGCGAACACAACCGACAATCAAACACACTTCCACGCGCTCTACAGCACGGAATCAACCACAATCAACTCTGGAATCATCACCGAGGACATGGACGTCGTCAGCGGTCTTCAACTCTATGATGTTCCCCTTATTCTCGGTGTCATCGTAGCGTTGGTGCTCATGGTGCTGCTCTATGTGCACAGTGAATGGTATGTTGTCAACACGGTTGGCGTGCTGGTTGGTTCGGGTGTTGTGGTGATGCTCGGAGTGGCCTTTGTCCCAACCCTCATCATCGTATTCATGATTGCAGCCGCTATTTACGATGCGTGGGCCGTCTACAAATCCAAACACATGCTGGACTTGGCAGACACCATGATCAATTTACGATTGCCAATCCTTCTGGTTGCACCGCAAGAAAAAGGCTACTCTTTCGTTGAAGAAACTTCATCGATGAAAGATCGTGATGCGCCTGCTCCTGCACCTTCCAAGGGTGCGCCCAAGAAACAGAAAGGAAAGGATGCCATGTTCATGGGACTCGGTGACGTGATTTTCCCAGGTATGCTGGTTCTTTCAGCTGCCCAATGGTTGGACTCAAGTGGAGCGTTTGCCGTAGCCATCTCAACACTGGTAGGAGGTTTAGTTGGTTACTTCGCATTGATGACATATGTGGCACGAGGACGGGCTCAAGCAGGATTGCCTTTGCTGAACGGCGGTTCCATCTTAGGCTACGTGATCGGAGGCTACATCTTCATTGGATCAGCCATCTTTGACTTTGGAATTTCAATTTGAGGTGATCCAACATGCTCGACATCAATCTGTTTAGAACAACGCCCGAAGTCATTCGTAACGATCACGACAAGCGAGGTATTCCACACGACAACATCGACCGTGTGATTGAATTGGACCAGACATGGATTAACCTCCAACACGAGACAAATCAACTGCGTGCGACAAAAAACGCTGCTGCACGTGGCATTGGAGCCGCAAAGAAATCTGGCGACGAAGCCGCAGCGCAACGCATTCTAGCTGAGGTTGCAGACCTTGGGGCTCAAATTTCTGAACTCGAACGCAAGACTGACGAAGCCGTTGAAGAACGCGACCGACTGCGGATGCGGATCCCAAACATCCTTCATCATGATGTGCCAAAAGGCGGTGATGAATCTGGTAATACAGTGCACAGCGTTCATGGCGTCAAACCAGAATTCACGTTTGATGTTCGTACGCACAACGAATTGATTGAGATGAATAAATGGGTCGACTTGAAGCGTGCAGCAAAGATCGTTGGGAGCCGCTTCTTCTTCCTCAAGGGTGATTTAGCCAGATTAGAATTCGCCCTACAGCAGTATGCAGTGGACTTCATTCGCCAAAGAGGCTACACCTTTGTCCAACCGCCAGTTATGATGAATCGAGAAGCCTACGAAGGCGTGACCGACCTTTCCGATTTTGAAACCGTCATGTATGGGATTGAACCGGACAAGTACTACATGATTGCAACTGCAGAACATCCGCTTACTGCCATGTTCATGGGTGAAACAATTCCAGAAGCCGATTTACCATTACGAATGGTTGGTGTATCTCCGTGCTTTCGACGCGAAGTTGGTTCCCACGGACAATCAGACCTCGGTATTTGGCGGGTTCATCAGTTCACTAAGATTGAACAAATCATCATTGCAAGCCCTGAGCAGTCGTGGGAATTGCAGGAAGAATTGTTGCAAAATTGCATTGATTTGTGGGACGCACTTGGAATGCACTACGAAGTGGTGAACATCTGCACAGGTGACATGGGCACCGTTGCAGCAAGAAAGTACGATCTTGAGGCTTGGATCCCCGGTGCAGACCAATACAAAGAGATTGTATCCTGCTCGAACTGCACTGATTATCAAGCAAACCGACTTCAAATCAGGTATGGTCAACCGGGTCATTCCGGCCAGCCCATCGCACATACGCTCAATTCAACCGCTGTAGCTACCTCTCGAGCCCTCGTAGCAATCATAGAACAGAACCAGTTGGAAGACGGACGGGTGCGCATCCCTGAAGTGCTTAAACCATTGATGGGTGGACAGGACGTCCTCGAGCCTTGCCAATGGGGCTGAACGATATCCTAGGTCGAAGGTTCTACTGCTGAGGTGCTAGTTGCGCGGTCACAGACTTTCCTTTCGCGAAATGCAAGGTTCGGTTTGAAATAGGGTTGAACTGATGGCTTGGTCATGAGCGAGGAAGAGCCTGTCTTGTATTTTGGATACGGGTCAAACTTGGACACAAAAGATTGGATGCGGTGGTGTGAACAGCGCGGTGCTGACCCATCAGGGAGGACCGAATTGGAGCCATGTTGGTTACCCGATCATCGATTGACGTTCCATTACCATTCACGCTCAAGGGAAGGCGGAGCTGCCGATGTGACCCCCGCAGGGTGCGGCCACACCGTCCCAGGAGTGTTGTTTTCACTTAACGCAAACGCTCTTGCCAACATGGATCGCAAGGAAGGTCATCCAACCGTCTATCGGCGGACAATGGTCAACGTTGTCAAGGCTGATGGTTCCTCTGTGGAAGCGATGACGTATCGGGTCACACAAGAGAAGATTTCCGATTATGTCCCGCCCACTTCATCGTATGTTGACCTCATAGAGCGGAATCTCTTGAGGCATAAACTTCCAATTGAAGATTTAAAAAATGCAATTGAAGATTCAGACAGTTCTTATCCGGTTCGTCATTTGTTCGTCTATGGAACTCTCATGAGAGGGCAAAGCCGGCACAGCACCATCACCCACCACATTGTCAATCAAGGCATCAAGGCATCCACCAAAGGAGCCCTGTACAATCTTGGTGATTATCCAGGTATGCGCTGTTCAGATAGCGGCACGGTTCACGGGGAATTGTATGAAATGGATGAAGTCTTTCTCACGCTTCAATCCTTAGACAGAGTGGAAGGGTTCTATGGGTTTCAGTCACCAAATTCACTGTTTCGCCGCACGCTGATTCAAGTTGAAGTGAACGGTGAAATGGTTTGGGCGTGGTCCTATTTTTATGCGCATGAACCCGAGTTAAATGATCGGATTGAATCTGGAGATTGGCGAATATGGAACTCATGAGTCTTCAAGCGACAACAACTCAACACCTTGCTCAACCTGGTCATTAGCATTGAAGTGCACAGCGGTAACGACTCCATCGGATGCGGCGACAATTCGGTGTTCCATCTTCATGGCCTCCAACACCATCAATGTCGTTCCAGCCTCAACAGATTGACCGACTTCGACCAACACTTGCAGGACCTTGCCCGGCATAGGAGCGGTTAATCCACCACCGTCATCGGTGTCAGTCGCACCCGGTTCAATGCGTTCGAGTTTGAATGTGTGACCTTGGTAGTGAACCCACCATACGTCACCCACCTTGGCCAAATGTGCGAAGTTGATCGAACCATTAGGTCCAATCATTCGTAAACGACCATCAGCCATAGGTGTGGCTTCGATATCGCCTAGACGCCATACGCCTCCATCCCTGGCAATTGTGACTTCAATTGGGCCCTCAGGGCTCTTGAATTGGTGATGCATCAAGGGAACCTCCTGTTAAGCGTGGAGAATGGGCTAACTGGCCCTTCTGGACCTTTTGAGGCTTGATTCTGTGTGCGGTGAAGGCCGGCACTTTCACCAACGGCCGCAGCCATGAGGGCTCCATCTTCAATGGATCGTGGTACAGACGGAGTCCAGCCATGAGGCCAAAGGCGATCGATTGTGGTTGTGTCGGTTCGACCAGAAATCACTTCTGCTTCATCACACAATTCACGCAAGAAACGGATGTTCGTGGTGGTGCCCAAAACTATGAACTCGTCGAGCGCTCTTCGCATTCGCTGGAGAGCTTCATCTCTCGATGGAGCCCATACGATGAGTTTGGCGAGCATTGGATCGTAATTTGGCGTCACTTCGTCGCCCTCACGAACACCTGTGTCGAGGCGTACACCGGGCCCTTCCGGCGGCCTGAAGACGGCCAGAGGACCGATGGCTGGGAGGAAATTATTGGCAGCATCCTCGGCGTAAAGACGCACCTCAATAGCGTGTCCTCGCATCATGAGGGGCCCACAAGACATCGGCTCGCCCGCAGCAATACGCAGTTGTTCACGAACCAAATCAACGCCGGTTACCAATTCGGTTACCGGGTGCTCAACCTGGATTCTCGTGTTCATTTCAAGGAAGAAAAATTCACCAGAAGGTGCAAGCAAAAATTCGACGGTTCCCGCACCCTCGTAGTCGACAGCCTCTGCTGCGGCGACGGCTGCCTGGCCCATTGCTTCACGCAATTCAGGAGTCATGGTTGCACAGGGTGCTTCCTCGAACACCTTTTGATGACGGCGTTGAACGCTGCATTCTCGCTCTCCAAGGTGAATGGTTCGGCCATGGCGATCTGCCAACACCTGAATTTCAACGTGCTTCGAGCCCGTGAGTAAGCGTTCGACATAGACTCGACCATCACCAAAGGCAGCGATTGCTTCACGACGAGCACCCTTTGCAGCCTCAATTAATTGATCAGGGGAATGAACGGCACGCATGCCCTTTCCTCCACCACCTGAGGACGCTTTGAGGAGCATGGGGTAACCCACACGATGGGATGCGGATTCGATGGCTTCTAAGGCATCCGTTTCGTCTTCATGTTCTATTTCTTCGCCGGGAATCACCGGCACACCAGCAGCCCGCATTGTGATTCGAGCGGTCATTTTGTCCCCCATCTTTTCAATGGCCTCTGGGCTTGGTCCGACCCATTGGATCTTGGCTTGGGTCACCGCACGTGCGAAATCCGCTCGTTCTGAAAGAAAGCCGAAACCAGGATGAATTGCGTCAGCTCCGGTCTGGTTGGCAATGGAAAGAATTTGTTGCTGGTCAAGATAGGTCTCACCGATGGTGTTGCCAGTAAGCAAAACCGCTTCATCAGCCAATTCAATAAACATTGAATCGGCGTCGTTTTGCGCATAGATTGCAACTGTTGCTAAGCCTGCTTCGTGGCATGCCCTGAGGATACGGCACGCGATTTCCCCACGGTTTGCAACCAAGACTTTACTGACCATTGGAACCATCCTCATCATTCTGGTTTCCAATTGGCAGGTCGCTTTTCAAGGAACGATGAGAGGCCTTCCTGACCTTCATTCGAACCTCGCATTTGACTGGTGAAATCAAGGGTCCAATCGCGCAATGCTTCGTCTGATTCTGTCCAACGGTCAAAATTCAACGTGAGTTCCTTAGCCAATGTAACGGCGCATGGGCCCGTTGTGAGGACTTCCTCAAGCAGGGATTGTACGCTGGCTTCAAGAGCTTCTTGGCCATCAACCACCTGTTCGATGAATCCAGTTCGCAATGCTTCCTCTGCCTCAATCCGACTGGCTTGCATAGCGAGGCGGCGAAAGCATGCTGAGCCTAGGCGACGGTAGACATAGGGTCCGATCACCGCAGGCAGAATTCCGAGTTTTCCTTCCGAGAGGGCGATTTTGATGTTTTTTGTTCCGATGACGTGGTCAAGGCATGCCACCAAACCTGCACCGCCTCCTAAAGCAACGCCCTGAATGGCACCGACCGTGAAACAAGGATGCGACCAAAGCCCATTGAACAAGCGATCGAGACGCTTTGAGTCGGCACGATTTTCCTCTGGAGTGTTGGCCCCAGCATCCCTCATCATGTTGATGTCTGCACCTGCACAAAAGTGTCGGCCTGCTCCAGAAAGAACAAGGCTACGTAGGTAGGGCTGGCCGTTGTCGTCGTGAAGGGCATCAAGCCGCCCAGCACTGCGCTCAGCTGTCCAATCCAAAAGATCGCACAGCTCGGTAATCATTTGGACATTAAGAGCGTTAAATTTCTCTTCCCTGTTCAAATGAATGTTTGCTCTTGAGCCTTCAATGGTTAATCTGACCAAATCGGTCGAAGGGGGTTGTTCCATGCTTATCATCGTAAAATCTCCAATTGCATTTTTGATTTCTCAATTGACATATATCACATTCGGAACACGCCGAATCGGTCGTCGGGGAGAGGGGCGTTTCTGGCCGCAGCGAGGCAAAGCCCGAGCACATCCCGTGTGTCACGTGGGTCGATAATGCCATCATCCCACAAACGAGCGGTCGAGTAATACGGGCTGCCTTCGGTCTCATACTGCTCCAAAATAGGAGCACGGAATGCTTCCAGTTCTTCACCCTCCATTGGTTGAAGTCCCTCTCGAGCACGTTGATCTTGCTTGACAGTGGTCAACACATCTGCTGCTTGAGGCCCACCCATGACAGAAATTCTGCTGTTTGGCCACATGAAGAGGAACCGAGGGTCGTAGGCTCTGCCACACATTCCGTAATTTCCAGCACCATGCGATCCACCGATAATAACGGTGAATTTGGGCACATTGACGCAAGAAACAGCGGTCACAAGTTTAGCGCCATCTTTAGCGATGCCCCCTGCCTCGTAGGCCTTGCCCACCATGAATCCGGTGATGTTCTGTAAGAACACAAGCGGAATACCACGTTGCCCACACAATTCGACAAAGTGTGCGCCTTTGAGTGAAGATTCTGAAAACAAAATTCCATTGTTTGCAACAATGCCAACTTTGTGTCCATGGATGTGTGCAAATCCGCACACGAGTGTTGTCCCGTACCGTGCTTTGAATTCATGGAATCTGGAACCGTCTACGATTCTTCCAATGATTTCCTTGATGTCGACGGGTGTGCGGTTGTCGCTCGGTATGAGACCGAGGAGATCTTCTACATCGTAGGCTGGCGATTCTGCTGGAGCACTTGCGGCTGGGGCCAGTGTGCGAGGGCCGATGTTTTCAACGATATTTCGAACCATCCTCAATGCTTCAGGTTCATCTTCTGCATAATGGTCAGCCACGCCTGATTGAACAGTATGGACTTCGGCACCGCCGAGTTCCTCGGCTGAAACTTCTTCGCCAGTTGCGGCTTTGACCAAAGGTGGGCCAGCCAAAAAGATGGTACCGTTGCCTTTGACGATGATTGATTCATCGGACATGGCAGGAACATAGGCGCCCCCTGCAGTGCATGAGCCGAGCACCGCTGCAATCTGAGGGATTTTATCGCCAGACATACGGGCTTGATTTCTGAAAATACGACCAAAATGGCCAATATCTGGGAACACTTCATCCTGCATGGGAAGGAACGCACCTCCAGAATCAACGAGGTAGATACAAGGAAGGTTGTTTTCATGGGCAACCGTTTGAGCTCGGATGTGCTTTTTCACAGTCATTGGGTAATAACTACCACCTTTGACGGTTGCATCATTAGCCACAAACAGGCATTCACGTCCATGAACCATCCCTATTCCAGTCACAATACCAGCAGAATGAGCGCGTCCATCGTACAGCTCAAACGCTGCGAGCGGCGAGAGTTCCAAAAATGCCGTGCCAGGGTCGATGATCTGTTCGATTCGCTCGCGGGCCAGAAGTTTGCCCCTGCTGCGATGACGGTCAACGTATTTCCCGCCGCCACCCATCGACGCGACGTTCAGGCGTTCCCTCAATGTATCAATCAAATGGGCATTGAAGGCTTTGCGTTCTGCAAAGTCGGGGTCAGCACGATTCACTCTTGTTGGTAATCGGTCCATTTCCACCCCTCAATTGAAGGGAGGTGGACGGGACATTTAACCCTATTACAACACAGTGAACGAAGGCTTCACACACCAAGCGTCAAACGTCCAATGTCTCTTAGGCCCGGCGCAAGCCCAACAATAAGCACTGCAAGAACAATCAGAAGACGCAAATGCCGTTGTCGGTGCTCCACCTTCATCTCAGCAAACAACCAAACAATTGTACCAATTAACACCGCTTTGACCAGCGTGAAAAGCCATGCACCTTCGCCGAATTCTATACCGATCGACTCATTGAGTCGGCCACCCAGCTTGATCACTTCGTTGCTTACCGGGTGCTTTTCGCCATAACCAAATGAATCAATGCCAACCATGGTCGCAAATCCATCACACAACTGCCCGTAGACCATGGCCAAGACCATCGGGGTGGCGAGCAGGCCTTTCTTTGATAGCAAACCTACGGGGTGTGAATTAACTAAATCACCAGCATCGTCCCAAGCATCGAGTTGAACGCCTTCTGGCAGCACTCCAGCTTCAAATCCAGACAGTTTTAGTTGCCGCAGGTCTTCGATTCCCATTCTGTAAAGGAAGACACACACAACTGCAGGTATACCAAGAACAACAAACAAAGGCCAAATCGGGGTTGTTTCCAATACCCTTGCACTTTCTTGCTCCCAAGGAGTGGCCAAAAATTGGGCCCAGTGAGCAACACCCATGACCACTGCTGCTGAGCCAAAGGCCAGCATTCCACGGGTGATTGCAGGCCAATGTTGGGTCTTCAACATAATGCCAATCAAAACGGCAAATGAGGCAATGAGACCTGTAAGCACCCAGAACATGCCCATTTCTTCGTGTTCGAGATATGCAGGCTGATAGAGCAGCCCCCAGTGCAAGAGCAATGCAATTAGCAAGATGGGCATCAATGCTCGTCGGATCTTAGCCTCATCGCGATCGCTCGTGGCGTGATCCCACTGGCCAGCGACCCATTGCGACGTTGCGGCAATACCAATCAACCAGGCTGCAAGATGCAGATGAATCAATGGAGAGATGAAAAGCACATCCATGTCTTGAGTAAAGAAATCGGCATCCTCGAGGACCCGCATCGCCGGAGCGAGACAGACCCAAGCGATTAGGGCCAACGTCATTCGGTCGTCACAGGGAAAGTCTGCACGGCGAAACAACGCTTGGAGAATGACCACACAAACCAGCATTGAACCGGTGTAAATGGCTGTGTTCTGAGGTGAATAGCCAGCATCACCTGCCACACCTGCGTCTTTGGTAACCGGGTCCCAAATAATCGGTTTTAGGCCTTCATCCCAAACCACATCATTGGCCAAGACAAAACCGCTGAGTAACACTGCAATCAGAGCAAGCACAGCCCAAATCGCAGCCTTTTCCCAAATCGAATACTCAGAATTTGGCAAAGCAGGCTTGTGCTGTTCGAGATGTTGGTCGAGCGCAGTCCTTGACATCGTTTGGCCTCAAACTTGGGTTGGAATTGCCCACAATATGCTTTGGGGCTTCATGTGGCGGCGAGTGAGGCTTTTTCCTCACTCTTCTTCTTGCGAGAGACGAGCGATAAGATCGGCCTTTTTGCCACCAACTGGAAGACCTGCGGCCTTGCAGCGTTCCTTAAGTTGAGCAACGGAAAGCGAGGAAAGGTCTTCACCTTCATCGCTATCATCCTCTTCATCTTGAACACCGAATCCTCGAGGTTCGTGAACTTCGATGAAGGAGACCTTACCGCATTCAACTGCGTCTCGAATGGTGGTGACCAAGCGGAATTTGAGCATGGCTGCGTTGGTGTCAAAGAGCATGGTTTGAGGCAGGACAATCATGAGGTCGTCGCCGTCGAAACTGACTTCAAAACCACTGTGTCCTGTGTTCGCTTGGAGCAAGGCGACCACTTGATCTTCCTTTCCTTCGACAACTGCCACGACGTTGAATGAGTACTTGAGCGACTTACCAGCCATAGGATGGTTGTAATCGATGCGTGCTCGGCCTGCTGCAAGGTAGGAAAGGTGTCCTTGTCGGTTCCCAATGGTCACGGGAGCGCCGATGTAAAGGGAGTTTGGATCTTGAACAGCACGGATTAATTTGTCGATGCTGATGGTTTCAATTTGTGAAGGGTCTTTTTCGCCGTAAGCGTCTGCTGGTGCGATGACAACTTCCGTTTCTTTGCCTTTCTTTGCCTCACCTAGAGCTTCTTCGAAACCTGGGATCAGTTGCCCGCCACCGACAACACAGACCATTGGTTCGTATGTTCGGCTTTCTTGGTGGGCATCATGCTCTTTTGCGACTGCTTCACGGGTGGTCTCAATGAGGTCACCTGTTTCGTTGTTGTAGAGTTCATAATCGACGTGGACAATTGTTCCATCTTCCATGGTATTACCTCCCTTTCGGGTAGTCCGGCGACCGTCGCCCCCTTCATAATTCCATTGGAGGGCCAGCGCCTCACTCTTCTTGCTCAGATTCCAATGAATCAAGCCGCAAGCCCTTGTTTTTGTTTGCATCACCGGCCACAACAATCGCCATTCCGATGAGCATGGTCGCCCAGCCGAGCCACACCAAATGAGAAGCAGGAAGGTCGTAGACAGTCACACGGACAGTTTGCACTGATGCTTCGCCACCATCCATGGTTTGACCCATCAAACCGGCAGCTTGACTGCCGTCAAAAATGAAGACGATGTCTCCACTCCAACGGGTTAAGGTGTCGACCTCTGAACGGGCTGTTCCCGTCGAATCAAAGCGAAGCATACCTGGCTCAACCGTCCCAATTTCATCACCAATGGCTCCATCATTGACTCCATAAACCGTAATTTGAACGCCGACATACCCATCACCAACTTCCAGGTCATTCGATTCAAAGACAAGGCCTGTGAATTCATAGGCATAATTGCCGTCGATTACAGGCTCATCACGGAGCATCGTGATGCGATGGCTTGCATCGCCACGATCAACCAAGACGGTGGTGTAGACGTGGCCAATCAGCAACAACACGAGGCCAAGGTGCACAAGGTGAGCACCAAATGGAATCCTGCGCCATAAGGCCTGTTTTCCTGCCGATTTACGCTGGACCACCAGCGCCTCTCGAGCGACCGGTAAGGCAACCAAGAAGAGCATTGGAAGCATCAACCACGCAAGGGTACCACGGACAAGGAATGAGGAAACAACCGTACTGGAGTCCATGCCAAACGCTGCCGGTTGCCACAGAGCGAAAAGGAAGGAAAGAGCAAGCGTGCCCAAAACAAGCCATGCGTTGCGTTGTGAATCGCCTTTCCTTCCCGTGTAAAAAGCCAATGCCGCAGCAAAAGCAAGGACGAATGGAGCGCCATAGACTTCGTGTGCATCAAAATTGACCGCGTCAATGCTTGCGATAAGAAGCACCAGCGTGAGAATAAGGTACAATCCAACCAAGACCACTGCTGCCCACAACGCAATCTGCATCTGATTCCGCCGATCAAACAACGAGAGTGAAGATTGAGCGTCTTCTTCCTCGGGATTGAACAACCAAGGTGCAACGAACAGCAACATTGTGACACCCGCAGTCAGGATAGAAACCAATTCCGCCCATGCCCCAGCAAGGGCCAACATCACACCTGCTGCAGCCCAAGGCCACGCTTTCATTGCGTTTGGAGCGTAAAAGAGAGGCGTGAAGAACATCAATGCCAAGGCTGAGAAAAACACATTTGCGGAGAGCAAAGTGAGTGCGAAGAATACAATGAAGATCACGCCGAGGGTCGTGTAACTGCTTCCAAGGGAAAATAAACCAGTCTTTCCGATTGCAGTTTGGTAACTCCACCCGTCTTCTGAAATCACCATCTCACGCTTGTGAGAAAGCACGTCAAGCGTCAAAGGAAGCAGAAGGACCAACGGGAAAGCGAGGCTTGGCACAATTGAGTACACATCGGCTCCAAGCAGAACTGACTCACTGTCACCAAAGCCTCCCAAAACCGCAAGTGTTGCGCCGAGGAAGGGCAGCGCGAAGATCCAAGGACGGGGCATTGAGGCATCGGTGGAAGATTGAACCCTCTGATGTTGAACCCATGCGCCTATGATCAAAAACAAAAGAAGCATGTAAGTGATGACTTCAACGCCAGCAAAGGTGTCTTCCTTGAGCAACACCATTCGTGAAAAGGCATCTGTTGGAGCCGTCCCTTCTTCGGCTGACACGAAGGTGTGAACCGATGAAGCCCAAACCCCACCTGCCCTCGTGACAAGGGTGGCAAAAAGAGCAAGACCTCCAGCAGCCAAACCGCCGCCAATCCAAGCACTGTCGCTTGTCCCGCCCGGTTTAGTGCGCATGTGGGCGAGGAGCACAAGCGCTAACCAAGGCAAGAAAGAACCCGTTTCGACAGGGTCCCAGGCCCAATATCCACCCCAATCGAGAATGAGGTAAGCCCACAATCCTCCCAACCCAATGCCAAGTGTAGCGACAAATAATCCGGGGCGTACTGTGGTAAGCATTCTTTTCTTGATGCCGCTGGAGTCTTCAAACATCGAAGCAAGGGCGATTGCTGCAGCGTGGAGGCAAAAAGAGTACGCAAGGAAGATCAACGGGGGGTGAATCACCATGAGATCAGTCTGAAGGAGCTCATTCAAGCCCTTGCCAACAAAGAACGGTGATGCTTCCTTGAAAGGATTAAGGGTCTGTGCATTGAGAAGCAACAACAAATTGAACCCGTGGATAAACCTCAATCGGAGGGCATGGGTCGCCTCGTTTTCCCCGTTCATAGGCCGATGCCAGATCCAAGCCAAGAGCGTCATCCAGCCAACCCAGAGGAGCAAGGGGCCTTCACGGGCCGCCCAGGTGGCAGCAAATCGGTACTTCAGCGGTAAAGCAGCGCCACCATAGGCGACCACATGATGTATGGAGGTGTCATTGACCAGAAACCGGCTAGCAAGGGCTAAAAATGGGAGAACCATCAATCCATGAAGGATGAAAGAACCTAGTTTGGATTGCTTATGCAGGTGGGGTCTGAACAGCAAGACAGCAGCGGCAAGAATTGCCAGCCATAGAGTTGCACCCCACATGGCTCATTACAACAGGGCATCCTTCAAGGACATTGCTGAGTGAGGGCCTGATTACCAACCAAAATATTTGGCCCTTGAATAACCGAACGAAAGCAAGATGGGAATCACCCGTTTTGTCAACAAAATGGGTTTTCTCACCATGATTTTCAGCACAATGCCCGCTTTTTGCAATGGAGTCATGTTGCCCAGTTCTTCCGGCAGACAATGGGCCATGATCGACATCTGCTCATCCGTAAGATCGTACAGCGCAGTCTTCCCCTTCAGGATTTTGTGATAGGGAGGGAATTTACCTTTCCAAGCTTTCTCGTAGGATTTGAGCCGATTTTCAGAAAGGTCGTTTTCGGATATCGCTTTGGCAATGGTTTGAGCAGCTTGGCGACCTGACCACAGAGCAAGATGGGAGCCACCCTCAAACAAAGGCGAGGTAAAGCCCGCTGCATCCCCCACAAGGATCACTCCGTCTGCTACGGTACGTGAACGAGGGCCGGAAATTGGGATGGTACCTCCGAAAGGACGAACCTTGATGCCTTCAGCCCGCCAAGGAGGATTCACCGTTGGTTTTCCATCGAGGTATGTGTCTTGGATGAATGAATTGAGGTACTTGATCGCACCTTTTTTGTCGGTCGTCACAAGGCCAACGTTTGCTCGGCCGCCCTTCTTTGGGATCATCCATACATAGCCGTGCGGTGAATATTCTGGCCACAGATAAAAGTCAAGGTATCCGTCGTTGGGAACGTCTAACATCTCATACTGGAAGCCTGCTATCACTTCGACTTCCGTACCCATGTCAAGCAGTTTGGTTGCCGCGCCAGCAACCCCCGATGCATCGATCACCGCCTTGCATTCGATTGGAAAGCCGTCACCTCTACCATCGATTTTCCAATTAGAGAATTCATTTTCGCTATTGAAAATTCGCTCCATCGAAGTGACTCGGTGATGGAGCAGAAGTTCCGCTCCTTGATTGCACGCCTCATCACAGAGCCATCGCTCGAAAAGATGCTTTTCAAGAACATAACCAGGCTCTGTAACCAGTTTCTTTGTTCCATCTGGGAAGATGACACGAATTCCAGTCACGTCGAGGGCCTTGACCTCGTCGGGGATTTCGAGGTCTAGGTTTTGAACAGCAACATGACTGAGGCATTCCCCGCAGTGGACCGGAGTCCCGACCTCGGGATCTGCTTCAACAATGATTGTCTTTAATCCAGCACGAGCAGCGTGTAAAGCGGCTGAACCACCGCCAGGTCCTGCTCCGATAATGAGGACATCACAGTGTTGCGAGGCTCCGCCCATGAAGTGTTTGTAGCGGGGGAAGCCCTTGAAGGAAACGGTCATACCGTTTGCTCATCGTCATCATTTCGACCAATACAGGCAGCGGCGAATGCAGTCATGAGAAGCCCGGAGACCATCGAGAGCGCCGGAGTGTTTTCCACCGGCGCTTCTTCCTCTTCCTCGACTTCCACAACTGGGGCAGCGTTCACAGTGATGCTTCCAACCATACCAACGCTTGCATGGGGTTCACAAACGAAGGTGTGCACCCCCGCTGTTCCGATTTCGAATACAAATCGATAATCGACGTTGCGGTCGGGTTCCCCAGAGTCAAAAAGTCCATCGTCAGCGACGGCATTGTGAGGAAGCGCCTGTCCGCTCCACATGAATCGAACAGCCTGGCCTTCTGTGACGGTCACCTCAGAAGGACTGAACCTCAGGCTGCTGCTATCAACGGTCACAATCACATCCGATTCGTTTGAAGAGGCAGACGCTGGTGCAGCAATGAGCATGATGCAAAGCAAACACAGGAACCACTTCGACATAAGTCGGACTACGGTGATGTGCCTATCAATGCATGTATGCTTCTCCAACTTTTCATGATGGACAAGCTTCGGAAAAATACGACGGTTCAAATGAAGGCTGCACCACGCAGGGGTGTGGCGTGGAAGACATCAAGGCGGTGGCTTGAGCATCTTGAGCAGCGTGGCGAGGTGCTGCGCATCAGCCGGCCAGTCGATGTCCAATTTGAGGCCGGTGCAATCGCCGATCTTCTGGTAAAGAATGACGGCCCAGCCGTTGTTTTTGAACAACCTCGCCTTCCCGACGGGACCATCAGCGACATTCCGCTGGCAATGAACCTCTTTGGCGATCAAGACCGGACCATGAGAGCCTTGGGCGCCTCGCATGAAACCGAAATCGGCGATCGAATGGTTGCGATGATGAAACCTGATATTGGACTCTACATGAGAAAGCCGTGGAAAGCACTACCGTTGCTCCGAGATGCCCTTGCAATGCCGCCTAGGAAAAAACGCAAAGGTAAATCTCAGCGGGTTCGCCTACCGACCGATTTGACACGGCTCCCAATTCCAACGACCTGGCCGAAAGACGGGGGACCGTTCGTCACCTTGCCATTGGTGGTGACCAAGGACCCAAAGAGCGGAGAACACAATCTTGGGATGTACAGAGCCCAAGTCTTCGGGCCCAAGGAAATCGGACTCCATTGGCAAATTCACAAGCACGGGGCTGAACACGCTGCGGCGGCCAAAGCGTCGGGCAAGGAGGTACGAATGCCTGTTGCCATTTGCATGGGGGGTCCACCAGAGCTTATTTTCTCAGCCATATCACCCCTGCCGGATAATCTAAGCGAATACCAGTTCGCTGGAATCCTTGGCCGTAAATCCCTGCCCATCACCAAAGCCCTAACTCAAGATCTCATGGTTCCTGCAGAGGCTGATATCGTCATCGAAGGCTACTGTATCCCCGGAGAAACTCGACTCGAGGGGCCATTTGGCGATCACTTTGGTTTTTATTCCCTCACGGGCCAATACCCCGTCATGCACGTCACAGCAATCACATGCAGGAAGGACGCTGTGCTTGCAGCCACGATTGTTGGCCTACCACCCATGGAAGACGGCCACCTCGGTGAAGCAATTGGTCGGCAATTTTCACCTGTGTTAAACTTCCAACACCGCGATGTCAAAAGCGTGCACCTGCCGATGGAAACTGGGTTCCACAACCTCGCCATTGTTGCATCAAAACAACGCTATCCACGCCAGGGACGCAAAACAGCAGTTGGGCTGCTCGGTGCCGGGCAAATGATGTTCTTGAAAACCATGATTGCAATCGATGAGCAGCAAAACCCCAAAGATCTCGAAGCGCTATTAGACGCACTTAACGATAAAGTGGACATTGCAACAGACGTCATCATCCTCGATGGAATGGTTGCAGACTCCCTTGAGGCTGCAAGCCCGTATGAAAACGTGCACAGTAAACTTCTGATTGACGCAACAACATTGGCAGCCGCCGACCCCAGATCTCCAAACCCTCCTCTCGAAGGTTCATTCCGCCAAGAGACTCCAGCATGGCGGCAAGGTAAAGGCGAATCACCATCGTTTGAGTCTTTTGAAGAGGTGAAGGCACTCGACGGAGTTGCCGACGCAAGAATGCTTCGCGGAAGCATCATGGTGGTGACTCTGGATGTTGATGGCACCCCCACCCCAGAAGACGGCTGTGATGTATCAAATGACGATGCTGAACAAGCACGAAGGGACAAGATAAACCAATTGCGAAATTCAATTTGGCAATTGGACAAGGATTCTTCACTTCGTTGGCTATTTTTCACCAACAACGACATGGATCTCCACTGTGCGAAAGCCCGGCGACGTTTGCTTTGGCAACTCACATCACGCTTCGACGTGGGCCGAGGCCTCACCTTTGATTCACAGCGATCTCGCCTTTGTTGGGATGCAACGACACCCATTCCGTCCGAGCAATACGGCGTACGCCGTTGGCCCTCAATCACGCTTCATAGCCCAGAAACACTGGAAAAAGTGGCAAAACACCCGGAACTTGCTAAGTACCAATGGCCGCCGCATCTTTCCTTTGGAGGCAAGGCTTGATGGACGTCAAACAGGTTCTATCGTTCATCAAAATCGAACATACGCTGTTCTCCCTCCCCTTCGTTTTAATCGGCTATATTCTGGCACACAATGAGTTCGTAGCCACGGATACAAGCGGCGCATTTTCTTGGATTGCTGCGGACTTGCTTTGGATTCTTCTCGCTGCCGTGGGAGCAAGAGGCCTTGCTATGGGCCTGAATCGAATCATTGACCGAAACGTGGACGCCGAAAATCCACGCACAGCAGGACGTCACTTGGCTTCAGGAACAATGTCAATGCGCACGGCTTGGACGCTGTGCGGTGTGTTCCTCGTCATGCTTCTTGGAAGCGCTGCAATGCTCAACCAAGTGGCATTGCTCATGTCTTGGCTCCCTGTGTCTGTGTTTGTCGTGTATCCGTTTCTCAAACGCTACACATGGCTGTGTCATTTTTGGCTCGGGTTGTGTCTTGGCCTCGCTCCCGCCGGCGCCTGGGTAGCGGTTGCGGCTGATCATCTGGGTTGGGCAGCTGTTACAGGTGGCGATTGGTACCCCAGCGTGTTTTTCATCGCCCTCGGTGTCGCTTTGTGGATCGCTGCCTTTGACCTCAATTACGCCCGAATGGACATTGAAAGCGATCGAGCCAACGGAATCAAATCATTCCCTGCTCAATTCGGTGATGCGGTCACCACTCGCACATCTGTGCAGCTCACATTGGTGTGGTTCGCCTGCTTTGCGATTTCAGATCCAATGTCAGAAATTTATTTCCTCGCTTCTGCAGGAGTGATGTCGGTTGTGAATATCATTGTGATTGTTCGTCGAGAGCAGTGGGTTGATTTCCAGACAACATTGTTCCGAGCATCGATGCTCACCGGATGGATACTCTTGGCTTCCATTGTGGCCATGGACCCAATGCAAGCATCAGCATGAAGGCAAAGTAGGCCCGCCTGCAATGTTCAAAGGCCGGGTGGCTTGAGGGAAAGGCATGAACCCAATCGTAGCCTCCCTGCTCGAATTCAATGAAGCCTTTGAAATCCCGAAACTCGATGCACCGGGACTTGGACCCGAGGACATGATTGAGTTGCGAATCAAACTCCTCAAAGAAGAAGTCGAAGAATACGCTGAAGCCGCACGTGCTGGCGATATGGTCGAAGTGCTCGATGCGCTTGCTGACATTGGCTACATCCTTGCTGGGACTGTCATCAACCATGGCATGCAACACATCTACGATGATGCGTTTAACGAGGTTCACCGATCAAACATGGCGAAATTGGTCGATGGAAAGGTCATCCGGAGAGAAGACGGAAAGGTGCTCAAGCCTGAAGGTTGGCAGGCACCGCAACTCGCACAATTCCTCCATGAGTGAGCTCAGCCGATGTGTTGTCAACTTTGACTCGACGAAGTTGATATCCTTTGGCAAAAAAAACCAAGGGTTGAGGTTATCAAAGCGAGACCCGTGGAAGAGCCATGTCCCGCCCAGTTGCCTTGCTCACTGGAGGAGGAAGAGGCATCGGCGCCGCAACTGCAAAACGCCTTGCAGCCGATGGCTATGATGTCCTTTTGACCTACAACACATCTTCCAAACCAGCAGAAATGGTGGTGGACGAAATTCGAGAACGGGGTGATGATGCGCTGGCAGTCAAGGTGGATTGTGCAAACACCGGCGAAGTTGGCCTGCTGGGTATTCATCCTTGGATGGCCCGGGGCATTGACGTGCTTGTTCTCAACCATGGTGCATACGAGCGAGTCCCGGCGCAAGAATTGACCATTGAATCCCTGCGAAGAACAATGGCGGTTAATTTCGAAGGAGCAGTAGCCGTTTGGAAAGCCGTACAGCCTCACCTTACACAGGCGGCAAGAATTGTTGTGGTTGGATCGCAACTCGGCACCCGTGGATCTCCGCACGGTGCTGATTATTCAGCTTCGAAGGCAGCACTGTCGACTTGGGCTCGTTCGTTAGCACTGGCCGTCGGACCAGAGGGGAAGCGGGTCAATGTGCTCGCCCCAGGCTATGTCGAGACTGACATCCTTGCAGGCGACAGTAAAGAAAAGCGAGCACAAAGAGAGAATGAAGTGCCCCTGAAGAGGGTCGGAAGCCCAGAAGACATGGCCAACACAATTTCATTCCTCATCGGCCCCGATTCAAATTACATTACAGGTGCAGTGCTTCACGTCAATGGCGGATTATACCTTCCTTGATGGTGTTGGACAGCCTTGTATAGGGTCGAGTCAAGCCATTGATGAAGGAGGCGGAGAAAATGGTACGAGATTGGGATGACGATGGCGCCTTCGAAGATCTTGCGAATCGACCAATCGATGAAGCCGACCTCGTTGAACGCGACCCATTCGATATATCACGAGCCCTCGAAGGCGCTGCGCTTGAACACCTCAACCCCGAGGTAAAGCGACTGGTGCTCCACTCGAAATTCGAACCTTCAGGCGACCAACCTAAAGCAATTGAAAAATTAATTTCTCAATTGGAAAATGGACAAGAACGCTGCGTTCTGTTGGGCGTGACAGGAAGCGGCAAAACATATGCCATGGCGCAGGTCATCCAGAAACTCAACATCCCTACATTGATCATCAGCCACAACAAAACCCTAGCGAGGCAGTTGTATCACGAAATGGCTGGCTATTTCCCAGAGAATGCTGTTGACTACTATGTGTCTCATTACGACTATTACCAACCCGAAGCATACCTAGCGAAGCGAGACATGTACATCGAAAAGGAGCTGTCCGTCAACGAACGAATCGAACAAGAACGGTTCGCCACAATTGCCTCACTTGTCACTCGACCTGATTGCGTAATTGTCTCATCTGTTTCATGCATCTATGGATTGAACCCACCGGAAACATTTCTCGAATACCACGTAAGGGTTCACGTTGGACAAGAAATCGAAACCAGTGATTTGCTCAAGGAGTTGATTACCCTTCAGTACAACCGAACAACAACCGACCTCTCCCGGGGCGATTGTCGTGTTCGGGGCGAAGTGGTCGATGTGTGGATGCCAAGCCGTGACGACCCCCTACGGATCCAGTTTGATTTCAACGGAATCACCAAAGTATCGGTTTGCGATCCCGTAAGTTGGGACGTATTGGATGAATTGGATGAAGCCTGGATTCATCCTAAAGAGTTCTACATGACCAGTCCCGAGCGGCTTGAAGCAGCCCTCGTTTCCATCGAAGATGAATTAGACGACCGTGTCGCTCACTTTGCCAGTGAAGGAAAAGAGTTAGAGCGTCACAGAATAGAGCAACGCACTCAGTATGACTTAGAAATGATAAGAGAAATCGGTCATTGCCAATCAATCGAGAATTATTCCCTTCACTTTGATGGGCGAGAAAGGGGCCAGCGGCCGCACTGCCTGTTGGATTTCTTCGCAGCGTGCGCTAAACAGTTTCACGGAGATCCGAAAAAGTTCCTTGTCATCATGGACGAATCACATGTCACCCTGCCGCAAGTCGGCGGAATGTATTATGGGGACCGCTCTCGAAAAGAAAGCCTGATCAACTTCGGATTCCGCTTACCAACCGCTGCAGACAACCGTCCACTTAAAATTCCGGAATTCCAGAGTCTTGTCCCGCAAATGGTCTATGTTTCGGCCACGCCAGGTGAACGAGAATTACGACATTTATGCGAGTTAACCAATCAACCCCTTCCCAATGGATTGCTCCATGCGCAGTCCGGTGGAGGAGCAGGTCCAAGGGATCTCGAAAAGAAACACCCAGACAGTGAATCGTTGTACCATATGGTGCAGCACATCGATGGGATCGCCAAAATGGAAATCCGCCCGACTGGGTTGCTGGATCCTGAGATTGAGGTCCGCCCCACAAGCGGACAGATGGCTGATCTGCTCAGCGAAATCAATGCTAGAGTCAACCAAGGGGAACGCACCCTTGTCACCGTCCTGACAATAAAATTCGCTGAAGAAGTTGCAGCATACCTCAACCGAATGGGCATCAAGGCCCACCACCTGCATTCTGAAATCGATACCATCGAACGTACAGAAATCATCAATGCCCTTAGGATTGGTCATATCGATGTCATCGTTGGAATTAACCTGCTACGAGAAGGACTAGATCTTCCAGAAGTCAGCCTTGTCGCCATCTTCGACGCCGATCGCCAAGGATTCCTCCGAAATGAGCGCAGCCTGTTGCAGACCATCGGCCGAGCTGCACGGAACCTCAACGGTCACGTAATCCTGTATGCCGATGGAATGTCTCAAGCCATGCGAGCCGCTATCAGCCAGACCCTTGAGCGAAGAGAGCGCCAAGAAGCGTATAACGTGGCCAACAACATCACGCCAAGAAGCATTGTGAAAGAGCTGCCAACAATGAACTCTGATGTGGACGATTTGATTGCTGGCACCTCCAGTTCAAAAGATGGAAACAGAAGGCTTGTCGCCAAGAAAGGCGGTCGAAAGGAGGGCGATTGGGCGCAGAATCTCAACCTTGGTGCTGGCGCATGGGCCTCAGGATCTGGACAAGATGGTAGCGCCGGGGTGGCCAAAATTAATTCAATAGGAAATTCAAATAATCAATTGGATAATTCAGCGATTATGGATGTTGAATCACTTTCCCCAGCTCAAAAAGAAGATTTTCTCAAGGAACTCAAATCTGCCATGCAAGTGGCTGCTAAGAATCTAGATTTCGAAGAGGCTGCACGCCTGCGCGATCGAATCTTTGAACTCGAGCAGGCCTGATCCCCACACCCTACGGGTGTGACGCTGTGCTGTGTGGGCAGGTTCATGTGGAAGGCGTGTGTGGATTGCACCATGGCCATTCAACCAGACGATTTTGACATCCCCGTTGTTGACTACGCTTTCAACGAAGTCTCAACCCCTCGTTCCCTCATCGATCAAATGGGCCAGGCAGGTGGTTTTACCGCTACCAAATTGTCGATGGCAAGA
The DNA here is from genome assembly GCA_938084455.1 of Candidatus Poseidoniaceae archaeon. Classification (GTDB taxonomy): domain Archaea; phylum Thermoplasmatota; class Poseidoniia; order Poseidoniales; family Poseidoniaceae; genus MGIIa-L1. The sequence continues at coordinate 40,498 of CALKDX010000049.1, forward strand.
GATATTTTACTTGACATGAAAAAGCAAATTGACGCCGTGAACGGTGATTCTTCGAAAGTGTGCAACTGGCTCTCATTCCCTGCATGCCTTTGTGCAACAGGTACCCGAGGGTTCTTTGTCGAAGCACTCAAACAACAGATGTTTAACGTGGTTTCAACAACATGTGGAATGTTGGACCATGACATTGCCCGGGCTCACAAGCATTATTATCACGGTGCATTTGAATTGGACGATATTGAACTCGGCGAACACTCCTTGATGCGACTTGGTAATGTGATTGTACCTAATTCGTCTTATGGGGAAATTATCGAAGAAGTGCTGACTCCGGTGCTCGAAGAAATGTATCAAGATCGATTAACGGAAACTGGAAAAAATGGGGCAGACGCTTGGCTCGGCTTTGGCTCGATACATTTGGTATGGGAACTAGGAAAGCGGATTGGAACCCCTGATTCATTGATCTATTGGGCATACAAGCATCAAATTCCAGTGGTGATTCCAGGCATCACTGATGGCTCAATCGGAGCGCAATTGTTCATGCTGCGTCAGAAACACCGGGACTTTCACATCGACACACTTGCTGATGAGCAGGTGATGAGTGACATGACCTGGGATGTCGAAACCTCAAACGCGTTGATGGTCGGTGGCGGTATTTCCAAACACCACGTCATTTGGTGGAACCAATACCGCGGGGGTCTTGACGCTGCTGTATACATCACAACGGCTCCTGAACACGATGGAAGCCTCTCTGGTGCTCGACTTCGCGAAGCAATCTCATGGGGTAAAATGCGTCCTGAGGCCCCGAATGTTTGCGTGGAGGGAGACGCAAGTGTCCTTTTACCGCTGATTGGCGCGGATGTGCTTCAGCGAGGTGATGCATCGTGAATCACAGACAAAAAATGGCACTTTTGATGACCGCACTCATGGCCTTGATGCCGCTTGCTGGGTGCTTCGGTGCAAATGAATCCAACGAGCAAGAGGAATCGGAGGGTGGCGTGTTTGACTTTGCTGAACAGCTTGGGGAAACGACATGGTACCATTACCCCGGTGGAGCAAACGCCATGAACAACACTTCCGCACTGGTTGGTAACAACATCCCCTACTTCAGCCAAGGGACCTATTATGCCACTGGCTACTCGACGTTTGAACCAACCATGGGCATCACTTCAACAGACAACATTTACTTCACAAGTTATGGAAACGGTCCGCAAGGATCCACTGCCATTGTTCAATGCACGAACATGATTGAAATGAAAAATCTCAGTGATTTTAGTTGCGAAAATGTCTACGGGCCGGTGCTTCCAGTCGCTAATTCCAATGACCCCTATGTCTATGTTGACCCTTGGACCGACCGAATCATGAAATTTGACATGCATGCATTGTTGGGGATGACAGTCGAATGGAGCGATGATGAAGGCGATTCATGGTTTGGCCCATCGGTGGCCACATCGTACTCTGTTCAAGACCACCAAACCATTGCCTCTTCCCCCTACGGCGGTATTCTTCACGAAACCCTGTGGGTGTTTTGCATCAATGGAAACTACCCCTCCCCGCTTTGTTCTCAAAGCCAAGACGGTGGACTGACATGGGGGCCTGAACTTCCTGGAGCTCCGGTTGACTGCCAAAGCGGTGGCCTATCTGCCCACATCATCGGTGCTGAAAACGGGAACTTCTACCGTGGACAGATAGGATGCGACGGTACGGGTTATTCAATGTACAAAACCGAAGATGGAGCGCTCACGTGGACAGAACACCGACTGCCTACCGAAGAATCTGGAACAGCCGATACATGGAACGCTGAAGAAGCACAGGTGGACACCGACAGCGAAAGCAACGTGTACGCTATGTGGATGGGCAACGACAACATGCCCTACTTTTCCTACTCTGTTGACGATGCAAACACATGGTCAGACGCCGTCATGGTTGGACCAACTCACCTCGAGGGCACAGGATTCCCTGTCGTTATTGCTGGTGACCCCGGGCGTGTTGCGTTTGGCTATATTGGAACAGAAGGCGATGGCCTTTGGCACGGATACATCTCAGTCATGACCGATGCGTTCAGCGAAAATCCACTGATCACCACGGTCCAACTCAACGCACCCGATGATCCACTTGACGATGCAAGCCCAACCTGTGGGTACGAACGCTGCGGTGGGTTTGGCGACTTTATTGACATGCAAATCGATGCCTTTGGGCGCCCATGGCTATCGCTTTCCCACAACCCTAACGGTGACACTGGAATTATGGGGACGTTCATGACTGGTCCAACACTGGTTGGAAACGTAACCGCGCTGAATGTCCTCCCTGAAGGTGGAACTCAAACATTGAATTGAGAAGGGTCAAGCATTGATGCCAGACAATGCATCAATGAGGTCCGAATTGGAACCAATGGGCGCCATCCATCACCATCTGCATGGTGTAATGCGTCGTGAACGCTCGATAAATCAGGGCGGATCGACGAATTCTCATCGATTGACATTGGCGGATGATCTGTGATGACAAGAGGTTGAAGTTCGATGTTAGGAGTTGGCGCAGCGGTTAACTCCTCGACGCCGAAAACTCCAGATTGACCTGCCATCGTGCGTTTGTAGAGGAGGTTAAATTCCTCATAAGTTTGCTGAATCGACCAGGCACGCCGACCCGACATTGAGCAAAAGGGTGGGAAGGGAGTGTCGCACATCAACAAACGTACGAGTGCATCTGCCACATCAAGCTCAGCAATCCACCAATGATTATGGCCCATTGAAAGTAAGGGTTCCTTGCCGGACCTAAGCGCAGGCAACCATGCCGTGAAAAAAGCGGGAATGGAAAACGGTTGGGCTCTCATCGGGATCATGTCGTGAATGAGCACTTCAGCGTCTGGCCATCCGAGCGATGCCCTCTTCTGTTCTGCAGCATGAATGTAAATGAGTTCAATGCCACTCAGTTCTGGTTGTTTCGACAAGCCCTCTGCTCCTTCTAACGAAGCATGGCCAAACAAAAGCACACGATGACCAGACGAGGGTGCGAGGTCCGTACTTGAAAATACGGACGCATGGCCGAACTCAAGTTCCGCAGAAAAGGTGGTTTTAATCGCATTGAGAATGGGCGGCTCGACCACCACATGAGCATTCGTTCGCAGTAATCGCTCAATTGTAGCATGAACAAGCGATGAGGATTCACCCCTGATGTGAATCACTGGGTGTTCAGCCATGACCTACCCACACATCCTTTGCTCATCAAACAATCGCGATAGCATGAATGAAAGAGACCTTTTTCATTCGAATTATACGCCATAGAAAAAGTGGGTTTTGCCTTAATTTCCAATTGAAAAATGTTATTTTCAATACGATTTGAATTCATAGCCAGCAACCAACTAGTGGCCGATTTATGACAGGAGAAGAAGAGCCGAGCTTGCTTGGCCCAGACCTGAGATCGAACGAGAACCACGGATTATTTCCACCTTGGCAATTGAAATATAGATTATTTCACAGCCTGGCCCAAACGATCGAGGATGGAGTCAAATTCAATTTGGGGTTTCGTGAAATTGAATGAAAGCCATATTGAAATTAAAATTATACGACATTGGTCAAAATTGAACTATAGAGTGATTTTCAATTGAAATGAAAGACAATTATACGACAAACTCAATTGGATTTCACTTTGAAATTGGGAAAGAGTATAAAGCCCTTCAAGGAAAGCAAGGGATAAGTCGGGCACAACCCGACCAAGGAGATGGGAAAAAATGCCGAACGACAAATACGACATCCAGGAGTTACTCCAACGGGATGTTTACGTGAACGATAAGAAAGTAGGAACGATTGTGGGTGAACGCCACCACCCAAACGAAGCGCGTGTGCGATCGATGCGAATCCAAGTGGACGCAGGCGTCGCAGACGAATTCATGCGGAAGCCCGCAGAACTAGCGCCTTTGCCAAAAGAGTTGGTCCACAGCATCAGAACAGATGGAACTGTGAAACTATCGAAATCCATGAGAGAACTGCAACGACGATGGCGAGACACCGTCCGCATCGATGAAAAGTTGTACGCACCAGATGAAATGCTCGACCGAGCGGTTCTTGACAACCAAGGCCGAGAGATCGGCGTGATCACTGACTTGTTCAAAGTCAAGCGCACCTACAAAGGCGTCATCGTCAAGACCAGAATCAGCATCCAGAAAGAATTCGGTGTCGAAGCTGAACTTCGCGTGCCAATCACTGCTTTCTCACGAACCCGTGAACGCCTCGACGAAGTTGTGTTGTCTCGGACTTTTGACAAAGTGTTGAGTTTACCCTCATACATCAGCATCAACGAGATGAGCGACGAAAACGAGTGAGCGTTAAGCACCTCGCATTCAGCATTTGCCGCTCCGTCAATCTTATGACGGGGAGGCGAGTCGGCCGGTTTACAGTTGCGCGGGTAGCTTAGTCGGTTGGAGCACCCGGCTGATAACCGGGAGGTCGCAGGTTCAAGTCCTGCCTCGCGCACTTTACCTTCTGGAGCCAAGTGCGCTCGTGCCATTCAACGTTGATCGGTGATGCACACTTTGAGAGCCACCTCATAAAAAAACGCAAAACACCAGCAAAGAACATGAAGGGCCGGCGCTGGCCTTCCCTATGAGGGAAAGCATGGTCGTCTTGTCGGGGAGCAACTCACGCCTACTGGCGACTCAACTTGCAGAATCACTTGGTTGGGAGCATCATTCGCTTGAAACACGCAGATTTCCAGACTCGGAGGGATACATTCGCATCCCTACCGAAGTGATTGAAGCTGTGAGGAAAGAGCCTGTCGTCTTGGTGTCTAACACCTTTCCGGACGCTGGAATTGTCGAAACGTTGCTCATGCTTGAAGCCATCAATGATGTCCGGAAGGGCAACCTCGAAAATTTGAGGGAAATCGGGCCACAACAATTGGAAGATGTGGGCCCAGGGACCCTCCTTGCCGTACCATATTTCGGATATTCTCGCCAAGACAAGAGGTTCAAGCCTGGTGAAGCGATATCGGCCAGGGCAATTGGGCATTTACTCGCATCTCGATGTGACGGAATCATCGTCTTTGACTTGCATGCCCCGAAGGTTCTCCAAGATCTCCCGGTTCCTGTAGCGTTCACATCGGCCATGCCTGAACTGGCGCAGCATCTTCAACAAACCGTCAACCCTGATTTCATTCTCTCACCAGACAAAGGGGCCATCGATAGGGCATCCGCTGTTGCACAAGCCATTGATTGCGAATTTTCCTACCTTGAAAAAACTCGGATTGATGCACATACCATCGTACACAAGGCGAAGAATTTGGATGTCGATGGAAAAATTGTCGCCATTGTGGATGACATGATCGCAACAGGAGGCACAATTTGCCGTGCTGCTGAAGCCCTTAGAAGTCAAGGTGCGGTTGAAGTTCACGCAGCGTGTTCCCACGGTTTATTCACCGGAGGAGCCATTGCCCGCCTGATTCGCTATGTCGACGGAGTTCATGCCACTGGCTCCCTTTCAAACCCCCGCGATGTCATCTCCGGAGGGCCCGCACTGGCTCGAGGAGTGAATGAATTATTCACGGCCCTTGGATGGAAGTAACTGGTTCGCAGTGACCCATTTGTAAGAGAAATAGGGCCGAAGAATCTCCTTGTTTTTACAATTCCTCCACGTCGGTTCTATCCGTCGTGTTTATATCCGCGAGGTTCTGCGCTTGGATTGCCTTAACATGAGGAAGAAGTGAATCCAATGAGTGTACACGTGCGATTTGAAACCCCCGAAGAAGTATCTGACAAGATCTATGACATGCTGCAAGCCAACAACAATGGCCGCCTGAAGAAGGGCAGCAATGAAGTGACCAAGACCGCAGAGCGCGGCACTGCTCAATTCATTGTTCTCGCAGTTGATGTCAACCCACCTGAACTCCTCGCTCACATCCCATTGATTTGTGAAGAGAAAGGCATCCCATACGGATACGTTCCATCTCAAGAATACCTCGCCAAGGAAGCTGGACTTCCTGACGGTGTCAAGACCGCATCCATTGCAGTCATGGAAATCACCAAAGGCGCACAAGAAAAGTTCACTGAAGTCGTTGATTTGATCAACGGCCTCAAGGCTTGAACCTGAAGTTTGGAGGCGAAAAACATGAGCGAAGAACTCAATGGATGGCCAGCTGAAGTCGTCGAAATCGTCGGCCGCACCGGTATGACCGGTGAGGCTACTCAAGTCAAGGTCCGTGTGAACGATGCACCTAATCCACGAGACGTTGGGCGAATTATCTCCCGTAACGTCCTCGGTCCAATTCGTGTCGGCGACATTTTGATGCTCAAGGACACCGGTCGTGAAGCCCGTAAGCTCAACTCGAGGTGAAGTGAATGCCTGAACGTAGAATCTGTACTTTTTCCGGTGAAGAAATTGAACCTGGCACGGGCATGATGTTCGTTCGCCGTGACGGTAGCGTCATGTGGTTCAAGAACTCCAAGGCTCGCAAGAACATGATCAAACTCAAGCGAAACTCTCGCCGAGTCAAGTGGACCCGTCACTTCGTGAAGGGCGGCATTTGAAACGCTTGTATTTGCCACTGAGCAACCATTCCGTGAATACGGAAACAATTCAATCACCCACCTAGGCCGTATGGCTCATAAAGGGGGGTCCAGTCGGACGGTTTGGTGAACACCATGGAAACAACCTATGTTATGATCAAGCCTGACGGCGTACAACGTGGACTAATTGCAGAAATTTTGGGACGCTTCGAGCGAAAAGGGCTCAAGCTTGTCGGACTCAAGTCCGTCGTGCCAAGCCAAGAAACGGCAGAAGCGCATTACGAAGTTCACAAAGAACGTCCATTTTACCCTGGACTCATCAAGTTCGTGACCTCTGGCCCTGTTGTGTGCATGGCATGGTCTGGAAAAGACGCTATCACTGTAGCTCGAACTCTCATCGGTTCAACCAACGGACGCGAAGCAAGCCCCGGAACCATCCGTGGCGATTTCGGTATGGACATGGGCTTCAACATGATTCACGGCTCGGATGCAGCAGAAACTGCTGCCTTCGAACTTGGACTTTGGTTCCCTGAAGGCCTAATGGAATGGGATCAAACAATCACCGCTTGGGTTTACGAGTGAGTGCAACCCCCAACAGGAGATTGAGGTGATGGCATGGACGAAACCGAGCAGGATTCGCCCGATGAAGTGACCGTCGAACGTGGTCATAACCGCCAACCAATTGTCTCTGTCCTTGGCCATGTTGATCATGGAAAAACAAGCGTTCTGGATTTGGTCCGCTCGGTTGGCAGCGAACGCCAAGCCAGCGTCATGGACCGTGAGGCAGGCGGCATCACTCAGCACATCGGAGCGACTGAAGTCCCTGCTGATGTCCTGAACAAAACATGTGAAGCAATGCTTGGAGGAAAGAAATTCAAATCACCAGGTTTGCTCTTCATCGATACGCCAGGCCACCACTCCTTCGTCAGTCTGCGCAACCGAGGTGGCTCAGTCGCCGACATCGCTGTGCTGGTGGTCGATGTGATGGAAGGTTTGCAGCCTCAAACCATCGAGAGCCTACAAACGCTCAAGGAAACCAAAACACCGTTTGTCATCGCTGGGAA
>CALKDX010000050.1 GCA_938084455.1 Candidatus Poseidoniaceae archaeon
GAACAAAACACCCTGCGTCAAATATCATACATTATACGACGGATCAACCAACAAAAATGAACGCAGTGAAAAAACGCATTATGTCGCATAACAAAAAGGAGATAAAAAGATGGGGCGAAAAAGGAAATCATTAGCACAGAAAAGGGTTTCAATGTCAATAAGCATTCCACGAACTTTGATGCTTGACATGGACAAAACCCTAACTGATACCCAGACCCGTTCCAGGTGGATAGAATCACTCATTAAGCGAGCAATCACCCCGGTTCATGGTTCAATAGACCCCAACATAAGGTATGAATGGGAATGTTTAGCCTGCGGATCTGCATGGGCCACCAATAGGCCAAAAGAACAAACGTTTGCATGTATGAAGAGGCATTGCAGATCAGAGAAAATAGAATATGTCGGCATTATCAATCAAGGTGAAAACCATGATGAATGATTGCTGCCAAATCAAGGGCAACGCTCGCATTCAGCATTCAACGAACCCCCAGGTTCTCTTGAGAGTCGTGTGCCAATATTGTGCGCTTGTAATTCATGAAGAAAAGAAGGAGGAATAAACATGGCAAGAACGAGAATACTAAGAAAGAAAATGATAGAAATATTGGAAAGAGAAGGAGATATGACCGGCGGAGATATGAAGCACCATCTTGATAATGAATTAAGATGGGGCGGTGGATCCATCAACGCAGTTGTTATGCTACTCCGAAGGAATGGAGAAGTTGAGAAGAAAGGAATGGAAATTTACAACAACAAAGCAAAACGTCACCGCCAAATCATTTGGGGGTTGAAAGAATGAGAGAAGAAGAGCAAGCATGCTTAACAATTCTCAAAAAGAGCGTGAGGGAGTGCGCTGAGGCGAACTTTCCTCACGGTGCTTGTCGGATATGTCTGGCGACGTTGGAAGCTGCTCTCAAGGCTCAAATCGATATCAATGAACATGAACTTGAATTGATGCAGGAAGAGCAATGGCTCACCGGAAATTATTGTGCTTGCCGTGATGATGAAATTAACTTGAACTGTACGGGGTGCTTTTGATGGTCCAATGGATTGCTGAACGCGACGCTTGGTTCAATACGCGGTTAGTTTGTTGGGAATGCAATGAAACAACATGGAAACAAAATGAAGCAATTCATATGAGGATCTCCACCATTACTATTGGTTTTACTCCAATCGTTCGATGGTGGACCTGCAAGGAGTGTTGGATTTGAATGGCTTGGCTCTATGTGCCGCGGTTGGAGGTCTTGAACGTGGAATTGAATCCATCATTCCAAGCGCAAGAACCGTTTGCTATGTCGAAGGGGAAACCTATCCCGCTTCGGTCTTGGCCTCTAAGATGGAAGCGGGATCACTTCCTAAAGCACCTATCTGGTCTAATGTGCGAACCTTCGATGGCGAGGCTTGGCGTGGAAAGGTTTCTTTTATCTCTGGAGGATTCCCATGTCAACCTTATTCAACAGCAGGAAAACAACTGGCGGATAAGGATCCAAGAGATTTGTGGCCCGACTTCGCCCGTATCATTGGCGAGGTTAGACCACACTTCATCTTCTTGGAAAACGTGCCAAATGTCGTTAAGTGGGCATTACCAACAATTCTCAAAGACCTTTCCCAAATGGGGTATGATGCGGCGTGGTGTGTTGTGGCGGCTTGCGAGGTTGGAGCGCCCCACAAAAGGTCAAGATGGTTTCTCTTTGCCCACGCCAACGACTCAAGCGAATATGTTATGCGATTCAATGATCCACAGTCAAGCCCACAGGAATTTGAAGGAAATGATATTTCCAACCCCAACCGCGAGCGATGGGATAAGAACAAACCTAACTTATGGAGCGGGCAATTTAACGTTGAAGGGGGCGGTGAGAAAATTCGCAACTCCAACGGTAACGGACTCCAAAAATATCCCATTGAGGAAAGTTGCCAAGGAATCTTTAGCCAAGGGAAATTGGCCAGGAATCGACCTAAGAACTTCGGCCCAGTTGATTCCCCTAAAATTTCCAACTCCAACAGCAAGAGAACCGAACGATCTCGGAATAAATCTCAACAGGGGCAAATACTCCAACGACACATTAACGAGGAAGGTTTCAAATTTGCACAACTTGGAAGTTGGTGGGAAGTTGAACCCAGAATGGGTCGAATGGTTGATGGGGTGGCCGATTGGGTTCACAGAATGCGAGCCTGCGGTAACGGAGTAGTACCACAACAGGCCGCTTATGCTTATTCGATTTTGATGGAAAGATGCGGCTTTAAGGTTTCCAGATATTAGCCGGACGTTTAGCCTGAGGCATTGAAGCGAATCTTGAACCAAGTGGTTGATGGCTCATCACCTCTTGAAGCCCCATTTCATCGACCATGGAAAGCGCGGCTTCTATGTGTGGACCTTCAAGCCCCAAACGCCTCAATTTGTTTCGAAGAGTGATCGACCTATGATTTGAGAGTGCAACGTGTGAAGGAATGCCTCCTTTAATCTTGGACATCCTTGAAGCGGCTATTCTGTCGAATCTTCTTTGTTGTTCTCTATTGCTCATCATTGTTCACCTTCTTGCGCTTTGCTCTTCTCTTTGCTGGTGGCTTGATAATACCTAACATGATTTGTTTATCCTCAATGCTATGATAACGCATTGGCCTGGAAAGTAAATCCGCTTTCCTGGCATCTTCTTTTTTTGATAAGAATTTAGGATAAGGAGCAGGGACTAAACACCGGTCCTTCGATGACCAAAAAAAATCCCTATATCTTGGGTCTTTGGAAATCTTTCTTAATTCATACTGCCCGTGTTCAATTTCACCCTTCCATTCTTTTCTTTCTTGGGCAATCAAGTCACGGTCAACCCATCGAATTATTGGGCTTATTGTGGTATATCTCAAGAGGCTTAAATCAATTCCACTCAGGCTTTGGGTAGTAAAAAGAACAGTCATCCCACCCCCAAAGTGTGAAAGAACTCCGGCGGATTTAGCCAGGGTTTGATTTGTTGAACTCATAGCCGACCTTGAGTTGAAATGCGTGGCTGAATCATCCAGGAGCCAAACCGCCGGTTCATCAACTGAGGCAATATCATTGAAGGAGGTGTTTGAAACCCTCCCTTTCCAATGATCGGGAATCCCTTCATCAATCACCACTTGAGGGAATGAGTCAAGGATGACGGGGCGGTTTGTGTGTTG
>CALKDX010000051.1 GCA_938084455.1 Candidatus Poseidoniaceae archaeon
ATTTTCCATGGAAGAAGATATGCCGCAAAAATCACTGCTGATCATCGGTGCCGGAGGCATCGGAACAACCGTTGTTGACTTGCTCGTTCCCGCACTTGCTCGAATAGCACTTGGTGCCAAGATGACCCTGATGGATGGCGATACCGTGGAAGCCTCAAATCTGGGCCATCAAAACTACAGCAGAGCAGATATTGGGAAATTCAAGGTGGATGCTCTTGCGGAAAAATGGTCTAAAGCCGAGGGGTTGCAGGTGCATTCGGTGCCAGAGAACTTGAGACATTTAGAGCAACTTGATGATTTTGATTTGGTCGTCGTTTGCGTTGACAGACCCGAGCCACGGCGTTTGGTTCATTCCCTTGATGTGCCTTGGCTCGACTTGCGCTGCGGTGGAGATGGTTATGTGATGCTCAGTTCCGAATCCCCACCTGCCTTAGTGAAGCAAATGACGCCCGACCACCCCCCCATGAGTTGCCAGCATCCAGGTGCATTGGACGAGGGAAACCTCGAGTTTGGGTTTGCTGCAGCTGGGGCCTTTGGTGCTCAGTGGGCCCTTCAACACCTCAGAGGCAACAAACCGCCCGTCCAAGCCATGGGTTCACTGACCTACGGGGCGTTCGAGTTCCCAACCACGGAGGTGAGCGCTTGATTTTGGTGCCAGATCTTGACCAACTCGGCCTCGATGATGTTGCATGGGAACGCGTATGTGCGCTCGCTGAAACTCGCCAAGTTGACCACGAATTCTTGATTGATGTGCAGTCAAATGCTGCCCTCCTAGGTCGTTGGGATGTCGTTTACACGCTTTCTCTACTGGCAGGTTTGGAAACTTCTGTATTGATCGATGCGCACGATGCCGTCTCGGTCGATTGGGGCAGTCCTGGGCGTGTGGCGTTAGCACCTCCAGTCGGTTGCGCTGCGCCGTTCAAAGTATGGACACACACACATCCGGGTTTTGATGCCTATTGGAGCGGGACAGACACCAACAGCCTCGCCATCGCAAGCAGCATCGTCGCCAAGGCCCTTGTGCTTGGAGCGCCAGGCATGAAGCAAGCTGTGAATCAAACCCTCAATGAAATCAACCAATCCACACCTCGAATTGCGGACAGCGGTCCGTTGAATCAATGGACAGATGAGGCCGTTATGCCTTGGGATACCTTCTACGCTGAAATTGGAGCAATCAACACGCAAGAGGTGAACCAATGACCAACGTACGTGCACCCAAAGACTCTGAGGAATGGCAGAAAGCGCGCATTGCTGTCTCTTTTGGCATGGGCAGACGCCTTGAGGATGTGGTTGAAGAGATGCTTGGAGAAAAACCAGATGAAGCGTTCCTTGAAGCCATCAAGAACCGCATCGCCTTTGCTCATGAATCGGGTGAAGAAATCGATTTCGATCTGCTCGTAGAGCAAATGAAAGCCCTACAAGAGGCACAAGCATAGGTGAAGCTCATGGGTGTCGATGTCAGCAATTGTTTTGCGAACAATTGCGTAATGTGTCAAACTTGGGCTCCAAAAATTAGGCAACCAGAGAAATTGAAACGCGGCTGGGTCCGAAACCTGAACATCCCTTCGACTGGACTTGAACCCTCAGAGCGCGTGCCTGAAACCCTCAACTTGGAAGATTTGCTGTCCATCATTCAACCCGATGAACAGCCAGAATGCACGCTTGCAGAATTACCCGATGAAGTTGGGCCGTTGATGCTGCACGCTGTGGGACACAACGTCTACAACCTGCATTACCAACTTGAAGCGATGGCCCTCAAAGAAAACGCTGAGCTGAGTTTAGAGGAGTGGCTCGCCCTTTCGCCTTATGTCATCTTGGATTCAGAAGGATGCGTTTCGTTCGAGAGAAGAGGCGTTTTAGAGGGGCGAATCGATTATGAAACAACCCGTTTCTTCCTCGAAATTTGGCATGGATACTATGGAGTAAACAACAGCCTACGGCTTCGTTTGCGCCTTATCAAACTGTATGAACAAGGCCCGAAGTTGCCAAGCAATGAAATTCGTGCTCTTGGCTTCCTACATTCAGTGGTTGAATCGATGGGCTACCGTGTCGTGGTTCAGAAGGACGGAAGCCTCCTTGTTCGCGGTCAATCAGGGCTGCATTGGATCATCGAACCGGGTGGAACCAACAGTCGATTGGCAGTGCCAAGGGTGGGCTGCAGAGAACTTGACCGTTTTTTTTGCATTCAGCCCGATGGTGCAAGCGTGGAGTGCCCAAGAGGAGATTACCCTGCTTTGTACGCATTAGCCATGTTGAACGATACCGCAACCTCGTACAAGGTTACCACCCTTTCTAACGGGCTCAAGAAGGAACTCGCCGAGGCAAATTCAGGCGTTGGTATAAGTGGGCTTCCGACCTTCAATCAAGGCAGAGAGTCCCTCCAGCGAATCTTTAGTTGAGAAAATATCCGTCAATTGGTCAAGTTCCATTTGCAATCCAACGGCTAAGGAAGTGGATGCTGTCGAATCGATCAATCCACTGGCCATTGACAACGCAATAGGTGCGGTTCTTGAAAGGGATTTCAACTGACGTGCCACGGTTTTGTCCTCTGCATCGAAGCCTTCTGGGCAAGCACCATTCATGATGGCTGGCATGTTTTCATCGCTGAAGAAGGCAGATGCAAATTGAGCGATCTTGCTTTCTTGGTTGGCTGGCCGACCTGGATATTTTTCCCCAGGTTTACCTGTTGATGCAAGTTTGGTCACACATCCATCAACGGCTGCGACATCCACAAGATGGGTCAAAAGACCGAGATCATGCCCTGTCTGAGCGTCCATGAAATTCCCTGCAAGCACGGCCCAGCGAGCCGCCGGGATACCACAAATTCTTGCTGGACGCTGAGACCCACCCAATCCAGGATAGATTCCAATTGAAGTTTCAGGGAATCGGAATTGTGTGCGGCGGGTTCCTATTCGGTAATCACACGCCAACGCAAGTTCAAGTCCACCTCCAAGAGCAAGGCCGGTTGTCAAAGCAATGGTTGTCTTTGATGAAGATTCCAATTTGTCGAGCATGATGTGACCATCTGTTGTAAAGGTGACAATATCAGGAATTGAATCTGCTCGAATTTTATCGACAAAGAATTTGACATCCGCTCCTGCAACAAACGCCTTTCCTGCACCATCGACAACAATGGTGTGGACAGCATCGTTTGCATTCACTTCATCAAGCGCTTCGCTCAATTGACCAACCACTGTTTCATTGAGAGCGTTCATGGCTTCTGGTCGATTGATGGTCAGGGTCGCAACGCCCGATTCAATCGATGTGTCCACGTAAGAGAAGTTCCAGTCCTGCGCCTGTTGAGCTTGCTTGGTGAAGAATTCAGGCACCTTCCATGCCCTGTCTTGGTCTGTCTGAGCGCTGAGGTCTGCATATTGTGATGCCATTCTGTGTGCGTCTTCGACGCCCACACGGTTCATCATTTCAAACGGCCCACGGGCCCAGCGGAGTCCAACTTTTGCTCCCCTGTCAACATCTTCCATCGAACACACACCTTCTTCGACGATTTGGGCTGCAACGCCGAACACAACGCCGTAGAGGCGTTCGGAAATGGCCTTGAATTGATCCTGTGAATAGGCTTCATCACCCGACACATCCCAGTGTTCATTGGCATCAATCAAGTCCCTCAAGTTTTGAGCACCAGTGTACCGAGGCGTCTTGAGTTGTTCGGCGAGGTAATCGGTTGAGTGGAGTGCAATCGGAGGCCCCGTGAGGTTCATGAGGCCGAATGGCCCAAGACCAATGCGGAATGCCTTGCATGCTGCAGCGTCAATTTGTGCTGCTGTTGCAACGCCTTCTTGCAAAAGCAAACACGCCTCATTGAGCCAAGGGACAAAGAAACGGTTCACGACAAACCCTGGCCGGTCACCACAAACGATCACCACTTTGCCGAGCATTTTGCAGTACTGAACCACTTTTTCGATTGTCTCTGGACTTGAGGATGCAGCGGGGATGACTTCAACCAAGCGGTTCTTTGCTGGGTGGTAGAAGAAGTGCAAACCGACAAAGCGATCCGCTCGCCCTGTGGCTTCAGCCAAGGCATTCACCGAAAGAGAGGAAGTGTTGGAGGCAAGAATTGTTTCTGGGCCACAAGCGGCATCAAGCGTCTTGAAGACAGCCGTTTTGATGTCGAAGTCTTCAAACACGGCTTCGATGACGAGATCCGTGTTCTCTGCCGTGTTTTCAACACCCACAACGCCAGTGATTCGGCCTTGAATCGCTTCAACTTGGCCGGGCGAGAAGATTCGTCGCTTGACGGCTTCGGAAAGGAAATCAGCGATGATGCCTTGACCGCGGTCGACCCATTGCTGCTCCCGGTCCACCATTTGAACGTCAAATTCTTCCTGAGCGGTTTTCTGTGCAATTCCGGAACCCATGTTCCCTGCACCAACAATTGCCACGCGTTGAATAGGTTGCATGGCCCTGCGAATTGAACATCGCACATGAACAATGCGGCGCCGCGCTCCGCTCACAACAAACTGGTGTAAGCCTCTGAGGTTCGTTGACAATATGCTTCAAGGCTGTAGGATTGAGCGTGCTCAATCAACGATTCGTCAGGTGTTGGCCAGACATGAGAATCATCCGAGGAACTGCGTTGAAGCCACTGGGCATGAACTTCAGCAATTGCTGCCTGCCATGCTGTCGCATCGTTTGGAGCCAAACACGCCCCTTTTGGCATCAGTTCATTGTGAGAAGGCATGTCGGCGCACAGGACGGGCGTGCCGGTTGCCATAGCCTCGAGTGGGGGGTAACCAAATCCTTCACTGATGCTTGGAAAAAGAAGGGCTTCTGCGGAATGACGCAATTCCATTAACGCTTGATTTGAAAGATTGCCGCCATGGGCAATGAAGTTCTTGACACCATGCGTTCTTGCCAAGTCCTCAACGCTGTCTTCCCCGCCATGTGAGATGGATTGGCCGACATGGTGAATGGTGCAATGAGCTTTCATTTCCTCATTCATGTCACCAAGCACGCTCATGATGAAGGCCATCCGCTTTCGAGGATCGTGGCTGCCAACAATTAGCAAATGGCATGATTTTTCTAAACCAATGGCCGGCTGTAGCGTTGCTGACTTGGTGGGTGGCGGGGAAAATGCTTCGAGGTCCAAACCCAGTGGAAGCCACAGCGATTTGACCGCAGGGAAATGTTTCTTGCATGCTTCAAGCGTTGCGTATGAGTCGCAAAGAAGAAGATCGGCACGTGCCAACCCTTGCCGAAGTTTCGACAAATCTCGACGGCGAATCAGGGAAGGATTGCAGTTGCCAACATCCACTTTGGTCGAACCAATCAACCGTTGTTCAGGAAAGAGATGGAACAGATCATGAACGGTGACGACCACAGGAATGGACGACCGTTTTGGCACCAAGTGGGCTTGTTCTTGGTCGGTAATGTGAATCAAATCAGCCCCTTGTGGTGCTTTTGTTAGAGATTGTATGCGACGCGGATGCTTGAACCATCGATGGTACAATCGCCTCAGCCCACTGGGGTTCGAGCCGAGATCGTACTCCTCGACCCCGTGCAATTCCCATCCAGTGACCTTTCGGGAACTCAGGGTCTGGTGCAAGGCATGATGCGCGCCTCCGATGCCAGTGTTGGCTCCAAGCACACCACCACGGGCGAGCACCACCTTGTGAGCCATGGATACACCAAGGGTTTGCCCCTCTTGAAGATGAGTTGTCATGAACTGAATTACGCATGAAAAGAGAACCTCCTCAAAGCGTTTCAATTAAATTGCAAATGCGGTGTAAAAATGACATTAAGTAGGAGCGGTGACTCGCCGGAACTGAGGAGCAAATATGTCCACACCACCGTTGAAGATCCCTCGTGAAGAATACCAAGCCGTCCGCGCTTCAATCGAATCAACAATCACGAATGGCGGGGATATTCGAAGCATCTTGGGCAGTCAAAGCGGCGGTGGTGAAGCGAACACACTGCACTGGGAAGTTCGCCGCGCAGAAGAAGCACTCCACGTGTTTGGCTCAAGGTGGACAACTGAAATTTTGACCGCTCTGTACATCGCTGGTCCTCGTCGATTCAACCAAATGAAAAACTTACTCGAAGGCATCTCATCCCGAACGCTTTCTGATAAGTTGCGTTTCTTGGTTGAACAGGGACTTGTCCACAGGCAAGTGGAAGCTGGACCTCCCGTGCGAGTGGCCTATTTGTTGAGCGAACACGGCCGCACCTGTGGTCGATTGCTTTCACCTCTTGTTGCTCATCTAAAGATCCATGCTGGAATGTTGCTGTCTGAGGACTGAACCATTGCGCCCAAGGATGGGATGCATTAACAAATGAGGAGGCAATCCTCCCTCCATGCCTTTGCTTGCACAGTGGGTTCGACAGCGTCCTTGGTTGGCTGCTGGAATCGCATCTGCAGCGGGAGGCGTTACCGGACTTGCAGGCGGAATTGCCGCCGCAGCAAGTGTTGTTGGCGGAATGGCCATGGGCAGCGTCTCCACCAAAGCGCGAGCCCTCGAGCATCCGCTTCGACGTCGTATTCTTTCAACGCTTGAGCAGCACCCTGGGCTCTGCTACCGTGAATTACAGTCCACCCTCAATGCAGCAAACGGAACCCTTCGTCACCACCTCGATGTCTTACAGACGGGACGAAGCGTCACCGTCTTGCCTGTGAACGGCCGCACGTGTTATTTTGCAGGGGCGCCAACCCAAGTGGAAATCTTGCGAGGCATCAACGTAAGCGAAGAGCGTGCAGCATCAGCCCTGCCAATTGGTTTGTCGCTCGTTCAACGCCTAATCGTCGAAGACATTGTAAAAGAAGGAGTGCCGCGAAGCCAAGCATCACTTGCTCGACGAATTGGACGCTCGAGGGCCACAACGCATTCTGCGGTCAAGGTTCTTCGTCGGCGTGGTATTCTGCGTGAGGATCGCATTGAACTCATGCCCCACATTGACATGGACATCGAATGGCATGGGACCAAAGCCGTCGATTACGACTGGGACGACGAACGACGCTGACGGTTCTCGCAAGTCAGTTCATTTTTCGCCTCTCAAGCGCCATTTACTGCACAGTCTTCAAAAGCCCCCGTCAGGGAAGACGAGGCATGTTCAGCGTCCGTATCCAAGAGGTTCCCCTCCCGACCACTGAACGGGACATTGACGGGCTTGTTGCATGGTTCATCGAGAGTCTGTGTTTGGTACGTAAACGAGGTGAAGCAACCGCCGATCTTGGCCGCGCTGGTCCCGTTCACCGCCTGCTGCGAGACTTCCT
>CALKDX010000052.1 GCA_938084455.1 Candidatus Poseidoniaceae archaeon
CATTACGTTGCAGCCGGCCAACTGGACGAAGCGCGAGCCCTTGGTTGGACTGAGCCTGCCGAAATGCCACAATGGAAGCAACACGAGATGCAGGAAGCAGCAGCAACTCAAGCGGCGATTCCTACAATGCTTGATTTGGACCAACTG
Source organism: Candidatus Poseidoniaceae archaeon (assembly GCA_938084455.1). Taxonomy (GTDB): domain Archaea; phylum Thermoplasmatota; class Poseidoniia; order Poseidoniales; family Poseidoniaceae; genus MGIIa-L1. The sequence continues at coordinate 148 of CALKDX010000052.1, forward strand.
TGAGGCGATTCACTCGCTCTTCGCACGTTGCCGACGGGCTTTCTCAGCCATGCTGTCATCAAAGGCCAAAAACGGCAACGATGCCCAGAGGTGATCATCATCGACAGCCAACAAGGCCTCGTTGGTTGCCAGCACCGTTTCAAGATGCATCGTGGTTGGTGTTTCTCCATTTTCAAGTGCGTATTGATGGCCGGGTAATACGATATGGGCCGGCGGTAATTGTTGCATCACGCCCCGCAAATACCTCAATGTTTCACGCTGAAGGGCAGGGTCGCCACCGAACAAGTCAGTGCGGCCACAGCGGCCCAAAAACAAGCAATCGCCTGATATGATGACCCCTTCCCCAACAAACGTCGTATGGCCAGGGGTGTGGCCGGGTGTGCAATGAGCCTCGAACGTGAGTTCTCCAAGATTCAACCTGATGTTTGAATTTGCTTCATGAGTCCATTCTTCGTCCACTGGTTCTTTCCAGCCTCGCTGACGTTCAAACGCATGGCTCCTGACCGTGACAGAACCCCCGAGCATCGACTTGAGGGTTTTGACGCCTTTCGTGTGATCCCAATGGCTATGTGTCAACCAAATTTCAGTCAAATTCCATCCGTTGTTTGCGCACACTTCATGCCAGTAGTTTCCATCAAAAGGGTCAACGACAGCTGCCTGTTTGGTTTTGAGGCAGACAAGCAAGTGATTGAGGTTGTCCCACTCGCCCAATTGTGCTTGCAGCACTACGATTCGTTCATTTGAAATGACCTGTTTTAGTGGCAAACCCCATCCCCCTTCACACACCGTATGCACCGCTGGGCTTTCAAGTAATGAGAACCCCTCAAGGTTCATGGCGGGGCGTATGCGTGGCGGTGCAGCGGTCTTAGTGGCTCTGCTTATGCTTTCCACATTGCCCGTTCTGGCAACTGCAGAGGAGGGCGATTTACGCCTCGAATCCACCCTTTTGAGCCCACCGGATTCTGGCTGGTACGCCTCAGGTGATGCGGTTGAGTTTGTTGCGAAGTTCATGAACGAAGGTGCACAAACTGCGTTTGAAAACGACCCATCGTGTGGTACGGTGCTCCAGGTGTTAAATTCTGATTCTGAACTGATCGTTGATGAGCGTTCATCTTGCCGTGGCCAATCGCAGATGATTGACATGGGTGCAGAAGAAGTCTACGAATTCGACGCACTTTCATGGGATCTTAAAGGAGAGAATGGTCAAGAAGTGTTACCTGGCTGGTACACCGTCCAAGCCCTTCACACGGCCACAGGTCAAACGGTGAGCAACGAAGTTCACCTCCAAACCAATGTGACTGTTCCCGAAGCATTGACCATGACCTTGGAAGCCACCAGCCGCCTTGGGCCTCTGGTTGCCAGCGAAGAAATGGTCCTCTCTATGGTGATGCATAACCCAACATCTCAACGCATACAGCTGCCAGCCCTTGGGGATTGTTTGCTTCAATTGACGGTGAATGACGAGGTTCAACTGCTGTCCAACTGCATGCCAACCTTTACTCAAATCGAAGCCTATGAGGCGATGTTGATTGAGCAAGTACTGCTTCCTGCAGGCACCTTCGAGGCCGGTCTTCAAACGTTAGAAGTGAGCCTTCCTGGCCAACAACTCTCTGGTGCAATCAGCCTCGATGTCTCCCAAGCAGCAGATGGATTTGACCCTCAGTTGCAAAATGCCTTGAGCGTAGAGATCACCGGTCTTGGCGATGGTCTGTATGGCGATGGCGACATATTGCAAGCGTCAATGTCGATGTCCAACACAGGTCTAGAAACCCAGTCCCTTCGCTTCACCGACACTTGCAGAGCTGAACTCTGGATTGTCAACGATGAGGGCGAAGTTGTCTTCGACAGTCGTATGTTCAAAACATGCAACGCCATCAACATGGACTACAGCCTTGATGCCGAAGAAACAGCCACATTCTCCCTTCCAGACTGGACCTTCAACGACCTGCTGGGCTGCCAAATCGCCTCCGGGCATTACACCGCTGTCGTTGAAGTGCCTCAATTCCACTTGTCTTCCACACACGGAATCGATTACACTCGCTTGACTTCAACCGATTGCGCCGATTCTCTGGAAGTTGACATCATCACGTCGCTTTCAGGCATTGAAAATGGATTTGATCTAAGCGTTGGTATCGAACCGCGGGTCAGCGAAGTCGATTTGCGCTGGATTGGCCCATGTTCAGTTTCTGTTGCCATTATTGACCTTACATCGTTAGATGAAGTTCACCGCCAAGCATCGCTATGCAACGACTACGATGGAAGGCTCTTCACCCTCCCATACAGCGCTTCAAACGATGGCCTCGTGCTCCAAGTCGGCGAAGTGAACATGGTCGATTTCGAAAACAATCCGTTGCCTGAAGGCACCTACCAAATGATCGTCACGCTCGAGGCGAACCCGACCACCTCTGCAGGATTTGTCTTCGAATGGCCAATTGTGGAAACGGTTACCGCAGAACCGATTTCCATCGAGCAAGAAGAAGCAGCCTCTGAACCTTCTCGGCTCGTCAGCGGCACATGGTCTGGTGTGTTAACTGAAGAAGGGACCTGCTGGATCCTCGACACGCCACAAGAAGGCCAACTTCTCCTCTCTCGCGCTGCGCTTGGCCAATGGGCCCCTCAACAAGGATGGTCTGGAACCTATGATGCGGTTTCAGCCGATGCAGCGCCAGCCTGTGCAATGTTCCAAGCACCATCGATCGAAGTGCTGACCCTTGAGACCGAGACCGCTCCCTTCACACCCGATGCTTCGCAAGGCGACATGGAGCAATCCGGTGATGCAGCAGCCGAAGCATCAATTCCAACATCGATTGCCCCAACGCTGATCATGGTCGTCACAACCACTTCCCTGCTCTCTCTGTTGGTCACCGTCGTTCTTGGAAACGAGTCCTTTAGAATTCCAACAACCGCTGCAGGGCTTTGGTTCCTCGGAATGGTGGGACGCACTCACGAAACCACAGACGGCCGATATCAACGTGGTCGTTTGATGGGGTACTTGACCGCCAACCCCGGGTGCCATTTCCGCGCGCTCATGGCTGCGCTTGAGATGAGCAACGGCCAGATCACCCACCACCTGAGGATCCTTGAGAACGAGGAAGTCATTTGGCGCCGTAAAGACGGTCGTTTGGTCCGCTATTATCCGCTTACCAACACCATGAACCCGGGCATGAGCGATACCGAACTACCCGTCCCTCCCCTCTCTCCAGATCCAAACAGTTTGCAAGGTAAAATCCTGACTTTGCTCGATGTTGATGGTCCAATGGGCGAGTTCCCAACCCAAGCCGAACTGGCTAAGCGTTTGGAAAAGAGCCAGCAGTTGGTCTCTCACCACCTCCGCACACTGCAAAAATTCGGTCTTGTCGAAAAGCGCAAGATGGGTCTTAAAAACCGCTACAAGTTAACCAGAGAAGCGATTTTCCTTTTGGAAACCAGTGAAGACTTCACTCGGGATTGAGTTTTTCTTTGCGACGAACACCGATGGGTTCAACCTTCCAAGAGAATGGTGCCCATCCTGCCTTCATTGCGGCTTGTGTAACTGTGTTCACTGAGTCCTGCTCTGGGCGGACAAGTGCGCCAACAACCCCGCCGCCTCCAGCTCCCATCGCCTTCCATGCCACGACATGGCCTAACGCTTCGAGTGGTTCGAGGACGGCACGAAACGGATCATGCAATCGAGGGTCCAACAGGTCGACCCCTTGCATCACCGATTTCAGGGCATCAGCAACACCCTCGCAGTCCTCTTTCACGATGCTCTTCACCATGCCTTCTGCCGCTTGGTAAAGGGTTGCTAAGCCTTGAATCACATCCGAATCGCCCGAAGCGTACCTCGACCATACGCCACGATGCAAATCGCCTGAAACATGCGGCAGGTGAGTGTCAAACAACACGAGGTGCTGTTCTAACCAATGTGTGAATTCTTCAGACGGTACGAGGCGAGCACTGGTCACTTGTTCTGCTTCGAAGGTCAGGTGTTGAATGCCACCAAATGCGCTTGCCCACTGGTCTTGTCGGCCACCAGTGTTGCCGAGCACCGCTTCGATTTGGTACGCCTTTTCGGCTATGGATGCGGGCTTCTCAGAGGCTGGACTGATGGCTGCTACCAATGCGACGTTCATCGCAGCAGAGGTGCCCAAACCGCATCCAGTAGGCATCTCCGTACGATAGGACACTTCCATCTTGCGTTCATCATCACTCACGCTCGAGGCTGTGATGAACCGATTGATAGCGACGTTCACGACCATTCCTGGTTGCTCGGTGCAGTACACGGGGACATCGGTCCATCCTCCTGCAAGATCAATTCGCACAGGGGCCTTCACCGTGACTTCCCTTGCCATGAGTTAGCGCAGTTTGAGGGACCTCATGAAGAGTGGCATTCAAGACAAATGGTTCTGTGGCAGGGCCATCCGGAAGGGTATGGGTGAGTCTATGAGCGATTTGTTTTCCCCAGATTCCGAAGTGATCTGGCAGAAAAAGTGGAACGAAGCCCGTTTGTTTGAACAGGACATTCGGGACAACCGCCCGAAATTCTACTGCCTTGAGATGTACCCCTATCCAAGTGGAAAAATGCACATGGGGCACGTCCGCAATTATTCAATCGGCGACGCTGTAGCGCGGTATAAACGCATGATGGGCTTCGATGTCCTCTATCCAATGGGCTTCGATTCGTTTGGTATGCCTGCAGAAAACGCGGCCATCAAGGAAAACGCACATCCTCATGAAATCACTGAGCGAAACATGGCTTCCATCACGGATCAAATCAAAAGGATGGGATTCTCGTATGATTGGCGACGCCAACTCAAGAGTCACGATCCACGCTACTACCGATGGAATCAGTGGTTTTTCACCAAATTCATGGAAAAGGGCCTAGCCTACCAAGCGTTCGCTCCCGTGAATTGGTGCTCACAGTGTGAAACGGTCTTGGCCAATGAGCAAGTTAAGGCCGGCCGTTGCTGGCGATGCAATGGCCCTGTGCTACAGAAAGGCATGAGCCAGTGGTTCCTCGACATCCCAAAATACGCGCAAGAATTGGTTGATGGACTGGACACCATCCAATTCCCGGAGAATGTGAAATCACTTCAACGGGATTGGCTAGGGCGTTCAGAAGGAGCAGAAATCAAGTTTGCAATCGAGGGAAGCGATGAGGAATTGACCGTTTTCACAACCCGTCCTGATACATTATTTGGCACGACCTTCGTGACCCTTGCACCCGAGCATCCACTTGCTGCAACCCTTGTTGCGGGAACGGAGCACGAAGCAGAATGGCAAGTCCTTTATGACGAAGTCTCGGCAATGAGCGAATTCGACCGCATCAAGAACATGAACAAAAAGCGAGGAGTCCCTCTCGGAGCATTTGCCATTCATCCGCTCACCGGAGAGCGCATTCCAATCTGGGCGGGTAATTTTGTCATCGCTAGCTATGGTACAGGTGCAGTTATGGCTGTTCCCGGCCACGATGAACGGGATTTTGATTTCGCAAAATCCTACGGCATTCCAATTCGACGCGTGCTTGTCAAGAATGAGAACGATGATCCAAACGCCGAACTCAAAAAGGCGGAGTGTGAGTTGGGTTGGATGGTCAACAGCGCCCTTGATGGCTTTGACGGGCTGTACGGCGAAGACGCCAAAACGGCAGTGATTGATGCATTGGCAGCTCAAGGGTCTGGGACGAAGACCATCAACTGGAAAATCCGTCCGTGGTTGGTTTCACGCCAACGGTATTGGGGCACACCAATTCCTGTGATTCACTGTGATTCATGTGGGCCAGTCCCGGTTCCAGCCAAAGACCTCCCAGTCGAACTTCCTCGTGATGTGGTGTTTGGGGAGGGCAACCCATTGGAAACTTCCGCATCATTCCTCGCTGCTGATTGCCCTTCATGTGGAACGCCAGGCCGTCGAGAAACTGACACGATGGACACTTTTGTTGATTCCTCATGGTACTTCCTTCGGTTTACAGATGCACTCAATGATGAACTCTGTTTTGATGAAGCGAAAGCCAACCATTGGATGAATGTTGATTTCTACTGCGGGGGCATTGAACACGCACAAATGCACCTCATTTACGCTCGATTTTGGACCAAGGCACTTCGCGACCTTGGCTTGCATCAAATCGACGAACCGTTCAATGAACTCCTGTGCCAAGGGATGGTCAACAAGTCAGCCCCATGGTGTGAGCCGTGCGGCCTAACCTTCTCAGTTGATCATGCCGGCAAACCCTGCCCCCACTGTGAAGGACCACTGACAGAACGGTCTGCTAAGATGAGCAAATCCCTCGGTAACACAGTTTCTCCTGAAGACATGATTGAACGCTATGGTGCCGATACGGTGCGTTTGTTCATTCTGTTTGCAGCCAACCCGACCGCCGGCATGGACTGGTCTGACACGGCTTTGGAAGCAAACTATCGTGTGATGATGCAACTGTATGGAATGCCAGAACGTTTGGCATCTTGGGATGGAGAAGCGGGCGACATGGATGTGTGGTTCGAAGGGCGCCTCAAGCAAAGGGTTGCAGAATTCAAAGCAGCGATGGACACCTACGATCTACGAAGGGCGGTTGAACTCTCCCACTATGAACTGGTTAAGGACGTCAATTGGTACACCCGTCGCGGTGGAAACAACCCAGTTTTAGCCAAGAGGATCCTTCGACATTGGGCGCACATGCTCTCTATTTCGACACCTCATCTTGCTGAGGAGTGGTGGTCTGTCCTCGGCATGGAGGGGTTGATCAGTGGAGCTGAAATGCCTTCACTCGATTCAATCACTGCAGAGGAACAAAACGCTCTTGATGGTGAAACCACCACCCGCAGTTTCCTTGAATCTGCTCGTAAGATCAAGGATGTGGCTGAACGGCACTTGGATGGGCCGGCCAAAACAGCGACCATCATCGTTGCACCGACTTGGAAACGCGAACTTGCAATCACTGCATTGGAATTCCTTGAGCAAGGTGGAAATCCGAAGCAATTCATCAGCGTTCTGAGCCAAATGGAGATTGCACAGGGCGATCGGAAAGGCGAAATCATGGGCTTTTGGGGCAAGAAAATGCTGCCTCAAGTCTTCAAGTGGGACGATGATTCAAGGGTGCTTATCCGCAGTTCCCTCGATGAAGTTGCCTCGCTTACTCAAAGGGCTGCTTTCATTGCAGAAGAACTCGGCTTGGATGAAGTTGTTGTCGTTCTTGGTGAGTCTGAAGAGGACAAAACGGGTAGAGCAGGTGGCGCTATGCCACTTTCACCTGCTGTCGTTTATGCGTGATCAAGCACGCTTCCATTCGGTCCCTGTCCACCAGTAGTTGCCACCATCGCTCATGGCCCTCCAGGTGTAGCCTGCTTCATCGGTCCACTGACGCAAGACGGTTGGTTCCTCTGCCACAGGTTGAACCGCTGCAACAACAGGGGTTGCAGCCACAGCGGCGACCGCTGCAGGTTGTGAGGCAATCACAGGTTGTGCAGCAACGATGGATTGCTGTTCAAAGGATTTCTCAGGTTCCTCTTCATTCTCACCACGTCGTAGGAAGAGAACCGCTCCGCCACCGCCAATAAGAGCGAGGACAATCAAAGCGATGATGATCATGTTTCTACGTGCTTCAGCAGCCTCTGCATCAGCAGCCTCTTGTGCTGCTTGTGCGTTGTCACCCACGCCATTTCCATCCGAATCTAGGGTTTCAGAAGCATCGTCGGGGAAGGCATCAGCGTTGTCACCGACACCGTCACTGTCGCTGTCGAGTGTTTCAGCGGCGTCATTTGGTGCCCAATCGGTATTGTCTCCTACGCCATCATTGTCGCTGTCAACAGTTTCAGTTGCATCGTTGGGGAACACATCAGCGTTATCACCGACAGAGTCACCGTCACTGTCCATGGTTTCACTTGCGTCATTAGGAGCCCAATCTGCGTTGTCACCCACGCCGTCCATGTCTGAATCTATTGTTTCATTCGCATCCTCAGGGAATGCATCGGCGTTGTTACCAACGCCATCGCTGTCGGAATCCATCGTTTCATTGGCATTGTTGGGGAAGGCATCAGCGTTGTCACCCACGCCGTCGCTGTCGGAATCCATCGTTTCGGAGGCATCATTAGGGAATGCGTCAGCGTTATCTCCAACTAAATCTCCGTCAGTGTCCATGCTTTCACTGGCGTCGTTTGGGAATACATCAGCGTTGTCGCCCACTAAATCTCCATCAGAATCCATTGTTTCCGAGGCATCGTTAGGGAACGCGTCAGCGTTGTTGCCAACACCATCGCTGTCCGAATCCAGTGTTTCCGAGGCATCGTTAGGGAATGCGTCAGCGTTGTCGCCAACGCCATCGTTGTCGGTATCAGTGGTTTCAGAAGCATCGTTGGGGAATGCATCTGCGTTGTCACCAACGGTATCTCCATCGCTGTCGGTTGTTTCAGTTGCATCGTTAGGGAATGCATCAGCGTTATCGCCGACCCCGTCACCATCGCTGTCGCTGGTTTCGGAGGCATCGTTTGGAAAAGCATCATCGCCATCAAAGACGCCGTCGCCATCAGTGTCGATGTCAACGATCATGGCTTGGTCTTGGCATGTTTCTTCTGGGCCGAAATCCATGCCATCGCTAGGTGTGACCTTGACCGTCCATGTTTCATCGATGGAAGTTTCTGATGCAGCGATGGTTGTCATATCGTTGTACGCAGGGGCGAGGGTCCCATTGACGAACCATCGGACCATTGAATTGGACTCAGCGTCGCCATCGGGGTCTGTGAATGTGTAACTCACCGTTAGATCCTGATCAACAGCGACTGCGCCTCGTGGCGACAGAACGAGGTTTGAAGCGGTTGGAGGGGTGTTCAACGGAGGAATTTCAGTGATCGTCAGCGAGGTCTTTGCCCAGCCGTCTCCACTGTTTTGGAAATTTCCATTTCCATTCAATACGGCAATATCAACGCTAACCGTCCCACTGTTTGCTGCGGGTGCGATCCAATCGAGGGTGAAGCTTCGTTGATTCGAATTGGTATGGGTTGCGCTCATTCCAGCAATCTGTACATCCGGGCTCGGGTTTCCAAGCGTGCCTTTGTTGATTTGTAGGGAGAATCCACCAATGAAGGCTTGTGTTCCTCCATTCACATCGATGGTGATCGGGTAAGATTGGCCAGCGTTGTAGGACGATGGGAAGTTTTCACCAACTGTTACGCCCCCTGCGTTGGAATGGCACGTACAACCTGCAGACGCTTGGTTGTGCTTACCACTTGAATTCCCCTCAATAGCAGGAACGGAGGCAATCATGAGCATCAACAAGGCAATAGAAACGACCCTCAAAGTAGAGTTCATAACATGGGCGTTTGTGTGTTTTTTATTTAACAAGTTGGCTTTCACGCATGAATTCCCACGCGGGTCATTCACTCTTCTTCAGCGTCATCGTGCGCGATATGTACCGCATCGTCCAGCTCCACAGGACGCTTTGGCGGCGAAGTCGTTTGCTTTGGCTTAGCGCTTGGCTTTCCATTTGAGGCGACAACTCCAGCGGCGATCAACAGGAGGGCTGCAAGAACGAACAACCACGTTGTGGCTCCATTTCCATCATCATTCTGAGTCTTGGCTGTGTTGCTTGAATCAATGACGGCACATCCGTTTTCATCAACCGCAACTGGCAGGCTATTGAGGCACATGTCTTCTGCGTTTGACACTCCATCAAGGTCATCATCCAATTGCGTCATGCTGCAGCCTTGGACACCAACTTGTGCCCCTTGCGGCGTTTGAGCACACGCATCAACAAGATCAAGAACGCCGTCGTTGTCATCATCATCGTCTTCAGCAGCATCGATGCATCCGTCACCATCTTGATCCTGGCCAATTCCCGCAGGGCCGATTAAACCAACTGGACAAGCATCCAATTCATCGAGGACCCCATCCTCGTCATCGTCAGAATCTTCGCTGGCGTCTCTGCATCCATCTTGATCGTAATCCATGCTCAGAGTAAGTGCTGCATTGTTCCAATTCAATTCACCAGTGGGGCATTCATCTTCAGCATCGTTGATTCCGTCGTTGTCGTCGTCGTTGTCGGTAATTGAATCGTGGCACCCATCTTGGTCGTAGTCATTGACCGGGTTTGAGGTCCATGCTGGCGTGTCTCTGGGGCAATTGTCGTCGGGAGCAGCGATTCCATCACCATCCTGATCGACATCGCATGCATCACCCAGTCCGTCTCCGTCTAAATCGGCCTGAGTTGGGTTTGCAGCATCTGGGCAGTTGTCCATTTGATCGATGAATCCATCTTCATCGGTGTCGAAATCTGCGCATCCATCACCTTCGTTGTCTTCCTCTGGTGTTGAAATCCAGCCCACTGGGCCCAAGGGGCACAAATCATTGAAATCAAAAACGGTGTCTTCATCATCATCGAAATCTTCACCAGCGTCTTCACAACCATCGCTGTCGTGGTCTGTGTTTGAGTCAGAAATCCAATTTAAGGCTCCAGTAGGGCAGTCATCAACCGTATCCTCAACACCGTCGTTGTCATCATCAGCATCGCAATCATCGCCAAACAAATCGTTGTCATGGTTGGCCTGATTCGTGTTGGCGACCCGAGGACAGTTGTCTTCACCATCGAGAACACCGTCGCCGTCCCTGTCTGTTTGGTAAAGCCAAACTCCGACATCATAACCCCCGTAACTCGTAGCAGAATGAACGCCAATGGAGGCTGTACCGCTCAACATAAAGGTGAGCAGAGGGGATCCATCAAGAGCGAATGTGAGGCCGGTTGGTTCATCGTTTCCTTCACCGCCGGCAGAAATAGCCCATGCCCATGTGCCATTTTGCAGGTATGAGGCAAGGAAGATATCGTTGTGCATATCATCGTTGACTCCATCGAGATCGGTGAGGTTGTCATCGCCAATCACGATCCCTCCAGTGGTCGTTCCGGTTAGCGTGATGTCGCCTTGGATGTTGGTCACGATGCCTGTAGCCCGGTCAACCCCAACCCCGCTTGCAGTAGCAATGGTGCTCCAAGCACCGGATGAAGAAATCAAACCTAGAAGCATGTCGACGCTCTGAGAAGTGGAGGTATAGTGGGCGCCGAAACTCGCATTACCAACAAATTCACCAACGAGGCTCAAGCCCTGTGTTGGTGATCCTGAGCAACCCCAAACCCGCTCTTCGTATGGACCTCCACCAGAAAGAGCCCATGTCCATTCGCTGCCCTGATAGGCGGCAACCATAATGTCGGTTTCGCCTTCAGATATGAGCAATGCTTCACCGACGAGGATTTCACCGCGATAAGTTGCCGTCAGGTAGGTTTGACCAACACCATCCTGGCATAGGCCGCCAACGGATTCAATTCCGTCTTGAGTGGTGAGTTCAACATGTGACATCGGCTCACCGCCTTCGTTGAAGGTGGCAATCATAATGCTGCCTTGCTCAGCAGCGGGGAGAATCTCGCCTTGAAATTCCATCGAGCCTCTGTACAACACCCCAAGGTGGATCTCATTGTTTGGAGTCACGAGCATATCAAACACGAAATTGTCGTAAGCGTTGCCGACTTGAGCAGACCACAACCAAGTTCCCTGGGGGCTTAAACGCGCTAAGAATACGTTTCCATCATCATCTTCATCTTCTTTGTTGAGGGGGTCAAGATCGCCAAGTTGGAGTTGACATGGGAATCCGGGGCTGTTCAAACAAAAATTGCCTGCAACGATGATATCGCCATTATCCAACAGGGATATGGCTTCCACCGTATCAATTGCGTTGGAACCAAACGCTAGACTGGCGTTCCATGTCCCGTTCGGGTTGATCCATGCAATCATTCCATCTCGGTCGCTTGATCCGCCGATCGCCCCATGGCCATCGATTTGATCCCGGAATTGAATGTCGCCTTCGAAACTCCCTGCTACGATGAATGTCCCGTTCGAATAGGTTTCAGATTGAGAAATAAAATCATCCAATGCTCCACCAGCACTTGTGGCCCAACCATAGACCAGTTCAATCGACTCATTGCCATCACCTACGCTTTTCACATCGTTCTGACCCGTCAACTGACTGGAATCTTGGACCAGCCCAACACCTGTCGATGAAAGCACAAGAAGCAACGAAAAGAGTGCAGTCGCAGCGCATCGCATACCCCAACGGATTGACTTATTGCATTTGAAACCCCGCTTTTTTCGTACCCTATATGTTCAAGGACGAACCACACCACCGAGGCTCATGGACCCTCCCAAAGGTGTATGGCGTCAATCGCTTTCACCCTCAGAGAGCGAGCAGGTTATCACCAACCTGCTTGATCTCGACCGATGGCCGTCATGGCACAGTTCTGCAGGTCGAATTCTCTCGGAAAAAACGGGAGCGCTGAGTGAAGGGCAGCGCTTTGATTTGCATCGTATTGAGCGACAACGGCTGATTGAAGACATGTGGTCCGTCAAATCCATTCGTTCGAGCGAAGCACCTCGATTTTTAGAGATCGAATTCCTGTGGCAAGGTCAACAGCGGGAAGGTAAACCCCTCGGCACTGCGCTCTCCAACCTTAGCATGACCGTCACAGTTTGGGCTGAGGAAGGAGGTGGGGTTGAAATTGCCTCATGGTGGGACGTCCCTTGGTGGGCGAAATTCATGAAGGGCCGCGTGAATCGCCTGCCTCGAGCGATGGCGAAACAGTGGTTGAAAGACGCATGCAGTGGCGCAACCTTGCCGATCTTACCATCCCAAGAGGCCTTCCTCACCGAATCAGAATAAAAGCGAGTGTTCATGGAGCCTCGACCCAGACGAGAGCACATGAGCGGTGAAAATGGCGACGGCAATCGTCCCAATTCCTCCAAAAAGAGTGGAAAAAGCCGCGATCATTCACGAAGAAATGGCGGAAATAGAAACCGCAGTAACCGGCGGCCAAAGCGGTACGGAGGCCCCTCAATATCCTCGCTCAAAGAACGCCATGCTGAACGAATTGCAGCAATGGATCAGAAAGCAAACCAACGGTTTGAACAAAGCGAACGTCCCATGGGCTTTCCTGAGGATTTGGACGAACCACAAACCTTCCATTTCACTTGGGACACCAATCCAGTGCCTCTCAAGGACGAGGAAGCCTTGGCCAAACAAGTGCTCCGAAAGGGAGAGTTTGGCTGGCTGGATGATGCACGTGTTGACGAACTGGCTCAAATTGTTAAAAACCATAACATGACGCTCGATCAAGCGCTTTCATTGCGTTCGGCACTGATGCAACAGAAAACGGTGTATGGCCATGGAAGGTTACGTTCTCGGGCCAAAGACATGCTTCGCCTGTATCGAGAAGGCGTTTCAGTCGTGGACATCTCTCAACGCTTCGATGGCCCTCCAATGAATGTGTTTCGTCTGATCTTAGCTGAGATGCGATGGTCGAAAACCAAAATCAAGGAGAGTCTTAGGGAACCAAGTCGCCTCAAACAAAGGGAGCGCGACGAATTCGAGGCAGCAGAAGCAGCAGACCGAGTTTCAAACGTGGACCAAGGCGAATCACAAGAAAAAGCCGATTTGTTCGAAGATATTCTTGCAGATTGGTTCGAGGAGCAGGGCGTTCGTCTGCGCCGCCAACCAGAAATGGTGAGGGAACAAAAACAGGAATTAGGTCGCCCGGTTCGCACACCAGACATTCTGTTTTTGGACCATGTGCACATCAATGGCAGCCCAGTTGCATGGATTGATGCCAAACATTTCTACGGTGCGGATGTCGAATTCCAAAGAAAGAAAATGGCCAAGCAAATGGACCGCTATATCGAGGAATGGGGCAGCGGTGCTGTGGTCTACCGTCACGGTTTTAGTGCAAATTTGTTCATGGCAGCCTGCACTCTTTTGGACGCCAATGTGCTGGATTTACGCCCGTTGGATAGCGACGAAACATCAGCCTGAAATCTTTGTTTCCCGAACACCAAATTCAAGCGTCCTCAGGGCATCAGCAATCAGCGTAATTTCTTCAGATTGAAGCGGTTCATCAAGCCGTCTTGGAAGCACTGCAACCGATACACCAAGCATGCACAATCGCACATACACCCGCGTGTGGAGGCCGATACCTCGTAAGGCATCCAACACAGCGCTGTTGAGGGACATCCGCTCTGGCTCCTCTAGGAGCCCAGATGCTTGGGAGAAGTTCCTTGATTGCAACATCAAGTCACTCCATGCATCAGCGTTCCATTCGTTTAATCGAAGGGTACGAACGGCCTTTTCTCCGGCTGCAGAAATGGTGCGTTGCCACTGAGGGTCATCGATGTACTTCGCTGTGTGTCTGGCTTCATCAGGTTTCCAGACCAAGACAATTGGTTGTGAGGAGGGAAATCCAACGGCCTTGCCGCCAGCCCCAGGCGCCCCTGGTTCAAGCCTCAGCTCAATACCTTGTGCGGCGATTCCGAGCACGTCACCAAGCCCGCCGCTGTGAATCCGCTCGATTCGATGGGCGACACGGAGGTATTGGTCTTCTCGACCGATCTTGGAATGAGCGTGAAGCGCTCGAGCGACTGCCACCAAACCTGCTGCAGACATACCAAAGCCTTGGCTTGTTGGCAGAGCAAGCACGACGTCGATGTCAAACGCCTCTGCTGGATTGAGCAAACGGGCATCTCGTAGCCCTTCGATCAAATCGATGTAAAAATGCTCAGAGTGTTCGATTGGGGTGCCTTGCATTGACACAATGTTCAATCGAACCTCGCCTGGCTCAACTGTGCTGGGGCGTCCGTCAAGACCTGAGCCTTGGGATAATTCAGCAGGTGTATCTGGTGCATTTGTCCCCATATGGCGTACGGTCGCTTCAACCCCATCGACGACGTTGAAACCAGCCCCTCTGCTTCCTTGAGATCGAGCCAGTCGAGCGTCCTTCCAAATGGAAAACAGCAACGTGATGTGGCCGCCGCACGATACCGTGTAAGAAGCCATGTTGTTCCCTTTAAGCCGAAGAACTTGAACGCTTGGGCTGTCTTTTTCGATCAAAGGGTGTTGGTTGGAACAGCGCCGTATGCGTTGTCATGGGGTTGTCCATCGGATACAAACCAAACGAGGAGCAAAATACCGCCCACGATCGGAATGAGGACAACGAGGAACATCCAACCGGATTTGCCAAGATCGTGCAATCTTCTCACACTGACAGAGATGAAGGGGAGGATGAACGCGAGGTAAGCAACCATGGTCAGCATCCCCATGAGGCCCGCAAGAGCATCGAGAACAAAGGCGGAAACAACTGTGAGAACGGTCATTCCGATGACTACAACGATGAAACTCAGGTAGAAGAACCAATATTCAGAGCGGCTGGCTCGGCCGCTGAATCCAACATATTGTTGGAAACATGATTTCGTAGCGTCCATGATCGACATCATGTTCGCAGGTCGGGCTACGTGTGGCATACCTTGCATTTGCGGTTGCATGGATAAAAATCACATTGCATAGTATTTAGTTGTGATACCGGCAAAGAAGCCATACAAGTTGTTTTGAGGGGCGGTCCCCTCGTTGCTCCATGCCCCTCTCTATTGGACAGATTGCACCAGCCTTTGAATTGACCAATGCAAACTCCACAGTCGGCGAGCAAACAATGAATTTTGAACAATCAGCTGGGCAAAAAGGAACGATCATCGTCTTCGAGTGCAACCATTGCCCTTACGTCATTGCAAGCATCGAGCGAATGGAATCAATGGCCTCATGGTGCAACCAAGCAGGCATCGGTTTTGTTGGCATTAACTCAAACGATCCAGTGGTCTATCCCAATGATTCGTTCGAGCACATGGAAAAGCGAGCCTTGTCAATGGGCTATGCTTACCTGCACGACGAAACCCAAGAAGTCGCTCATGCTTATGGAGCAAAGCGAACACCGGAGTTTTTCCTCTTCGACGCCAACAATCGTTTGGTCTACCAGGGGCGAATGGACGATGCCCCAAGGGATCCAACCAAGGTGACTGCAACGGAACTCAAAGACGCAGCAGAAGCCATGTTGTCTGGCCAGACCCCTGCCATCGAGCACACTGAATCCATCGGTTGCTCGGTGAAGTGGAAGGCGTGAAGTGGTGAGTCGATGAGTGGTTGCAGGCGTCAGTGCGATTGGGACGACAAAATGGTTTGTCGCAGTTGCGGTATCGATTATGGCTTGCCTGCGCCGAGTGAAAAGCCAAAGGTGGAAACGCCACCGGCTGAAGAGGAATAACTCAGTATTGCTCGAGCACCAATTCGGTGGTTGTTGAAGCAATTTCATTTGGGGCTGCGAGCCACATTTTGTCAAGGAGCGTTCGCAATGACATGGTGTCATCAACGTGGACCAGGGCGACTAAATCAGCATCACCAGACACTTCGTAGATGATCTCGATGCCGTCCCAACCCGTCACTTCAGATGCGAAAGAACCGATTTCTGCACCGGGTGAAACCTTGATTCGGACCAATGCAGTGAGTCCAACGCCACCTTCTCGCACGGTGTAGCCTCGAATGGTCCCCTCTTCCTCCATTTTGCGCACGTGGGTGCGGACGGTTCGCTCTGATGCACTGACCTCTCGGGCCAAATCGACATAGGACATCCTTCCGTTCTTTCTGAGTTGGGCGAGGATGGCACGATCGATTTCGGCAACACGAGGCATGTCGCGGCCTTCCGCTTTGAGTATATCAAACCTGCTCTTTCCCCTCCTTGCGGAAAAAAAATCAAATTTTAAGGGCCAATAAAGGCTAAATAAGCCGTTGGAAAAAATTTGCATTTTGTGGCAAATGGGACCGAGGGTAAAAACTCTTCTTTGGCCAATATTGGCCACAGTTCGAAAAAACTCGAAACAATCCCCCTGTTCATGTTCCGCTTGATTCAAAGGTCGTCTTCGTTTGGCAAGGTTCGGGGAAGCCAATGTCCGGACACATCACAGGTCTTGATGCTCGAATGATTCTTGACAGCCGCGGAAACCCGACCGTCGAAGTGGATTGCTTCGTCGACGGTGTATTGCTCGGCCGAGCAGCGGTCCCTTCCGGCGCTTCCACAGGAGCCTATGAGGCTTTAGAAATGAGGGACGGCGACGCTACACGCTATCTTGGAAAAGGCGTACAATCTGCCGTTGAGAATATCACAGACCGCATAGAGGAAGCTCTCGTCGGTCTTCCAGTGGATGAGCAACGAGTCATTGATGAAGTCATGATCGAACTGGATGGAACTCCAAACAAAGCAAACCTCGGCGCCAATGCCATGCTCGGTGCATCCCTGTCGTGTCTTCATGCAGGCGCAGCAGTTCATGAGTTGCCGCTTTGGAAGTACATCGGCGGTGTCGCTGGTGGATTGATGCCGGTGCCAATGCTCAATATTCTCAATGGTGGTGCCCACGCTGCATCCAACGTTGATGTTCAGGAATTTATGGTCATGCCACACGGTTTTGACACCTTTGAAGAGGGGCTGCGAGCAGGCGTTGAAACATACCATGCGCTCAAAAAGGAACTCAAATCCGACGGGCTTCTGGGCGGAGTTGGTGATGAGGGTGGCTTTGCACCAAATCTTCCAGCCAACGAAGAGGGCCTGAAGTACATGGTCCGTGCCATTGAAGCAGCAGGCTACTCCACCGAGCAAATGGGCATTGCACTCGATGTTGCAGCCACTGAATTCCACCACGAAGATGGATATCATATGGATGGGAAAGTTCTGTCGAGCGAAGACCTCGCAGATGTGTATTCGTCTTGGCTCGATGCGTATCCAATTCTGTCCATAGAGGACGGGTTCGGTGAAGACGATTGGAAGGGATGGGCTCAATTCACTAAACGCGAAGGCCACAGAGTCCAGACGGTTGGCGATGATTTGTTTGTCACTCAATCAGAGCGACTTGCTCAAGGCATTGAAATCGGCGCGGCGAATGCCATGCTTGTCAAACTCAATCAAGTTGGCACGGTCACCGAAACGCTCGAAGCAATGGA
>CALKDX010000053.1 GCA_938084455.1 Candidatus Poseidoniaceae archaeon
GGAATCTGCAGTTCTTGCCTCAATTTCGTCTCTAAATCAGCAAACCAAGATTGGCCCGTTGAGGATGTTTCACGGAGTTCATCGATGGTTGAGTTCACGCCCTGTCTGAGCAAGCCTCCGTCGCGAACGCTTAGCGGTGGTTCATCGACAAGGGTCCGATGGATTGTTTCTGCCATGTCTTCCAAAGCGTCCAAATTTGTGGCGAGATGGACCAGGAGTGGATCATTGGTTTCATTGCACAAATGAATGATGGCCGGCATTCGCTCCAATGCATGGGCAACTGCGAGTAAGTCCCGTCCATTTGAGCGATTGTACGCCAACTGTGTGGCAAGGCGTTCCATATCCCTCAATCCTTTGAGAGCCTCTCTCAATCCATCCAACCGCCGGGAAGAGCGCGTGAGCGCCCCCACAGCATCATGGCGAGCAGCAATTGCATCGAGGTCTGCCAATGGGCGGAGGATCCATGTTTTGAGCAATCTTCGACCCATTGCGCTTCTGCAGGCGTTCAAACTCGAAAGTAAACTGCCTTCATGCTCACCTGCTAGGGTCGAAGTGAGTTCCAAATTTCTCAACGTGGTCTGGTCAAGAACGAGATGTGAAGTTTCTTCCATGACCTCGAGGTCCCTCAGTGGCACATCTTCGGTCAAATGCATCGAAGCGAGGTAGTCGGCAGCGAGTCCCGCCGCAGCGAGCGCCAAGGGGGAATCATCCAAATCCAGATGGCCCAAATCGGCTACTTTCAGCACCTTCGCAAGTCGTTGTCTGCATTTTGCATCGCTTGCTCGGTGTTGACTGATTGTGATGCCATCAAGGTTGGTGAACAAGGCTCGTAACTGCTGGTCATCTGCGTCTTTGGGGGCAATCACGATTTCAGTGGGGCGCCATCTTAACACCTCGTCCAATGCTCGTGAGTATCGGTCGCTTCCATGCAAACTTGAGGCCCATGCTTGCCCTGTCGAGGCGTCGATGATACCCACGCCCAACTCATCCTTTCCAAGGCATATACTTGTCAGTAAAGATCGTTCATCCGTATCAAGGAGGGATTCTTCATAGAGGCTACCTGGTGTGTAGACACGAGTCACAACCCGTTCCAGTAGTTTTGCTCCTTCTCGCAATTCTTGCTCTTGTTCAGCAACGGTGACTTTGTGGCCTGCTTTGAGCATGCCTCGAATGTTCTCCTCTAATGCGTGCCATGGGAATCCGGCCATTCTGATTGGTGCGTCTGCTTTTTTATCCCTCGAGGTGAGTGCTAAACCAAGCACCTCAGAACCAATCACTGCGTCTTCATGGAACAATTCATAGAAATCGCCCATTCGGAAAAACAAAATGGAGTCGGGGTGTTTTGCTTTGATATCAGCAAACTGGTCCATCATGCCCCTTTTCCCCATCGACATTGACCTCCTTGCTTCCGCTGGAGTTTTCTGTCGTTGCCGAGAGCAAATGAAGGTTCTCAACGCATTTTCTGATTCCGCTGCATTTCGTGATGAAAACTGGGCTGTGTTCAAATCTTTTTCATGCGCTTCAATTTACCGCCCGCAGACCAAGCCATAACGCTCATGATCACGGTGCAGACTCCAAGGAACATGAGGTTCAAAAAGCCCCTGCCGCTCTCTATAGAGCCTGCGGCAGTGGTGTCAATGGTCAGTGTCTTTACCTCGCCCATTTCATCCAGGCCGTGAAGGTGAATCACATAAGTTCCAAAACCACTCGCTTCTGTGGTGAACGCCAGTGGTCGGGCGAGCGAAACAACTTCTTCTTCGAGACCAGTCATGCGCAATATCGACTCACTGCCGATGTCGCCAAACAACCACACTCGGTCAAGATGATCCGCGACAGCAGCGACAGATCCCGTGTTGATTTGAGTGAGTTCACCATCTGAGGAAATCACCGTGCTTTCTTCTGTCCCGGCTGCAAAGATCGTCGAGTCCGAGAGGGGAATTAAGGTGTGGACTTGGCCCTCATCACCCGTGTGTATTGTTTTGATTAAGGGCGCAGTTTGCGTTCCGTCCCATTCAATCACGGCTACGACCGGGAGCAGTGCGGGGGATGCAGGATTCGCTCCGGCTCCGGTGGATATGAAGGACAGGTAGCCACTTGCGCCCCACAAGTCTCCGTTGAGCGGGGCAATCTTTTGCCAAACGACACCGGCGCTGTTCACCAACGGGTAAGACAGCACCGAATCGGACATTGAGGTAGCGATGGTGTTGGCAGAACTTGAGCTCGATGTGATGCTTCCAAAGCCTCGTATGCTGGTGCTCTCGTTTTCATCGGTTATCATCATCCATGAGGTGGTTTCACCGTTGGAAGATTCTGCAAGGTCATGCACATCGAATTCACCTGTTCCGTTGTCCATTTCAATTGTGGAAATCAAAACTTCCCCTGCAGGTTCGTTTTGCGCTGTATGGACCACTTGGATGGTGTTTTCTTGCGGTGAAAACACCACGTTGCCGTTCTCTAGGAGGGTAATGAATCGAATGTCATCTGCGCTTGATCCCTCGGACGAAATCATCAGTTCAACAACGCTTGATTCACCGTTCTGCTGGTACAAGTCGGTGCCGTCTGCTGTCACAATCTGCGCAGTGAAGGATGTGTCGTCAGAATAGACGATGTTCAACACTCTGGCTCCATCATGAGATGCGCCCTGTGCTCCAACCGCAACGCCTGGTAGGTTGGTTGTGCCTTGAATGGCCACAGCACCAAGAAGGATGAAGATAAAAAATCCGGCCATGGCAACCCACTGGTATTCGGATTCCTCCTCAAGGTATCCTCGCCAACCCTTCGCCATGAAACAAGCAAACGAATGGAGCACATGAATGCTTTTGTCGCCCTCATAATGAGGCGGTAGGTTCGACCTTGACACGGTCTGGCCGGCAAATGCTGAGGCGGAGGGATGATAAGGGAACCATTGGTCGCAGGGTTGCTTGGAGAGTTCATTATGGCACGCAAACCTGCATCCATGTATCGCCGATTGAAAGGACCCGCGTACACCCGACGCAAGTTTATCGGTGGTGTCCCTAACAACAGAATCCACCAGTACCACGTCGGAAACCGTGTTGCTGCTGAGACAGGGAAGTTCCCTGTCGTCCTCGAACTGCGCGCAGACAACAACGTGCAAATCCGTCACACTGCGCTCGAAGCAGCCCGTGTTATTTCGAATTCGACCATCCGTAAGCAAGCTGGTGCTCAAGGCTACGCTCTTCGAGTCCACACCTTCCCTCACCACGTGCTTCGTGAAAACAAGCAAGCAACTGGCGCCGGTGCAGACCGTGTGTCCCAAGGTATGCGATGTGCGTTCGGAAAGAACGTCGGAACCGCTGCACGTGTCAAGCGTGGACAACGTGTGATCTCCATTCAAGTTCACCCAGAATATTACCTCACTGCCCGAGATGCATTGCGCAAGGCCAGCATGAAGTTCCCAACTCCGTGCACCGTTCGCCTCATCAAGGGTCACGAGCACCTCAAGGGTCTCATTTGAAACCGATTTGGGCTTGGCCCATTTCGTGCTGAACGCATGTTCGGCGTGTTGTTTGGGCGCGAGTTCCATAAGTCCAATACATCCACAACAATTCATCGGAGCAGGGAGGGAAGACAATGAGAGTGGCCGTTCTAAAGGAAGACAGTTGTCAACCAAAGAAATGCAACGACGAATGCCACGCCTTTTGCCCTCCAGTTCGAAACGGACAAGAATGCATAATTCTTGATGACAAAACAGGCAAACCTCACATTTCGGAAAGCCTTTGCATAGGTTGTGGGATTTGCGTGAACAAATGCCCGCATGATGCTTTGATCATTGAGCAGTTGCCAAGCGAACTCGAAACGGACATGATCCACCGCTATTCCATGAATGGATTCCGTTTATTCCGTCTGCCGACACCTTCCAAAGAAAGCGTAGTTGGTATTCTTGGGCCAAACGGCATGGGGAAATCAACGGCAATCAACGCCCTTTCTGGCCGGATTGTCCCCAATCTTGGAGATTGGATGGACAAAGAAGCTGATTGGGATGGGGTCATCGAATCTCTCCCAAGGGGTGAACTTCGGGATTTCTTCGTTGCAGTCAAAGCTGAAAAAATCCGTGTTGCCCTCAAACCTCAGAATGTAGACCGTCTACCAAAACGAGTGAAAGGGAGCGTTCGCGACCTCTTGATGAAGGTCGATGAGCGGAACATGTTCACAGAGATGACCGAGAAATTAGGGATCGATCATTTGTTGGATCGCACCATTCAACAACTCTCTGGTGGTGAATTGCAACGGATGGCCATTTGCGCAACGCTGCTTAGGGACGTTGATGTCTACTTCTTTGACGAACCCTCGTCCTATCTTGATATCCACGAACGAATGCGAATCGTTGGCATCATTCAGGAACTTTCGACCACAAAGAGGGTCATTGTCATTGAGCACGATTTAGCGGTCCTCGACGTGCTGTGCGACTTGATTCACATCGTCTATGGGAAGAAGGGAGCGTTCGGTATTTTCACACCAGCCCGGTCAACCAGGCAAGCCATCAACACCTACCTCGACGGTTTTCTTCCTGAGCAAAACGTCAGGATCCGTGACAAACCCATCAAATTCCTAAACCACAGCGACCGTGTTGCAGAACTTGGTTCACAAGTGGTCTCATGGGGCGGCCTTGGCAAGACGCTCGGTGATTTTACACTCGCCACAGGTGAAGGCGCAGTTCATCGCTCTGAAGTGGTTGGCGTCGTTGGACCAAACGGAACAGGTAAGTCGACCATGATCAAGGTCCTGGCAGGCGAACATGAGTATGACGAAGGCTGGGTGACTTCAGACGCTTCAATTTCATACAAACCCCAGCACATCGATGTTGACATTGATGGAAGCGTGCAACTCTGGCTCGACAGTGAAATCGGTCCACGATGGCGAAGTGGCGAATTCAACGTGAACGTCATTCGGGCTCTTGGGGTCGATGAATTGCTTCCAAAGCGAGTCAAGAAACTATCTGGTGGTGAACGGCAAGCCGTATCCATTGCTATTTGTCTCGGTCGGGAAGCTGACCTTTACCTGCTGGACGAACCATCCGCACACCTCGATGCAAACGCACGTATGGAGGCTGCAAAAGCCATTAGAAGGACCATGGAAGCAAACGAAAAATCAGCATTTGTTATCGATCACGATGTCTACTTCATCGATATCGTCAGTGATTCATTGCTCGTCTTTGAAGGTGAGGGAGGAACCTATGGTAAGGCGGAGGGCCCATTCAAATTACAAGAAGGAATGAATCGATTCCTCCAAGGTGTGAACGTGACTTTCAGAAGGGACCATGATTCAAAGCGCCCAAGAATCAATAAATCCGCAAGCAGGAAAGACCGGGAACAACGCACCTCTGGAGATTACTATTCGTTCAATCATTGACCGAGGAGGGATGAATTATGCCAGTCGGAGTTCCCCCACTCGGAGGACCATTGGGGCGTTCAAGGTCGAGGATTTCAGCGAGCGGTCTCACAACCTTTCTCCGTTGTCAACGTCAATGGTTCCTCGGATCAAAACTTGGTCTATCTGGCCCAACCACGCCATCACAAATTTTGGGCATTGTCATTGAAGATGAATTGTGCGGTTTGTTGATGCATCGTCCCGAAACAAGCATCAACTCACTTACCGGACTCGGGCATTGGATCACTGAAAAAGTTCCCGCTGCTGCACAGCGTGCTTATGATGCAGGATTAGCGGCTTGGAAAGACTCCTTGTGGCACGCAGAGCACACCACATGGGACGATGTGTTGGTCGAGTCATTGGAAGTGAAAATCAGAGCAGGACTGACTCTTTTCATGGAAGAGGTCAACCGTTGTTACAACGAAAACGGCGGCCCATACCTCGAACAATACCGAAGCGGAAATAGCCCGTTTGAAGTACCTTCTCCGGCTTGGGGTGATGAACCCATATTCCCTGTACCAGATAAAGTTCGAAGTTTCGGGATGCGCACTTGGGCCACTGATGAGCCTATGGTGTGGTTGGAAAAGGGAGCGCCAGTTGCTTGGCATGAAGCATGGGAAATCGCACGTCCGTGGGTGAAAGACCCTCGTGTTCATCAGCCTCAACGATTGTATCATCCAGGTGGATGGGCAGCAGGAGAACTCGATCTTGTCTTAAGATGGGACGGCAAACTTCGTTTGGTCGATATCAAATCCGGCGACCCCACCTCTCGATTTGCAGCATCGCTTCAACATCAGTTGCGGTTTTATGCTTGGCTTTGGCATGAAACTCACGACGGCGAACTGGTTGCTTCCATGGAAGGTTGGTACCTTAGTGGGCCACATCGCGTTGAATACGAGGCGCCTACAAAACAGGAAATCTCATCGATGACAGAGGAATTTTTTGCAACAAATAAGGCCATGCAAAGCATGGGTTCTGGACCCGTTGCCCTGCCTGCGCTCCCTGGTGAAGCATGTGATGGTGAAGCCGCTGGGTGCCATTGGTGCAGCTTGACAACCGATGAAGAAGGGAATTTCCTGAACACAGATTTACTCGACACCATCACGCAGGTACGCTCACAATCCATCGTTTCACCAAGTCAACCGCTTTCTTCAATTCCCAACCGTGTCAACGTAACTGGAACATTTACCGGCGCTTGGGGGCCGCTTCCAAATCACTTCAGCGAGCCAGTTTTAGGTGCTATGCTGATGTCGGGGGGGGCCCAACTGACGGTCGAAGAGAGCGAACCAGGCTCCTTCCCTCAACTTCATGACGGCCCGAACGGCGCCATTGTCATCCTTGATGCTCTTCCCGGCGTTTGGCGCGGTTCACCGCGATTGTATCTTGATTCTAAAAGTAAAATTTGCACGCTTGAGGAAGCCAAATCCATCTTTGAGAAGAACGATCAGACACTTGATGAAAACCTCACTCGTTTGGGACTTTTGCGCACCCGTGCAAACGTTGAGGGCGTGGTGTTGAGTTTGCGAAAGAGGTCCGGTGTTCGCTTGGATGAAAAACCTTGGACCATGCTTGCCATGCATCTTTGGGATGGTTCCCATGTTGTTGAAATTGCAGCCTTCGGATCCAGCATCACTGGTCAAATGGAATCCATTCGCCCAGGCGATCAAATCAAACTCATGGCGGCAGAACTTGGCTGGAGGGCGGGCTTACCACAACTTCGCATGGACACCCGCAAAACTCGTTTGAGTGTGAAAACTTCCCCACCTTCATCTTAGAGTTTAAGAAGCGTCGGTGAGGGTCATTGCAGTATGCCTGTCCGCCTCGCAGTTCCTGAAGTGGATTCCGTTGGCCCCTTTAATCGCCTGAGTGCCAGTCAAGTCAACGCCTATACCGCCTGCCCACGTTTGTGGTATTATGAAAAGGTACGGCGCTTCAAGATGCCACAAATCCCCGTTCTCTTTGTGGGTCGAGCGGTCGAAGAGGCGTTTTGTCGAATGCTGCAAGAATCACCTGCTTTGCTTGTCGCAGGGGCAGCAGCAGACACCCTTTCCAACATTCCACTGGATGAATCAGGTGTGCCGAGTCGAGATGCTGGTACAGTGTGGCCTGCAGATCGTTTGCTCCCTTTGCCTGTGAATCAATGGCCAAGCACGATGAACAGCCTACGTGCTTGGGCGAAGCAACGCCTCGAAACTCACCTTCCATTGGCCCTCCACACCATGGAAATGGAATGGCAAAAAGATGAACGCAAAGCAGGTCAATGGTCAAGCGTTGATCCTGAACGGTGCATGTCAATGTGCCTCAACGGTTTAGAAATGCATCTTGCAGAGGTTGAACGTTGCTTAGAAGCTAAAGGTGGACCAGAACTCGATGCTTGGCGGTTAGGAAAGCGGCCATACTGGCCCTCTCCGGACGGCAGAGCCTACGAAATACCACTGCGCCACCCGCTCGCACAGGAAGGTGCAGTCACCCTCGTAGAGGCTTGGGAAATCGCTCGTCCGTGGTTTGTCGACCCAAACGCTGGGAAATTTGCAATGAACGCCATTCATCCAGAGCATTGGTTCCAGGGTGAGTATGATTTAGTCTACCGTTGGGATGGGCGAATCAACATTGTTGACCTCAAAGCCAGTGTTGGAGCAGGTGACCGCTCAGGCAATTATGTCGAGCAATTACGAATGTATGCCATGCTTTGGTGGATCACCCATGGCAAAAAAGAGCAGGTCGACAACCTTGAGATTTGGTACCTTGGTGCCGACGCTATCAAACAAATCCCGGTACCTTCCGAGGAGGAAATGAACACCATGGAGGCACGCCTCAATGACCTCTGGAAGCAATTGAAGTCAGAAGTCCCTTCGATGGATGAATGCCCTCCAAAACCATCACCCATGCGTGGTTTTTCACCTGGTGGCGTGCCAACAGAAGCACCGGGGACCCTTCGTTGTGACACCTGTGATTGGAAGGCTATTTGCCCCGGTGGTCAAGGGCCTGAAGAGTTGCCAAATGGCGGTCATGTTCAATTGCCAGGCTCAACAACTTCCTTCGATTTGACCCCAATGAATGCGTTGGAGCCCAGAATGACTTTGATCGCAGAAGTGTTCAGCATCTTAGGCGGTGGCGAAGGAAAAAGACCGAAAATCAAAATCGTTCAAGACGGCTGTTTCGCAGACATTCAATTGCTTGTCGACACCCACCAAGACGGAGAACCTGCGTGGCCGCCAAGCATTGCCAAAGGGGACCGAGTGAAATTAGACGGCGTGGTACCATCTGCCAATTACAAGGGAGAATTACAATTGAAGGTGGACCCACACGCTATCATTGTCCACGCATCAAAAGGTGAGCACATCGAAACAACCCTGCTCGACTTCCGAGCAAGATGGAACGTGACAGGCAACCTCGTCTACCGGTTTGAAAAGAAAGGCGTTGGACGTAACGGGAAATCATGGCACAGGAAAGGCATGATGCTCCTTGATGAGACCGGTTCGATGAAGATTGAAGGATGGGCAGCAGATTGGAGCCCCCAATACGACTTGGCGGAAATTGGAGATACTCTGGTGGTTGCGAACATCAGCCTCGATGCATGGGCCATCGATGTCAAAGGCCAAATCAACCGCAATTCGAAAATTCAGATCACCCATCGGGTTGATCGTGGTGATTAACCACCCGATGATACGGTGGTGACCAGAAGGGCGACATCTGCATTGAGCACGGTTGCATGCGGAAGAACCACGCCATCGTGACTGACAATGACCGTCGAAGCGAGAACGCCAGCCGCTGCAAGCGCCTCTCGCACCGAAGTGCCTTCATCGCACTCAACCTCCATGTTGTGATCTCGGCCATGGAAGCGAACCTGCATGGCGGCATGGTGTGGCGCCATGCTTATGACGGTGGCGCTGGACCCAAGAATACGGCCGAGATCGCATAGCCCGGTATTGCGGTGGATTCGAAATCCACTGTCCCCTGGACACGGGAGTTCAAATCTCTCTCTCGGCGCCAATGCAGCTTGTAAGCGCTCAGTACGCCTTACATGTAGAATGCATCAGGCGATTCAGTCAACTCTGCGACGTAATCTTCCTTGCTCTTAGGGGCGAGTGAGGCCAATTTCTCAGAGAGCATTGCTTGAGCGTCTGCAGGCAAGGCGATGCCAAGATCAAACCAGCCATCAAGGGCTTCCAGCAACCTCTGTGAGGCAAACACATCCCCGCTTGAGCCGACAGTGGTTGCGATTGCACAAGAGGATTGAACGTTGTACAACGGGCCGAGTGACGCCATTAATGCGGCAAGACCAATCGCTCCAGAGCGTGGCTCATCCCGTCGAACATCGACGCTTAACGACTCCAATTCAATGCGATGTTGTTTGCTTGAAGGGACGATGAAACACTCCTTTCGTGTCGGGGCATCCATCAGGCCCGCCAAGACATACAATTCCTTCACGCCTTGTTGTGAAAGCCATGCTGTGAGTTCGTGTGCCAAACTACCTTGATGCTCTGGTTCAAGGGGTTGTGAGGTACCTGTGAGTGTCAAGATGCGTACTCCAGTAGATGATTCTATAGCGGAAAGTGAAAGGTGAGGGGGGGTGAGCAGTCCGTCCTCATCCAATTCAGCAAGAGGAGGTAGCGCTGTATGGTGGAAGCGCACCAACTCAGTGCACTGGTTGGCTTGAGTCAAACCTTCCAGTGCGGCTTTCCCCACATTACCAACTCCTGGAAGGGCGAAGAGCATCATACGATGATCGCCGAGGATGTTGGGCTGCTTTCTCCATTCGATGTGCAATCCCATAAACGCTTGAACGAATCGCGCCGCGCTATAATGTTTGACATTGAACCAAGGCTCTGGGGCCTGTTTTCGGCTGTTGATTTAGAAGGCGAGAAATCACTCTTCTTCAGAGGCGACATGGGTGTCTTTCATGTCTTGAAGTGAAGGAAGTGTGGCGAGCCCATCGACCCATTCAGGAGTTTCTACACCGTACATCTTCCTGCGAATGGTTGCTCTGTTGTCTTCAGGGGACCATTTGAGGGGTGCTGCTGCCTGAGCAACTTCGCCGCATGAAGAACAGGTTGTGGATAATGACCATGCTTTGCATGTCTTGCACTGTTGAAGGATTTGTCGAGCCATGTGTTTCCCTCATTTGGTGTGATTCACTCTCGATAGGCTTCTGCTTCGCCGCCAGATGCGACGACATGATCGACCGAGGCTGAAGTGACTTGTTCCCACAGTGACTCAGCGGTTTTGAAGTCAGGAGCCTTGAGTTCCAAACGGTACTCAGGAGCTCCGTTGTAGTGGCAGGTGATTTCGATTTCCTCTTCTGGAGAAGAGAACGCTTCTGCGGCAAGCAACGCTTCACGGATCACGTCAACACCGTTGGTTGCGTTGATGCTCAAGGTGAGCGTGCCACGGATTTCGACAAATGGAGGAATGATGTTCTCAACCGCAATTTCGATGAAAGGTTGCAGCCAGTCGCCTTCAAACCCTGCATCTTGCAGCGCACCTTCGTTCATTGCTGCTTCTTCGAACGCAGAATACAATCCGCCGAAGGCGTCGCTCAGTTCTTCGCCTGAGGATGAAATCTCCTCTGGGGTCCATCCAACCTTTTCACCCAATACCTTGAGCAATTGGTGAGCACGCTGTTCGTTCTTCCATTCTTGCAAACGGTCGCGTCGTCGTTCTTCTGAAACGGATTTGAGGGAAAGTTCCAATGAGGTTCCATCTTTCCTTGTCCGCATTACTTTGCAAATCAAGCGCTGCCCTTCTCGAACAAACGCTCGAATGTTCTTGACCCAGCCACTGGCAATTTCTCCAATGAAGATGAATCCTTCAACACCCTCGAATTCGTCGAGGGAGACATACGCTCCGTTTTGTTTTACGGTCGTAACAGAAACGACGACCAGTTCGCCTTCCGAGGGAGTGTTCATTGCTTTCTCGGAGGACATGGAGGCTCAGCCTCCTTACTCGAGTGCTTCGACGACAGTGCAACCAACGAGATCGGCTTTGCCGCCGGATGGCTTGGTGAGGGTAGCGCCGCACACATTGCAGGACACGATGGTTGTAGCACGAGAGTAGATTGTGGTTTCATTACCGCAGTCTGCGCAGGCAACTTTGAAGAAATTTTTAGCCATAGGTGTCAACTCACTTGTCAATCAATTCGAACTTCTTAGCTCGCTTGCATGGTGCATAATGCGCCTTGCCGGTCTCCGTGCAACGGAAGAGAATATTCACTCGCTTGGTTGGCTTTTCACGGCCGTCAGGCTTTGGACGTGGGAAACCACGGTATCCAGCCATAACACGGCGGAACCGTCGCTGACCCCAGCGAAGTTCGGATGCGCGCTTCTTCTTCACACGCTCCACTGTGTGCATGGTATGCTTACCAGCCGAGGGACTGTAACGCTTGACTTGACGAGGCATTTTCACCATAAGAGCACCTTAAGCATTCGGGCCACAAGAGTCGGGTATTTAGCCATGCCGCACCAGCCACCGCCATGGAATCGTGCGACTGCGCATGGAATTCAGGGTTGAATTGATAAGAACAAAGCGAGAGCCACCCGTATGGATGCGATGGCCCAAGCCGCCCTATGGTTCTGGCTTCCTGTCGCACTTATACCGCTTGGAACCTGGATTTCGCTGTCCTCTAAGGGGTCGATGCAGCGGAGGATGGGTCAAGCACTAGCACTTTTTGGCTTCACCGGAGTTGTTCTTTCCCCATGGACTGTTCCAGAATCACCTTCGGTTGCCGCAGGGCATCTGCTTGGCTTTTTGGTCGGCCCCGCTGCGCTTCTTTTGGCCGGATTGTACCTTGTTGCCTTCTCGGGAAATGTTGCTGTTGGGAAACTTCCGAAAAGCGATCGCCGTCTCGGCGTGATGGCATTCATGATCGGATTTGTTTGGTTTGTTGGGATGCATTGGTGGAATTTGACGCCAAGTCTCGATGGTGAAGTCAACCGGTATTGGCTTGTCTTCTGGCCGACCTTCCTATTGCTCTTGACCTGTCTATGCTCTGGAGCTGCTTTGAGCCTCCGTGTTATTGGCGACCGTAGAACAAAAGAATCGAACGTGCTTTGGTTTGTTTCTGGTTTTGTTTTCTCGTTGATCGTACTCGCCATGACCATCGATGGTTCGGCTGTCGATGCAGCCTCGTTCCGATATCACCTGTGGCTTGCCGGTGCGGATCTGCTGGGAACCGCTGCTGGGTTTGCCATTGCCATCTTGGTGTTTGGAGGCGTCATCATGCTCCATGAGCGTTCTTTAGAAGAGCCACCTTCAGTCCACCCTCCAACCTCGAAAGAATTGGAGCATGTTGCTGCGATTGTGTCTGCGAACTTAGGGGGTGACGAATCTGAATGATGAGCGACTTGTCTTCACTTGGCGTGCAATGATTATCGCCTTCCTGCTTCCTCTATTTTCCCTTTTGGCCATCGACTTGAGCCTTGGTGGTTCAGTTGGGGCAGGTGCAGACAGTTTACCCAGGTTTGCAAACGCCTTGTTGACTGCATACACACTCGGGTCCCTTGTTTTGCTTGGAAATTTGTTCTTCTATGCTGATTCACGTCAACGCCCGCTTGCACCTCTGTTCGGTATGCTTGCGGCTGCAGCAATGGGACTTTTGACCTCAGTGATCCTCTTGGACAACACTGACATGCTGATGGAAAACAACGGATCAATACGGGCCCAGATCATGTATAACATCGTCCACATGCTGGTTTCAGCTGGGGCGATTGTTCTCGCCTTTGGTTTGGCGCTTGGTCTCACCTTCGCAACCATTACCGCTCAAAAAGCGCGAAAAACTTCCTTTGAAGAAGAGTAATTCTGGCTTGGCAAAGCGAATATCACCTCCGTTGATTTCATAAGGAGGAGGTCGGTGGGCGTGTTCAGCAGGTGTTTCAATGTCGAAGGGTACTCCATCCATGGGTAAGCGTCAAAAGACCACCCACATCCGTTGCCGACGCTGCGGACGCAACGCATACCACAAGCAAAAGTCCGTTTGCGCATCATGTGGATACGGCGAAACTTCTCGCATCCGCAAATACAGTTGGGCAAAAAAGACTCACCGTCCCAAGGCTTGAGTAAATTCACGCTGGACGAAAAGCGCAATGGCTACAAAGCGTCTTGATTTGGTTGGGTTGAGGCAAGACCATGTGCGGTATCTTTGGAATCGTAGGACGGACCGGCGTCCATGTCAACCAATTGATCTATGACGGCCTCACTGTTCTGCAGCACCGAGGCCAAGATGCGGCAGGAATCATGACCGAAGCCGATGGTCAATTTCGACTTCGTAAATCAAACGGTCTTGTTTCTGATATCTTCTACACCCGTCACATGCGACGCTTGCAAGGCCACATCGGCATCGGCCACGTGCGCTATCCAACTGCAGGTTCCTCTTCAAGGGCAGAAGCACAGCCGTTTTACGTCAATTCACCCTATGGATTGAGTTTGGCCCACAACGGTAACCTCACCAACGCAGCGGAACTCAAAACGCTGCTGACCGATCGTCACCATCGCCACATGAACACCAGCAGTGACTCGGAACTCCTGCTCAACATGCTGGCCGTTGAATTGGACCAGCGAACAACCAACATGTCGATTGATGGACAGCCACATCTGGACATAGAAACTGTGTTTGGTGCTGTCCAAGGGGTCCACGAAGCAGTGATTGGCTCCTATGCATGTGTTTCGATGCTTTCTGGCTACGGCTTACTGGCCTTCAGAGACCCACATGGAATACGACCCATGGTGTTTGGAAAGCGAGAGATTGATGGATGCACTGAATGGGTTGTCGCTAGTGAATCTGTTGCGATCACCGCTCTTGGGTTTGAAGTGGTCAGAGACGTCGCACCTGGTGAGGCAATATTCATTTCAAATTCGGGCCACTTGTTCAACCGACAGTGCGCTGAACCCGTCGAAGCAGCACCATGTGTGTTTGAGTACGTCTATTTCGCACGTCCAGATTCTGTTATCGATGGTATTTCGGTGTACAACGCTCGATTGAGCCAAGGAAAGCGGTTGGCGGAACGAATCCTTGAAGCGTGGCCAGACCACGACATCGATGCTGTCATCCCCGTGCCAGATTCCGGGCGCATTGCCGCACTTCAGATGGCTGAAACTCTTCAGGTTGACTACAGGGAAGGCTTTGTCAAGAATCGCTATGTTGGTCGTACCTTCATCATGCCCGGACAAGCGCTCAGGGAGAAATCAGTGCGACGCAAATTGAACGCTATTGAACACGAATTCTCCGGCAAGAACATTCTGCTTGTTGACGATTCAATTGTCCGAGGCACGACGAGCGCTCAAATCATAGAGATGGCCCGAGATGTTGGGGCTGCAAAGGTCTACTTTGCCTCAGCTGCACCTCCTGTGCGCTATCCAAACGTCTACGGTATTGATATGCCTGCTATCACTGAATTCATTGCAAATGGAAAAACAATTGAAGAAATCAACACGATTATCGGCAGCGATCGACTGTTCTATCAATCGCTTGAAGACCTCGTTGAGGCGACCACAATTGGTCCGAAACCCCCAACACGATTCGACACCAGTTGCTTCAGTGGTGACTATGTGACAGGCGATATTGATGATGCCTATTTGGAACGCTTGTTCAACTCAAGAAACGATGCTGCGAAGCATGGTTCATCCGAAGATGATGAAGTGATTGATATGCACAACGACGGCTCCTGAGGCTTTTCGTATGGCAAAGCAACATGCCTGGATTCTTCGATTTGGCGAACTTGGTCTGAAATCAAGAACCGTGCGTCGGGCTTTTCAAAAGACGCTTCGTAAAAATCTCATGCAACTTGCTGTTGACGCTGAGGTCCCTCTGCTACGAGGGCGAGAACGCCATCAAGACATGGTGTACTCTACTGCCCCCGTCCATGAGGTCGAATCTCTTCTTTCTCATGCGTTGGGTCTTGCTGCCTTTGAACGGGTCACCACTTTGGGAAAAGTCATTGATCCGGAGAAGGTCGCACAACAACTCTTGGAAGGAGATCCACTCAAAGGGCACCAACGAACCTTCGGAGTTCGAGTGAAACGACTTGGGAAAAAGGGGGAATGGAACACAATCACCTATTCCGCTGCGCTTGGTGCTGCGCTTTGTGATTTGGACTCAACCCTCAAGGTCGACCTTCGTC
The DNA here is from genome assembly GCA_938084455.1 of Candidatus Poseidoniaceae archaeon. GTDB lineage: Archaea > Thermoplasmatota > Poseidoniia > Poseidoniales > Poseidoniaceae > MGIIa-L1. The sequence continues at coordinate 15,504 of CALKDX010000053.1, forward strand.
ATCCTGATCGTTGGTACCGGATGATCCTCGAACCAAACCAAATCGCTCACATCGAAACACGCTCAGACGGACCCGGTGGGTTACCTGCTGGTGTTCAAGGGGACGTGGTTGCCTGTGTTCGAACGCTTGATGACTTTTTGAGTGCCTTCCTGATTTTACGCAGAGGCACACGAATCCTTCCTGTGCTTGAATCAAAAGATGAATATATTCAGATCCTCAAGTCTTGGGACCCTTACCTTGGTCGTCGCTCAAGAATGCGAGATGAGGAGGGCACGAGCCATGAACGACCCGCTTGGGGCGTTTCCGGCCTTACCTTAAGCGATGCAGCACCCTATGTCCAGCAGCGAGAAAGCGCAATCAAAACCACACCCTTGTGTACCTTGGAACCATTGGTGGGCTGGACGGAATTGGAAAAAGAGCAATTATACCTGCATATTCTTGATCCACTTCAACACCCCCTGCATCCGGATTGTGAATCATGGATTGAATCTTGAACCCCTTCACAGCGAAGGGATGAGGTTAATTGAGTCGCGTCCCGTGTAACTCACATGGTGATGACTCGGGCTGCACATATTGCGTTCAAACCGGAACATAAGGTCGCTCTGCTTTGCCTTTCATCCAACGGCCAATTTCTATCTTGGGCGGATCAAAGTGGATCGGTATCGCTTGCCACGGTGGGTGATGACCAGACTTTGGATGTCAAAGGAATCTGGCATTCCCAAGGAACTGTTGTTGGTTTGTGCTTGCGTGGTCAACGTGCCTATGTTCTCGATGATGTTGAGGGTCTATCTTGCGTGAATCAAGAAGGTGAAGTGGATTGGCATGTACCTGTGGCTGGCGGTGGTTTTTCTCTCCACAAGGGACCGACTGATATGGCGGTGGTCGATGCGCTAGGGCGCCTTTTGCGCATTGGCTATGATGGCTCGGCAACAGACTTAACTTCTCAATTCGAAGGAATTCTCAACGCTATGTATGCAAGGGAATTTTTGGTCTTGTCTCATGAGGACGGTTCAGTCAAGGCGTTGAAGGGTTCACAGGTGGTCTGGAACCGCCCAGTGCGTGGCGAGGTCGGCGAATCCATCACTGCGCTTGGTATGGACGCTTCAGGTTATCTCATCATTGGCCGTGAAGGCTACGCTCTTGTCGATGGGGAAGAGGAAGCCCTTGAGATGGAAACATGGTGTTTGAACGGACAAGGTTTGCTTTTCCGTTGCGATCTCAAAACTCGGCTCACGCACATCACGCCCGGCTTGGGAAGTGTTGTGTGCGGCTTTGACAACGGCAGCGTCACCCATTACAAGGACAATGAACATCAAGAGTTGCTCAACACGGGCTTCGCAGTTCAAAACCTCATGGTACGTCAAAACCATGTCGTCGTGTCTTCTTGGTTCTATCTTTTAGGTGTTGAAGAAGGGAAGGAACCATGGAAAATCGAACATCAAGGCATGCCCATGCTGCTCGAATCTTCCAGCGATGGGTCGGTATGTTTCTTTGCAGGCGAAGATCAAAACGACTGGACAGAACCCGAGCCAATCGGCTTCTTTTCTCTCGAATCTGAGGCAAGAGATGCCGATCCTTCTGAGTTAACTGAATGGTTTCAGAAGCCAGATTTAGAACCAGAACGCTCGGCTGAAGAAATCTATAGAGTTGATGATTCAGTCGGCAATTTACTTACTGAGGAAGAACGCATACTGATGGAAAAACCGCCTGAGATCGGACTTGATTCACTGCATGCTGCTTTGGATGATTTCACCTTTGCTTCTCCAGAAGATGAAGCACAAGGCACATTGAATGTTGATGCTGAAAGCCTTCTGGAAGACCTTGACGACCAATTGTCAAGCATGGCGATGATGCCCGATGAGGACTTGTTTGATGCATTGAATGAGGAAGTCGTTGCTCCAACCGCTCCAATTCCCAAAGCAGGTGATGACCGAGTTGTCACCTGTGACGAGGACGGAACCGCTGTTGTGTTGCTCGACGGCTTAGGTTCTGAAGATCCTCAAAATAGGATTGTCATGTGGTCTTGGGTCGATTCAACCGGGAAGGAAATCGCAACTCAAGCACGAGCTAAAGTACGTCTATCCGCCGGTGTTCACCGATTTGAGTTGCGGATTTGCGACAGCGAAGGGCAATGGTCGAGTGATAGCATTCAACTGACACTCAAACAGGCTTAGACTGATGAAGTGGTGGCTTGTGGCCTAACCATGGCCGTGAGCGATCCTTGGATCGAATGCTTCTTTGTCGGAGCGTTGCAGATGCGTTGCTCCGTGGTGACCGACCGTTCAACGGGTGATACGGTCATTATTGATGGAGGCAGTGAACCTGAACGGTTGATTGCTTGGATTGACCGTTTTGAGGGGCGGGGTCCTGATTGGTCAAACGGTCCAGACAGTTCCATGACAGCGCGTGAACAAGGCTTACCCGAACGAAAGGTTGTGGCCTTGGTGAACACCCATGCGCATTTCGATCACAGTGGGCATATACCTGATTTGTTGAAGCATTATCCGGTCAAATGGTACCTTCACCCCGATGACACATACTTGCAAACGCTGGCTCAAAGTTCAGCACGTCGTTGGGGTTTTGACGCTCCAACTCCGGCTGTGGCAGATGAAGTACTGGTGCCGAAATCCACTATGGACTTTGGTTCTCTGAAATTTCATATTCTCCATACGCCAGGACATACTCTTGGAGGCTGTTGCCTCAACTTGTTGGTTGAGGATGGGTCGAACCATCTGTTTGTTGGAGACACGTTGTTCAACGGTTCTGTTGGGCGAACTGATTTACCGGATACCGGTGGTGATTTTGATGTTCTTGCTTCCTCAATTCACACTCAGTTGTGGCCTTTAGAAGCGGACACAGTGGTCTATCCCGGTCACGGGCCTTTGACAACCATTGGACATGAGCGTGCTACAAATCCCTTTGTTGGTGAGGGAGCAGGTCCTGGGGGGGTTTACTCTCGTGGCAAGTATGCCTAATCACGCCATCATGCCAGCAAGGGTTGACTGAAGCACTGGAAGTGCTTCTTCCCAGGTTGCAACGATGCCGTAGTCAGCGTGTTGGAAGATTGGTGCGTCTGCGTCCTTGTTGATCGCAACGATGTACTTCGAGGAACGCATTCCAGCCAAGTGTTGAATCGCTCCGGAAATTCCAACAGCGATGTAGAGGTTCGGATTGACCGTTTTTCCGGTTTGACCAACTTGCATCGAGTGAGGAATGGCTTCCCATGTATCAACCGCTGCACGTGATGCACCAACAGCCGCACCGAGCGTGTCTGCAATTGCTTCCAAGTGAACGAAGTTGTCAGGTGAGCCCATTCCACGACCGCCAGAAATGATGATGTTGGCTTCAGCGACATCGAGGCGCTGAGAGGCTCGTGCCATGAATTCTTGGACAGCAGTGGCCATGTTACCCGTTGTGTCGACAACGGAGATTTCGTTGCTACCAGTGCTTGGTGCAGCATCGAACACATTCGCTCGAACGCTGACAACCGCAGGACCAGAAATGGCTACAGTTTGCATTGCTTTTCCGGAGTACACCGGGGAAGTAAGTTGGTTCTGACTAATGGCAACCACGTCTTGAACAACCGAAAGATTACGGCGAGCAGCAAGGCGAGCGGCGAGATCCTTTGATTGGGGTGTTGCAGAAGTGAGGATGGTTCCTTGAGGGGCAACGGCGTCAAGCGCCTCAGCCCAAGCAGCAGCATCATAGTGAGCGAATGCATCAGATTTAGCAGCGATGACTTTGCTTGCACCTGCGATTGTGCCTGCGGCATCTGCAACGCTTGCATCGGTGCATGGTACGATGATTATTGGTGAGCCACCAAGCGCATTGGCAGCGGTCACGAGTTCGGATGTGGTTGTGTGGATGGTTCCTTTTGCGATTTCAGCAATTACAATTAGTTCTGTCATGGTTTCACCTCAAATTACGTTTGCCTCGTCTCGAAGCAAGTTGGCTACTTCAGCAGCAGCGGCTCCACCTTCGTAAGACTTGCCGGCTGGCTTCGCAGGTGGCATGCTGTGTGCGACAATGGTGACGCTTGAAGGCTGGATAGCCGCAGTTTTCACTTCGACTTGTGCCTTCTTGGCTTGCATGATGCCTTTGACGTTTGGCTTTCGAACTTTGATATCGCCTTTGTCACATGTGATCACTGCTGGTGTGTTAACGGACATTCGAGCATTTCCGCCGTCGCTAGGAGCAACAACGGTTAATCCCCCATCAAATCCAACGGAGGTCACATTGGAGGCAGAGGCCCAACCGAGTCGTTCAGCGACGCCAGGGCCGGTAGAGCCGGCACCAGTGTCGGCAGCGGATTTTCCGCAGTAGACGATTTCAGCACCCATTTCTTGGAGGGTTGAAGCAAGGGCGGATTGAAGGGAATTTGAATCAAGTTCTTCTTCACAGTCGATTCGTACGATGTGGTCGACGCCGATGGCTTTAGCGTCTTTGAGGACCTTGTCAGCACCGGCTCCTCCCAAGGTGAGGGCGATGACTTCGCCACCAGAAGCATCTCGGTGTCGAAGGGCAGTTTCAACGGCGAATTCGTCGTAAGGACTCATCACTTTCTTGACAGCAGAAAGGTCCACACGGTCCCCTGATACGACGATTTTGGCATTTGTGTCTGGCACTTGCTTCACGAGAACAACGATCTTTGTCATGGGTGGCACGCTCCTCCTCATCGAGGGGACAACTTGCTCGACATGAACGAGATTGATGAACCTTAGCCTTGCCCAAGTTCTTCTCGCAGGTCTGGATTTTCCAAGCATACCGAAACCTTTGATAGCCGTCGCATGAGGGCTCAAGTTCCATGTCGAGTCAAGAACCCACTGAACCAACCCCTGAAGAAATGAGACTCCTCGCTGCTTGGCGGACCTTCTTTGAAACCAACTGTAAAGCCGACTTCGCCGCCCTTGGTGAAATCGAGGACAGCGTCTGGGGGTTTGAGATTCAATGGGAAGCGTTGAATCAACACAAGGGGCTAGGCATCGCCTTCATGAGCAACAGGACGACCTGCATCAAATTTGGAACAGCAGTCCTCGAAGAGCAATTCGCGCTCCACAACCTCATTCCAAGGCCAGTGATTCGAGTGATTGGGTTCTCTGAACTGAATCGCTACCATATCACCGACCTTCGGATGCGCGACCGAACCCGTTTCCTCCGCTTTGATGCCGTGGTTCACAGTTCAAGTCGCGCCATGGGGTGGCTCAAGCGATCCGCTTACCAATGCCGAACCTGTAAGCATGAGTGGCTGATTGATGAGCAACTCGCACGAGCAAGAAAGAAGGCTGAAACCTGCCCACTGTGCTACAAACAGGCTCGAGCCATGTTGATGGAAGGGGCTGACCCAGTGGAGGTTCCAGATTGTCGAAACATCAACATGGACCTCGAGCGAAATTATTACGAGGATGTGCAATACATGGAACTGTTTGACCCAACGAGCCTCATGGGTGATGATGCACCTGAGGATGTACCGACCATCATGGCGGTTGTTTCCGATGAATATGTGGATCAATTCAAACCAGGTCAGTGCCTAACCGTAAACGCCACCATTGGGGTGGACCACCTCCCCTCTCGTGATTACCTGCGCGACACGCGTCGTATTCTACGACTTGACGTGCACAGCATCGAAGAGGGATTTTCTCTTCACGAAGAGTAACTCAGGTCCGCAATCGATTGACTGCCTCGAGTGATTCAGGGTACGCTTCGAAGTGAGAAGCAACAGCCTCTAACCCTCGGCTAATGCCGGCTGCGACGCCTAATTTTGCATCGAGTGGATGCAACGTTCCGTCTTGGATTGCAGCTTTGAATGCGGCTAAGTCAGTCCATGTCGAAGGTTCGCCAAATTTAGGGTTCGGTGTGACGACAATCTCACCCCATTCTGGGAAGACCACATGTTCAGCCAATTCGAACACTGGAGAATGTTCGTCTTCGGGATTAAGGTAAGCGTGCTTTTTCATCTTGTTTCGTAAGATGTTCTCCGCATCGTGCAAAAGAATGGCTCCCGAAGGATCGGATTTGCTCATCTTATGGTCGAAACTCTCCATCCGGGTACCTGTGGCTTTGAGCGAGGAAATGATTGGGGTGTGCAAACAGGTTGCTTTCGGCCAGTTCCATTTTGTGGCCACATCTCGCATGAACATGTGTGCCTTTCTTTGGTCCATGCCTCCAAGGGCTACATCGATGTTTAGCTCGAAAATGTCACTTGCCTGCATGGCTGGATAATAAAATTTGGAGAGGTCGTGATCTGAAGAGGCTTCATCCCGGCCCATGATGGTGAATGTCTTTCTGACCATCGCGAGGGTTGCACCTTTCGAACACCGAAGCACACGTGCCCAGTAATCGCCATTGTCCATCAACTCTGAAGCCCAGAGGAAACGCAATTGTCCGGGACCATCGCCTTCTTCTGGGTGGCCTAATAGGGCTCTGAATGTCTCTTCCATGTAGGTGGCAGTGGTCTGAATATCATCCATAACTCCGTTGAATTTGTCGTTGACCCACGCATGCCAGTCGGCTAAGAAAATCAACACATTGGCATCTGCTTCGAGCATCCGTCGCAATTGAAGGGACAACACCTTCCAACCGATGTGTGCCTTTCCAGATGGTTCAAAACCAACATAGCAGCGAATCGTTCCGTCGCCGCCTAGGCTGGATTTGTCTGCAAGACAATCCACCAGATGGTTGATTCCGACGGTTTCATCAACGCTTCCAACCATGAGGGCGAGTCGGTGTTGTGCCGCATTATCGAGTTCAGCTATGCGCGGGCATTGCTCCATAAACGGTTCGAGGATGGCGTTGATGTCCATGCCATTCCCTCCATTCAGGCCTCAAAGGAGATCGTTGAGTTTCTTGACCTTTCCTTCAGAGGGTGCAGTGCCTTCATCGATCATTGATTGGAGTTCGGCAATCATTGCGTTTGCTTTTTCAATCGTCTCTTGAGACAAGCTTGAACTCATTTCCATGGTTTTGTTCGCCATTTTGATGGCAGAACGTGCTTTTGAGAATTTCTTTGCTTCTTCCTTGGCCTTGTCGCCTCGTTGTTTTGGTGTGTACCCCGTGGCTTCGTCCAAAAATGCGGAGTACCTTCGGCGGGAATCCATGGCTTGTTCTCGGCCACCATCTGCGCTCAAAAAAGCAGTCAAATCCGATCCTTTGAGTTGCTCAACATCGAGGGCGAGTTTACCATCTGCATCAAACTGGCCGCTGATTCGTGTCATGATTCCAAATGAACCAGTGAATACCCCATCTGCGTTGACTTGAAGATCTGTAAAATATTGTGCTGCGAGTTGTGAAAGGCCAGCGTTTCCACCTATTTTCTTTTGTAAACCACGCTTGACTGCGAATCGCTCCATACCCCCTCCAAACCGCTCTTGAACATAAGGCTCACCGTAAGGTAGGGTCCCATTTTGGCGTTGGCACTGGGGTAAAGCCTCGTCGGAGGGATTTAGTTCTCAAGGCCGCTGGCCGAATCATGCGAAGGATGCTCATCGCCTCGGCTATGCTGTTTTTGATGCTGGTCCCAAGCGTTCCAGCAGAGACAGAATCGGTCATCGAACTCAAACTGGAAGACACGCTTGAGGACAATGATTTGGGCATTCATGCCGGTGCAGTCTCACCGGACGGTCTTCACGTGTTAATCGCTGGTGAGGAGGGCTATGCCCGTCTTCTTTCGGCTGAAAATGCAGGGGACCGTGGTGGCGATATTGAATTGAATTCAGGTCGTTCCCAAGCGTTCCAAGATGTTGCGTGGCATCCAAGAGGCAACACTGCCCTCATGGCGGGCGATTATGGTATGGCCATGAGGTATGATTCATCGGATTACAGCATCGGCCCTGTTGCCGGTTCAGGTACGGTTTTTGGACTCAACTTCACTGCCGTTGAATGGCGCCCAGCCGGTGATTACGCTTATTTTGGAGCGGTTGACGGTAGCATTTGGCAATTCTCAGAAGGGACTGGATTGGTTCAACTCAACGACACGCTCAACTCAGCCATCACGGATCTCGTATGTCATCGCCAAGAAAACATTTGCATCGTAGCAACCTTGGCTGACGGACTTGCAGTCATTGATCAAACGCATGAAGTCACCTACCTTGCCGGTACGAGTTCAAGCACATGGATTGGTGTTGACTGTGCCGACCCGACCCTCAACGAATGCGTTGGTTTTGCAAGCGGCCTCAAAACTCAAGCGATTCGTTTGGACATCATCTCACCCGGCAAATCCACCACCGAAAATCTGATGCAATTTGGGACCCTTAACGGCGACTTTACGAGCGTGTCTCGTGGTCATGATGGCAGCACTTTGATCCACATGGCACCATTCGCCACAGTGCGTCAACAACCCCTCATATCTGAAGCCTTCACGCAAATCCTGGCTGAAGACGCAGCGGATTGGGATTCAGTGGTTGCAGGCCGAAGCATTGCCTTTGTTTGGGAAACTGACCAACGTCAGGGATACATCATTACATCCTTCGGAAACATTGTTTCGTTTTCGCCCGAAGCACCCGTCGAGGTTGACAACAGCCTGATGACCATGGCAGTGTTGACCGCCGTGGTGGTTGCAGTGCCTGGAACCGTTCTTGGTCTGATTTACATGAACAGCAAAACGTTGCAAAACTTGTACATGAAATGGCGAGGCCGGAAAAAGGCGTGAATCGAATTCCCCCAATGTTCACGGGGTTAGGTTCTTGAAGCGCCTATGCTCACAAAGTTTTGAGAGGGTCCAATGGAACCATACGAAGGCGTCGATTTTTACGACATTGAAAGTCTCCTGACTGAAGAAGAAATCATGATCCGTGACATGGTTCGTGATTGGGTTGATGAAGAAGTTCTTCCCAAGATTGAACATGCTTGTGCAGAAGGAATCTTCCTCGATGAATGGCGTGTTGCGCTTGGTGAAATGGGTGTGCTTGGCGCACCTCTCAAGGGCTATGGATGCCCTGGATTGTCCTATGTTGCCTATGGCCTCATCTGTCAAGAACTCGAGCGAGGCGACTCAGGATTGCGTTCCTTTGCCTCTGTCCAAGGTTCGCTGGCCATGTACCCAATCTGGGACTTTGGCTCCGAAGAGCAAAAAAACCACTACCTTCCAAAGATGACATCCGGTGAATGGATTGGCTGCTTTGGACTCACAGAACCAGATTATGGTTCCAATCCCGGCGACATGATCACCAAGGCAGAAGACATGGGCGACCATTACCTTCTCAACGGGGCAAA
>CALKDX010000054.1 GCA_938084455.1 Candidatus Poseidoniaceae archaeon
CATGTTCACATGTTTGGAATGGACGACCCCGCCCAAACGCTCATTCAACTTGAGCGGTATATTTTGGATGGTCGAATGGAAATGTCCGAAGTAATGGCTACGCAATTCACAGAAATGTTCCTTCTGCGGAAAAAAAGAACCGCAGATGAACAAATTATGCTCGTGAAAGGCCTGCGAATTCTCTGCGATGTGTTGCTCGCCCGAGGCAAGGCGGACAGGGCCGTAGCAAGCGTTGGCCTTCTGCTTAAGGAGCGGAAAAAACTCGTCAAAACTCTTCGCAATGGAGCCCCTCACCTGCTTGAGCAAATAACGCCAGAAGCCGAAGATGTGCACCGTGCAGCCAATGCCTACGCTGCGGGTGGGAAAACACGAGCGGCGCGCAAAGCCTACGCCAAGGCAGAAAAATTAGCACCCGGAAATCTTGCGAGTGCGTTGGATGCTTGCCGCCATGTGGGGTATGAAGCGAAACTCATCGATCGATTAGCCTCAACAAGTGCTTCTTCGGGCCACGTGATTTATGCGAACTCAACCTTCACGTTAAGACCCCCTGCATCCAAACAAGTCGATGCAGAGCAGGTTCGGCAGGCCTTGCTTGGGGCGGTCCCTCATGGAATTGGTAATGCTGCCTTGTGTGCATCAGAGGCAGAACGGATCAAGAATGAAATGGATGCTATTCTCTCGGGTGAAGCTGCAGCCAATGCACAATTACAAAGCGCGCTCGATGCGATGAAGCCAAAACACGATTATTACGAATATGGTTGATTCGTCGTATGGTAACGAGGGATGGATTTGAACCACCGATCTCCGGGTTATGAGCCCGACGGGATATCCAGACTACCCCACCTCGTTAACCAAACGGCCGACCTCCCCCGCTTTGAAACCACCGATGGAAGGCGATGGGCCAGAACAGCGTTCCTGAGCGAGAAAACCTCATTTTCCTCATAGGTGTTGATTTCATGAAGGAGAACCTCTTGTGAGGATCATGCGCCAACAAATGCTCGCTTCAGTGCTTCTGGGGATCGTGGTGTTGAGCGCAAGTTTGGCCGGCTGCTTAGGCGGAGATGAGAACCAGGAATACGACGGTCCAATCGACTTCGTCGTCTACTATGAAACGACATCTGGCATCATTACAGAATCCATTCAAGACAATCAACAAGTCTCCGAGGAGGGTGTTGATGTTGTGTTTGATTTCTCTTACACAAAATCCAGTGCTGGAGTCATTTCCACGTTTTGGTTTGATGCAGGCGATGGATCAAACCCGGTGATGGTGAACGCCGCAGAAACGGGAGAGATTTCCTACACCTACCTCACTCACGGTATCTTTGTCGCCGGAATTGGCGCGATTGATGACCAAGACAACGAATATTCTGAAAACGTCACAATCCGCATTGAAAAGCAGATCACCTGGAGCGAAAGCAGCACTACGAACCCTCGAACCATGAACATTGACGTGACACCTGACTGTGAGTGCGCCCTTCCTGAGCAAATCCAAATTGATTCGACCGTGAACAATCCTGAAAACCCTGTTTCTTTCACTGGTTCCCCAGTCACCGTGACGTGGTACCTCAACAACAGTGCAGGTGAAGCTGTGATTGAATCCCCACCTGAACAAATTGCAGACGGGCAAAATGCGAACTGGAAACACAATGAGTTCGCCATCATAACGGGTGTTTGGACCCTCGAGATTGGTCTAAACCAAGACCAAGAAAACGTCGGTATCAGCCAAACCATCACCATTGCCTATGCCGCAGATGAAAGCACCGCAAACCCATTCCCCACCGAAGGGCAACCACCTGAAAATGAAGAAGATGAAGAGTGATTTTTCACTTTCAACATTTTAAAATCTGAACTTGAAGTGAACCAAAAGGTCCACTGAAGTCCCATAGCTGTTGGCAAAAAACGAATTTTTATCGAACTCAATTACGCGCCGCCCTTCTCCCTTTGATATACCCTAGCCGGACCAGCAGGGGTTGGAAGTGAAGAGAAATGGCGACCAAATCAAAAAAGAAAGCGAAGATAGAGATTGAAAACAATGAAGACCTTCAAGATGAGGCAGTCAAAGTGATGCCGGAAGAAGAAGAGGCCCCCGAGGTCAAAATCGAAGACTTGCCTGGCGTTGGCCCAGCAACAGCAGAAAAACTCCGAGAAGCCGGTTTCGACGACCTCCTCGCATTGGCCGTCATGTCCCCTGGGGACCTTGCTGACCAAGCTGAACTCGGTGAAGCTGTAGCAACCAAGATCATAGGTGCTGCCAAAAAGATGGCAAACATTGGCGGTTTCGTTTCTGGTGACGCCTTATTAGAGCGCCGACGTGAAGTCCTGAAATTGTCTTCAAAGGTTCAATCAATTGATGATTTACTGGGTGGCGGTTTCGAAACTCAAGCACTTGTGGAAGTCTACGGGGCATTCGGAAGTGGAAAAACACAGATTGGCCACCAACTGGCAGTCAACTGCACCCTCCCAATGGACGAGGGTGGATTTGATGGCGATGTGTTTTACATCGACACTGAAGACACATTCCGACCTGAGCGAATTACGCAGATGGCACGCGGACACGGACTTGACCCAGAAGCAGTCCTCGCACGAATCCACGTGGCACGGGCGTACAACTCCGCTCACCAAATGCTTCTTGTTGATGAAATCAAGAGGATGAGCAAGGGATTGAACGTCAAGATGATCATCGTCGATTCACTCACCAGCCACTTCCGTGCTGAATACATCGGCCGTGGTATGCTTGCAAACCGTCAACAGAAACTCAACCGGCATCTCAAGGACTTGAAGCAGTTGGCTGACGTCAACAACGCCCTGGTGCTTGTGACCAACCAAGTTCATTCCAAGCCAGATGCAATGTGGGGCGACCCAACAAAGCCAATCGGCGGTCACGTGCTCGCTCACGCATCGACGTTCCGACTCTACCTGCGCAAAGCTAAGGCTGGACGACGTATCGCTCGACTCGTGGATTCACCAAACCTTCCTGATGGAGAATGCGTGTATCAAGTGACACAAGAAGGCCTTCGTGATTGAAGTTCACCCCTCAAAAACCCCGTTTTGGGTCTTTTTTGGTGCGGCACATTCAAGGTCACAACAACGAGCAAAGCAGCATGCGACACCTCGTTGAACGCGTTCTAGAACTCACTGAAGCCGAACAAGCAGCGGCTGATGCAGTTGCACCACCGATGGATGAAAATTCAGAAGTTGAACTTCAAGCCTTGCTCGAATCGCTTCAACCGCGGATCCGTGTGTACGGCGTGGGTGGAGCAGGGTGCAACGCAGTCAATCGGTTGTTCGAGGAACGGCTGTTCAAGAACTCCTATGTCACGGGATACGCCATCAACACCGATGCTCAAGCATTGCTGATGTCCCCCCTCGAAGAAAAGGTGCTCATCGGTAGGACCGCACGAGGTCGAGGCGCAGGTGGCGACCCGACCAAAGGAGAGGCGGCAGCGCTTGAATCTGAAATCGCCTTGCGACGCATCACCAACGACACCCAACTGGCCATCATCACCGCAGGAATGGGTGGAGGATCAGGAACAGGGGCGGCAGGACACATCGCACGCCTGGCCAAGCAACAAGGCGCAATGACAATCGCGGTCGTCACCTACCCGTTCAATTCTGAAGGAGCTCTCCGCAGGCAAAACGCCGAGTGGGGGTTGGAAAAACTACGCGAACATTGCGATACAATTCTCGTCATCCCAAATGAACGCCTTCTCGAAATTGAAGGCGTGAAAGATCTCCCCATCGGAGATGCGTTCAGGGTTGGTGATGAACTGCTTGTCCGTTCCATTACAGGTGTGGCTGAAATGTTAACCACTGATGGCATGGTCAATCTTGACTTTGAGGATTTGAGATCCGTGATTCAGTTTGGCAGTGGCGTTGCAATGATTGGACTGGGCGAAGCCAGTGGACCGGGCCGGGTGGAGGCGGCAACACAGGAAGCGATGCATTCTCCATTGCTCGATATTGATTCATCTGATGCTCGTGGCGCTCTCATCAACGTTGTTGGTGGCCCAAGCCTCACTTTGGGTGAGGCGGAACAATGTGCTAAACTGATCACCGACCAAATCTCCCCACACGCCCAAGTGATTTGGGGAGCGGCTGTGCGTGAAGAACTGGGTGATGAACTCCGAGTCATGTTGGTCCTTACGGGTGTGAAGAGCGAACAAATTCATGGAGCGAGCGAAAACCGCCAATTGCGAGCGCTGCAAAACAGACAAATCGAGTTCGTCAATTGAGTTCACTTGATTGTTCGAACCAAGAAGAACATCAAGGCGGCTAGGCCCGCTGCAAACACGGTCCAATCAAGAGCGCCAATGTCTCGGTCGAACACAGGTTGCTCGGGCTCTTGAGGGGCATCTTGGTGGGCAATGGCCGCACCAAAGCTGTTCCAAGCATCACCGCTTGATTGCCCATTGCCATTGACTGCATTGCCGTGGACGATGAATTCCACCGGGTCAAGTGAGTCATTGGATGGAGTCCAGGTGAAATTCCACACCCGCTGATAGGTTCCTGAAAGTTGGTGCGTCCATCCGTCTTCGAGTGATTGAGTGTTGGTTGAATTTTCGAACACCACCGCACCGCTTGTCACCGTGAAGCGGAATCCACCCTGGTGGCTGTTAGCATCGTCTTGAGAAGGGCCATCGATCACAATTGAGAGGTTGTAGGACATGTTTGAAGCGTACAGTTCAGGTAGGCCCAACACGTTGACTGAGACCGATGTGGAATCCCCTCCGTGGCATGTGCAGCCATTGTCGCCCAGCTGCCCAACACCGGTGGGCATGCTTGAGAAAGTGGGTGCTCCGAGAAC
>CALKDX010000055.1 GCA_938084455.1 Candidatus Poseidoniaceae archaeon
ATTCAAAAGCAGAAGAGCCATCTCAGGCTTGCCCATTTGCCGTTCAATGTCTGCCCGCATCAATTCACACGCGAGCAAATCCTCGACGGCTCCAATGGTCTCGCACTGGGTTGTCCCTGAATCGACGTAAGCCATGGCCAATTCAAGATTACCCATGTCCAAATGAATCTTCGCGAGGTTGGTCAAGCACCCCGCGATGTGAAACCCTGAATTGTACTTGCGAAGCCTTTCAAGTGCCTTTACACTCATTTCTATCGCTGATTCGAATTCTGCAAGCTTGTAATGGGACCACCCCAAGTTCAAATCAAGGAGGGCCCTGAGGCGATCATGATCTCTACCATTGGGCAGCTCGTTGGCAATCTGCTGATAATGTGCCTTGGCCAAAACATGGTCACCCAGCAAGGCAAAGACGGAGCCCAAAGCCATCCCAACTTCGCGAGCACGGGCAGAGTCCCCCGCGGCGCGGTAGCAAGTCGTTGCATTCGAAAGGTGCTCAAGTGCCTCCACGTATTCTTTCCTGGAGGCGTGGGCAATGCCGCGATTCTTTTCGACCGATCCCAATCGCAAGCTGTCGCCCAACGAGAGGGCAACCATTTCAGCCTTGTCGTATGCGTCTAGGGCCTCCTCGTTTTGCCCCCGGTAGTTGAACAAACCACCCCGCCGTAGGTGAGCCTCGTATGCCAAAGAGGGTTGGTTGGTCTTTCGACTGACGCTAAGTAAGGTGTCTAGCACAACCAAAAACACCTCTGGGAATTCCTGGTGATAGAGGACATATCCTTTGTGCAATGCTCCGAGCCGCTCATCGAGTTCCAGCGTATCACTTCTCCATCTCTGGAGCAAACTGTCCAACTCCGCATTGGACGATTGACCAAAGGTCATATTCACCATGCCCCACACCCCCAAGACCACCAAAACTCGATTCATGAGTCGAAGCTACCCAAACACATCAAAACCCAAATTCCATTTCGTTGTTCGTAGGCTGTTGCCACTCAGTTTCACCCCTAAACGTGAAAGACATTGACCACCTGTCCAATCGCGAGGCTTATTTTACTTGTGGAGCAGGAGGGAGTTTCTGACCTGCGGTCATTGTTCCCCCCTTTCCCGTGAAGGGAATCGGTTCTTCAGGCCGCCTTGCTGTCGCATGGCTTGTTCACGTGCGCTTCGCATGCACCTTCAAGCGAGCTTGTTGCGCCTGCTTGCTTCGTGAATCCGCGCTTTGCGCTGCCTGAAGAGGCGATCATCAAGTGGACCCAGCAGGACAGAAGCCGAACACCCTCAACCCTGATTTGGTCAAGTAGATTTGACAAATTCGCTCAGGATGTCAAGCACGCTTTAGAATAGGTGCAGTCTTCGCTGCCTTTTGACGTTGATCAGATTGCAGTAAAGCCATCTTTTATCGCAAATAAAATAGCCGTGCAAAGAGGCATGATTTTTCAGTCACGCTCTTTGCACGGCTATGGAGACAAGATGAAATTATTCCAAAGAGCTACCTCTTGCAGCTTTCATTCCTGCCTTAAACGCTCTGTGATATCCGTGTTTATACTCGCTTTTACCCAGTTCGGGCAACGGACAGAGAGGAGTAAGAGGACAAAGCGCGAATTCGCCCTTCACATCCTTCCAACCTTCGCAGTATCCATCCTTCCAGCCATCGCAATAGTCGGATACATATACCTCCAAGTTATCGGCCTCCTCCCGATCCAGCACGCTGAAGGAAAGTAGGAAAAGTGATGACAGAGCAAGTATTAGAAAATGGTGCACTTTCATGTGGTTATGGATTTTGGGTTTGTGTAACACGCTGAAAACGACCTCACGGTCAAGTCCTTCACCCTTTGCTCAACGCCATAATTGCTCACATTCTTACTAACACCTCAAGAGGTCAAAGCCTCGATGTAAAGTGATGCACCTAGGAAATCACATAGTGGACCCAGCAGGACAGAAGCCGAACACCCTCAACCCGGATTTGGTCAAGTAGGCGAAACATTCGAGATGCACGCCGTCGGCCTTCCAATCTACCTGTTTCGCACCGACATAGGTTGAATGCGCCAATAGGTCAGAGTTCGCCAAGCCCATTCGATGGGTCCGAAAGCGAAACGGTCCATCCACCATTTCGACGCGATGACCTGCACGCCCCAAATGGGAAGGACAACGAACCACAACTGCGCGCGGCCCAAGGAGCCAAACATCCCAAAACCGTGGCCGTACATCAAGGTGGTGCAGATGACGGTTTGTGCGAGATAATTGGTCAATGCCATCCTACCCAGCGGAGCGAGCCAACGCTCTAGCCAATTCCTGGCCGCGCCTCCGCAAAGCCACAGGATGCCACCCACATAGCCCATCACGATGAACACCATCCCCAAACTCCTGAGGAGGCTGCCATTGAAAAACACATTCATCGACCATTCCCGGGTTTCGCTGTGGTGGAAGCCCCACCCCGTGATGGCCAGGCCCACTGCGATCCCAATGGTCGCAAGTCCGCCATTCCACCGTTGGCCTCTGCTGCCATTCAACACACCTACTTTGTAGAGTCCCATGCCCAGCAACATCATCGCAGTCGCACGCAAGGCCAACATCGGGAGGTATTCCGTTTGCATTGCCAACGCACCAGGCACACGGATTGTCATTTGGTCCGACCAAGATCCTCGCATGGACGCAACCTCTTCGACAATGGTCGCGCTGCCAGGCGTCCAAAACGCCGCGAATTCAGTCAAGTCCTCTGCCGTCCAATAAGGCAAAGACAACCCCATCAGCGCATCCACCAAGAGCAACAAAAGCATGCTCGCACCCGAGGCAATGAAGAGGCTTCGCGCGCTCCATTTTCGAACGAAAAACAGCCACACCGAACAAAGGGCATAAGTCACCAAGATGTCCCCAACCCAGAGGAGGTAAGCATGCAG
>CALKDX010000056.1 GCA_938084455.1 Candidatus Poseidoniaceae archaeon
ATTGGCATGGGTGCAGATTGGGCTGAGGGGTTCGGCGAAGACGATGTCGAGTCTGTCAACGCTGGCCGACTCATCTCAGAACGGTTTGAAAGCAATGGAGACTCCAACGGTCCGTTCTTCCGTTACGTGGTGTACCACCCATCCTACAACGACACCGATGAGGCTTGGCAAACTGCTGTTCAAGAAGCACTTTCTCAGTTTGAAGAACATGAAGACATTACCATCACCTACTCTTGGTCCGTTGATGAAGTCGATCGTAAAGACGTCATCGCAAGCGATGAAGACGGGGTATATGCGCTGAACACCATCCACTTTGATACGGATCGAAAACAGGCTAAGGTGCTCATGGGTGAACTGCACGAGACCATCGACATCGACGCTCCGTTCGAAGGGTTAGCAACAGATGGAATCGCCATCGATTGGATGTTTGATGAACGAATCAAAAACGATTTGGTCAAGGCTGAACTGGTCTCTGGGCCGCTTTCAATCCTCATCCTCGGCATCGTCTTTGGATCCATCATGGCAGCTTTGCTTCCAGTTGGTGTTGGCGTCGGAACGGTGCTTGCAGCAATCGGAATGACCATCTGGCTTTCCAACGTTACCGATGTGACTGTGTACGCCACGAACATCATTTCCTTGATTGGAATTGGCGTATCTATAGATTATTCGTTGTTCCTTGTCAATCGATTCAGAGAAGAATTAGCCAGAGGCCATGACGTGAGAACGGCAACCGCAATGAGCAGCGCAACGGCTGGAAAAGCGGTGTTCTACTCTGGCATTACAGTCGCAATTGGCTTGATGGGGATGCTCTTCTTCACCAATACCTCATTGCCCTCGCTTGGCATTGGTGGTACGATTGCCGTGTTTATCGCCATGGTCTATTCGACCATTGTGTTGCCTGCTGTCATGGCCATGCTCGGTCCACGGGTGAACAAATGGAAGGTTCCGTTTGCCCTCGACATGAGCGCCAGGGACGACGGAGTGTGGGCATCGGTCGCCAAGAAGGTCATGGACCGTCCATGGGCGGTGCTCATTCCAGTTCTTATCCTCTTGGTGGGCGCGGGTGTTCCGTTCGCTTACGCTGAATTCTCGTTGTCTTCATGGGCAGCATTGCCGCCTGATGATGAAACCAGAATGGGCATGGAACTGATCGACGAACAATGGCCTGACCAGGCAGCAAACTCGATTGCCATCGTGATTGAGACGGATGGAGCAGATCCACTTAGCGAAGAGAATCTGCGCGCCCAACATGCTTACCTTGTCGACTTACTCAACGATTCTCGAGTTTCAGGTGGCATTGGGGTCGGCTTACCGAGCCCTGAGATGAGCGTCCAAGAGGTGCTCGACTTCTGGGCTGCACCTGCGGAATTTTTGCCGGCAGAACAGCTTGCTGTGCGTGAAAGTTTGCGCACTGCCCTCGTTGGTGACGATGCAACTTTGATGTCCATTCAGTTGGTCGGAGCACAGACAGACGTTGCCTCAAGAGAAGCCGTGGAAGACATTCGAGACAATCGAAACGAGTTCTTGGCCGAATTCACCGGTGAAGAGGACCAATTGATGGTCGCTGGTTTCGCAGCATACAATGCAGACAATTTGGAGGCGATTGCTGACAACCTTCCACGGGCCCTTGCGTTCATTCTCATCGCCACAATGATCCTCATCTTCATGCAGGTTCGTTCAGTGATTATTCCCGTCAAGGCGATTGCCATGAACATCCTCTCCATCTCTGCTTCCTTTGGTATGCTCGTGTGGGTGTTCCAATGGGGCTATGGTGCTGATTTGATGAACTTCACAGCCCAACCGATCGATTCAGGGAATCCGGTCATCATGTTCTGTATTGTTTTCGGACTCTCGATGGATTACGAAGTTCTGATGTTGAGCCGCATCCACGAGGAATGGGAGCGCACTGGTGATAACACCCAAGCGGTGGCAAGTGGTCTGCAGAAAACTGGAGGCCTCATCACAGGCGCTGCGGCCATTATGGTGGTCGTGTTCAGCGCCTTCGGACTCTCTTCGGTTGTCATCCTCAAACAGATTGGACTTGGCCTAGCACTTGCAATCTTCATCGATGCAACGCTGGTTCGAGCGCTGGTGGTCCCCTCAACCATGCGCCTTATGGGCAAATGGAACTGGTGGTCGCCGAAGTGGCTCGACAACCTGTTTGGCGGTCACAAAGAGCCCATACAGGAAAACGGTCTTGAATCAGAATAACGTGTTGATTCTATGGCGAAGCCAAGCGATGCGTACATTCTGCCCCGCACCGGGGTGCAGGTTCGCAACCGGGCAGTTCTCGCAGCCATGACCAACAAGCAGAGCCACGAAGATGGTGCTTTGTCGGATGAAGAAATTCTTTGGCTCACCATGCGCGCTGAAGGCGGGTTTGGAATCGTCACCACCGCAGCAGCGAACGTCACGAAGACGGGGCGTGGTTGGGATGGGGAGATGGGCGTTTGGGGCGATCATCAACTGCCGGGCCTAACACGGATGGCCGAGGGGTTGCGAGCGCATGGTGCGTTGAGCCTCGTTCAACTCTTTCACGGTGGGATGAGGGCGCCCAAGAGCATCAATGGGGTCCAACCAGTTTCTGCTAGCGTGAATACGGAGGCTGGTATGGACGGTGAAACGCGTGCGCTTGAGTCAGAAGAGGTACAAGCCATGGTCGACGCCTTTGCACAGGCTGCGGTTCGTTGCCAAAAGGCAGGCTTTGACGGGGTTGAACTTCATGGGGCCCATTCGTATCTCATCTGTCAGTTCCTCGGGCTTGAAACCAATCGACGCACAGATGAATGGGGCGGCTCATACCAAAAAAGACGCCGTTTTTTGTGGTCAATCATCAAAGCGGTCCGGGCTCAAACGCCTCCCGAATTCCTCATTTTTGTACGGATTTCTCCACTCATCGAGAAGATGGGGATTCATCTGGAAGACAGCCTACAGTTGGCACAAGACCTCGTCGAGATGGACGTTGACGGACTTCACATCTCCTGCTGGGATGTGTTTCAAGAGGTCAATGATGAGGACGAGCGACTGATGACCAAACGCTTTGCAGAAGCTTTGCCAAACGACTTCCCTTT
>CALKDX010000057.1 GCA_938084455.1 Candidatus Poseidoniaceae archaeon
GAGGTTCACCGTCGCATCGAGGTGCACGCCTTGGCGACCCCACTCAGCGAGCGATTCAATCGGGTCGGCTGCGTATGCGGATGGTGTCATGCCCGCAGCCTGCCAAGCGTCTTCGCATATCGTCACACCGAGATCCAAACCTGCGATTGTTCGGGCGATTCCTGAGCGGTTATCAGGCTTGAAGTAACGCGCTTCATCAAAGACATCGTAGGTTGGAAGGAGTTGCTTTCGGGCAACAATTCTGTTCGCGTGCTCAGAAGTTGCTGAGGGGCCACATCGAACAACGCCGTTGCTTGGCAATTGTTTGTCGTTGTCGGGGGACAAAGGTGTTCCGACGAGCACGGGCATGGACACTTTGAGTTCGCGAGCCTTTGTTTGAGCCAGGGCGACAAATTCTGCTTGGAGAAGCAAATCTCGAGGTGGGTAACCACAAATGGCAAGTTCTGTGCTCAATGCAAGGGCAGCACCGTTGGTTGCAGCGAGGGCCGCAAGCGATTCGAGGCGGCCGGCATTACCGCTTAAATCACCCACTGTGGAGTCGACTTGAAGCAATGCAATTGTCCGGTTCATTGAACTCAACGCCCGTTTTAATCGTGCCGTACGATGTTTCCTTCTGAATCTTTGTACCACCATTCGTTGGCGGCTTTATCGTGATACCACCAGTAGCCATCCGAACCTCGAACCCAATCGGTTTCTTCTGAATCTGTATCGGTGCTCGTGGCCGCTGTGCTTGCGCTTGCCGCCGCTGCAGTTGCCTCGACGTGAACCACTTCATCTTCCTCTTCATACTCATCATCTTCTAACTCAGAGGAATACTCATCCCAATCGTATTCGGCTTTGGAACCTTTGCGACGGGTCATCCTCGCAGCATAGAGAAGACCGGTGAGGATGATCGAGACGAACAACAAGGCAGCAACGCTTCCGAGAACGGGGTTGACATTGCCAAACACACGCTCGGACAAGGATTCTGCTCGTGTTGGTCGCACATCGATGGACGGTCCACTCGAAGTTTGGTCGTTTTCGAGCGTGACTTCAATCCATTGAAGACCAGGTGATTCTGGATTCCAATCGACTTGAACAGGCACTTCGCCCCCTTGCTGAACTTCTGCTGAAGTCCGTCTTAGTGTGGAGCGGTTGCCATCTGCGTTGACAATGGTGAACACGACATCGACGCTACCATCAAGGGTGCCGGTGTTTTTCACATAGGCTGTCACAATCGATGTTTGACCGACTTCAATGATCACACGTGAGTATTCGACAGAACCCTGTTCAATTTCGAACTGTGGCTTGAGCCACTCCATTTCCCAAACGCCAACCGGCGTTCCGACGGGAGTTGCCCCGAGCCCCAAGACTTCATTGTCGGCGAGGTCCCGACCAGAAACGACGACATGCAGTTCCAATCGGTTCTCCAGCATCTCTGCCGTGACCACGCTCAAATCAATGCTGCCGAAGACTTCCAATCTCAGACCTGAAATTTCAGTACCGACCAGCGTCAATGGTTCCACGCCATTACGAAGTCGGTCGCCAGTCGCTTTTTCTTCAACCCACCAGACAAGTTCGAGGGAATCAACCTCAAGTCCACCTTCTTCGGAAAGCATGACTCGAACTTCATGTATATCTGCAGCTAAGATGGCTGCTGGTCTCGGATTCAAAACTTCGACAGGCTCAGGTCCAGTTCCATCGACGACAATCCACCGAACTGAAGTTTCCTTGTCGGTTGCATCAACGCCTTGGCCTTGTAAACATCCAACGCTCCAGGTGAGTGGTAGAGTGCCTGACTGGGTGGGTGCACGGAGTTCCATCGACCAGACACCCTCGAAGGTTGTTGCAGAATAAGTTGTACCTGCAAACAAGACATTCACTTCGCAATCAAAGACCGGTACAGCATTGGTTTGGCTAAACACAACTCCACCAGCGACCTCAAGCGGACTGTTCGGGGCAAGCCGTGCACCGTCGCCAAGCAGTGAGCCTTGAGAGAGGATCAGACTGACGGATTCCTCAGGGATTTCCATCGCTGCAGAGAAGCGCCAACGGTGTTCGGGGAAGGCCTTGAACACTTCTTGGCCAGCGCGATCAATGACGCGCACGCCAGGCTCTCTGCGGGTCTCTCCCAAATCGGGAGTTGTCCATGCAAGCATGAATTCAATGTTCAGCGTGATGTCGCGTTCGTATGGGTCTGCTGGCCCGTTTGCCCCCAACATTGTGCAATCAATGATGATGAGGTGAGGGCTTGTTGTGGTGCAGTTACCGGTCGAGAAATCCCACTGTATTGGCAAGGTATCGCTGCCTTGGTTCGAGGCCAATTCCACAAAGACATCGGTGAGGTCAGAGCCTCCGTTCGGCTCAGTGAGTTCGACGTTGATGGTGTAAGGCGTCTGGGGGTGCAGCCAAGGTTCGCGCCCCGTTTCGTAAGCGAACGCACCAGAGGCGACAGCAGGGGCGCCATCAATTGCGAGTTGGTACATGAACAGGTGTTCACCACTTTCGTTGGAGCCACCTTTCTCGATTGCCTGACCGGCATCATCGGTGCCTGAAATGTACACTGCCACCTTCTGTCCAAGGCTACCACCAGTGTCATCGAGAAGCAATGTGTACTGGCCGATTAACGACGTCAAATCATTGGGCACATACAAGCCAAGACCCTGATATTCACCCGGATCTGGCCATTGGTTCGCATTGTCATCATCGATCCATTCGCGCCATACCATGGCTTGAACGTTGGTTGGAAGCACAGGCTGGTCTGTGATTTGGATTTGGATGGTTTGAGTGCTTGAGGGTGTACGGTGATCGTAGAGATCCATCGAGGTCGAGAGCACCTGTGGATTGACAGAGTCCACGTGGAAGGTCCGTTCAAAGATGGCATCCTCGGTCAAACCCGAACCGTTGAGCGAAGTCAATTCAATCCGCCATGTCAACGTTCCAAAGGTGAACGGGACCGCATCGGAGTAGTTCCAGTAATTCTCATCGAGCATCGTGGTGTTTGCCACCATCGTTTCTCCGCGGTACAATGATAACATCGCATCGCCATCTGCGAAGGCGTCTGTCGTGTCAAGGCCTTCAAAACCAACGCGCACTGAGAGGTCAACATCAATTCCTGCTTTGAGATAGTAGTCGGCTGAATTCAGGGTTCGAGATGCACTGACATCGGTGAACATGACCTCTTTGATTTCAAGGTCGTTTTCGTAGCCTTGCCCTCCAATGGACCCCCACACATGAACCGACGGAATCGAAATGACGCTGTTGGAGAGCACCAACCTAGAACGAACGGTCATGACTTCGGCATCATCCCAACTCGGTTCGATGCGGAAGGTGACGCTGGTGGTGACTTGAACGCCACTCTCGACAACCACCAATGCGTGATCGGGATGGAGTTCAATGTGTTCGGAAGCACCAAGGCCGACCGAACCACCTGCAAACGGCAACAACCAGGTTCCAGTGGTGGTTCCATCGCTGACTTCCAAACGGGCCATCGAAGCTTGTGAACCATAGACATTGTATGTGGTGTTCATTGTCTGCCAGTGTTGACTCGGAGCCAAGACTGGTTCGTCAACGAGCATCTGTGAACTGACCATTTGCACAGCGGAAGAACTGTTCAATCCTTCGATTGAAACTCGAATCCCACCGGGTGTTTCAGAGGCAAAGGGGAGCGTTATTTGGTGCAAACCATTGCTCGGTGAAAGCCCGTAGCGTGCGGCGTTTAAAGCCAAGACGAAAGAGGAATCTGAACCTTTGTCGACCGAGGCTGAAACACTGTATGGAACACCAAGACCTCCCAGCGTCACGTTCCCTGTACCAATCACCTCAAACGTCACTTCTGCAAAGGAAGTACCAAGAGCACCCACTGTGGATGTAAGGCTGGCCAAAACGGTGCTCATTGATTCGAGTTGGGAGGCATTGAGAGCAAGGGAAGTTGAACCGTTTAGGTCCCAGGAAGCGATTTGATCGTTTCCAACACGGAGCGTAACGCCATCAAGGGTCCCTTGGCTGGACAGTGCGGTGAATGAGAACGACGTTAGGTCGACCACTGGAACCCAAGCTTTAGCCGATGAACTTCCCGAAATACCTGGGTTTGCATCAATTGAAGTCTCACCGTTTTCAAAACGGTCTTGCCAACCCCACGAACCAACCCTTGCATCGCTTCCTCCCCATTCGACAAGGCCATCTCCGCCGAAATCGATGGAGGGGCCAGTGGGTTGCAACCCGCCGAGAGAACTGGTCTTAAACGCCGTGAGTTCCCACATGTCACTGGAGTTGTTTGAGGCTGCAATGAATTGGACTTGATGCATGCCAAAGGTGCCTTCATGACCAACAAGATTGAGGCTATATGGCAAGGTAATGTTGGTCCAGAGCATATTCCCTGGCGTTCGGATTTGGGCCTGTGCAAGGGACATAGTTGCGTCGATGGTGATTTCTGAAAGCGCGGCTGAAGGCGTGAACCATGGCGAAGTGAAGGAATCATTCACTTCACCGACGTAAACATCCATTCCTTCTATGAAATTCACGCCGCCAGTTTCACTGGTCCAACCGTCGAAAGCGCCGCTGTGTGTTGAAGCAACGGAGTAATGCCCGTCACCGCTGATGGAATACACCGTTGCCATTTCTCCGCTTGGTGATGGTTTGAGCAGCAACTGCACTTGCAGCGAAGTGTATGTTTGCCAATCCAATGCGTTGACAGGAATCACGCGATCGTTGCTGCCTGACATACCCTCGATTGGCTCACCGGTGAATGCATCAAGCACCGTCCAATTGAGGTGAGCACCCGCAGGAACTTCTGCATTGATGTGGAGAGGCGCCCATGGCCCGGCGTTCACCCTCTGATGATCGCTCTGAGAGAATCCAATTGTGGGGCTTGTCCAATCTGCCGAAGGGGGCAATGCAAGATGGACGTCGTCGATGAACCAAAAATCACAGCATGTTCCTGAACCGCGAACTTGCTCGAACCTGATTTGGGTGTTTGCATGGAGTGCTGCAGCAGGCAAAGTGCCCATCCACTGAGTTGGCGCACCACCAGAGGTCGCTCCTGACCATGTGTTGAGCGTGGTCCAAGAACCGGATGTGGTTTTGTATTGCACCTTGAGATCTTCACCGCTATCAGCTTCTTCGCCACAACTTGAGGAACCTTGTCGGATCCATGCATGAAGTGGAATCGTGTTCAATCCAGCGAGATTGACGATCGGTGAAGTGGCGTGTTCCGGTGTGGACTGGGCTTGGGTTTTGATCGACCCACCGGCGGTGCCATTGTAACCACATCCTGCTGCTCCCGAACCAGCGCCCGTACCTGTGTATCGACCAACATAGGTGGATGCTGAAACCGTCCATCCTTGAAGACCAGAATTGAAGTCCCAAAGGGTCCCTCCTCCGTCCCCGGTCAGGTAACCGTCGGAACCGAAAGTGCCGTTATGGGTCGCCGTTGATGCGGACCACGCCGTATTGTCATTCCACACAAAGCCGGTCTGTGTGGGTTGAACAGTGGGTTGCATTTCGAGATGGAGGCTCGTCACAGGGGCATCACTTGGCACGTCCACTGTGAACGACGTCGAAGCTAGGTTGTTACCAGGGAGGAGGAATGAAGCGTTTTCACCCGCCATAGCGGATGCCACATTCATCTCTTCAAGAACCGGTGTTGGCGCCGATGCCGGATGATCGAGCATCATGGTGTTCAATGGACCACCAAGGACCATCAACAGGCCGAGAAACAACGCAGTCTTCAGCCCCGAGGCACCCGCCATGCCTCTGCCTGTGCGTTCAAGAACTTCAAACATACCCCCGCAGATTTCGGAAAATGGCGAGTAGAAAGGTGATTTTGCACAGAACTTTGGGGGAGAAATGTATCTTTTCTGATGCGAGAAGAAGGGTGAGGTTCAAGACAATACCGTCGCTCGGCGAAGCATGGCTCAACCCCAGGCTGCTGGCGAACTCGACGCAGTTGCACTTGAGACGGCTCTGCTTGAGGCTTGGAAACAAGAAAACGCCTTCCAAGCCTCCATTGATTCACGAAGCAATGGTGCTCCTTTCATTTTCCTAGAAGGGCCTCCTACCGCAAACGGCAAACCTGGAATTCACCATGTTGTTGCCCGAGCCTACAAGGATCTCGTATGCCGATGGAAGACGATGGAAGGATTCCAAGTGCAACGCAAAGGTGGTTGGGACACACACGGTTTACCTGTCGAAATCGAAGTGCAGAAGCGAATGGACTTGATGTCAAACGAGGCCATCGAAGCCTTCGGAATGGACAACTTCAACCAAGCGTGCAGAGAATCCGTATGGACCTATGAATCGGCATGGAGAGAAATGACTGAGCGAATGGCCTACTGGGTCGATTTGGACAACCCGTACGTCACCCTCGACAATAATTATGTCGAGTCATGCTGGTGGGCATTGAAGCAAATGTTCGACAAAGGACTGCTGTACAGAGGCCACAAAGTGTTGCCTTATTGCCCGCAAACTGGCACATCTTATTCCAGCCACGAAGTGGCACTGGGCTACAAAGAAGTCGAAGAACCATCAGTGTATGTCAAATTCAAACTCGTCGACGAAGATGCAAGCATCCTCGCCTGGACCACCACCCCTTGGACCCTTCCCGGCAACGTAGGTTTGGCGGTTGGGCCTGAGGTCACCTATGTTCGCGCTCGTGTAACCGAACAAGCCGAAAATTGGACCGGCGCAGGTGGCGCAGAGGTTGGCGAGGTCGTGATCTTGGCAAAGGATTTGATGAAGGAAGTCCTTCGTCACAACGTCGAAATTATCGAAGAAATTCAAGGGAAATCACTGGTCGGCATGGCCTATGAGCCGTTGTTCCCGGATGCAGTTCCTCGCAATGATTCCACAACAGCATGGACCGTATTGGAAGCCGACTGGGTGACCACAACCGACGGAACCGGTGTCGTTCACACCGCCGTCATGTATGGTGAAGACGATTACAACCTTGGTATGGCAGCGGGACTGCCTGCCCATCACACCGTAGGTATGGATGGTGCCTTCATTGAAGGCACCCATCCTCAACTCGACGGGCGTTACGTCAAGGAATGCGACCAAACCGTGATCGACTTGCTCTCAGCACAAGGTGGAAGCAACGGCAAAGGACCCTCAAGTGGGCTTCTTTACAGAGAAAAAGCCTACCTCCACGACTACCCTCACTGCTGGCGAACCGACCACCCGTTGTTGTATTACGCCATGGACTCATGGTTTGTTCGGATGACTGCGGTCAAAGAGCGGCTGTTAGAATTCAACGATGGGGTTGAATGGGCTCCTGATTGGGTCGGTGAAGGCCGATTCGGTGAATGGTTGCGCAACGTCAAGGATTGGGCTATTTCTCGTGAGCGTTACTGGGGCACTCCACTCCCCGTGTGGCGCGGAGAAAACGGCGAAATGAAGTGCGTTGGTTCGATTGCTGAGTTGCAATCTGAAGTGGCAAAAGCAGTCGCTGCTGGCATCGAAAATCCACCCTGCCCTGATGATGTCGATTTGCATCGGCCTATCGTGGATGCATTCACCCTTGTAGATGAACATGGAAAACCAATGCACAGAGAACCCTTTGTGATGGATTGCTGGTTCGACTCTGGATGCGCTCCATTCGCCCAATGGCACCACCCCTTCGACGGTGGTGAGACCTTCGAAGCATCTTCTCCTGTGGATTACATCTGTGAAGGCGTCGACCAGACGCGAGGGTGGTTCTACACCCTTTTGGCCGTGTCCACGACCGTGTTTGACAAACCCGCCTACAAGCGATGCTTAAGCCTCGGTTTAATCCTCGATGCTGAAGGCAAGAAAATGTCAAAATCAAAGGGGAACATCGTCGACCCTTGGGACCATTTCAACCGAGAAGGTGCGGATGCAACCCGGTGGTACATGGTGACCGCAGGAGCACCATGGAACCCTCTGAAATTTGATTCAAATGGAGTTCGAGAAACCTATGCGAAGATGTTCTTGACGCTGTGGAACATCTACAAGTTCCATGCAGATTACGCTGCTTTGGACGGCTTTGATCCGGAACACAATCCAGTGCCAGTGGAACAACGACCGACCTTGGACCGATGGATTCTCTCCCGCTTGGCCTCAACAGCAACGAATTACCATTCGGATTTTGTTGGATGGAATTTCCACAAGGCTTGCCGAGATTTAGAAGAGTTTGTCGTGAACGATTTGTCAAACTGGTACGTTCGTCGCAGCCGCCGACGGCTTTGGGATGATGCAGAATCGACCGATAAACTCGCCTGCCAACACACCCTTCACGAAGTGTTGACCACCGTGTGCAAACTCATGGCACCTGTGAGTCCATTCATGGTTGACATCATCCACAGGAACCTCACTGGAGAAACTGTCCATCAGGCTTCATGGCCGTTAGGAGTCCCTGGTACCCTCGAAGGTGCAACCGCCGATTCATGGGACCTTGATGCCGCAGCCGCTACTGCGAATTTACCACCTCAAGATCTTGATCTTGAAGCCTCGATGGCGCTCGTTCGTGAGCTGGCTGAAGTCGGTCGTCGCATCCGTGTTGAAGCTGGTCGCCGTCAACGACTACCATGCGCCCAAGGATGGATTGTTGCCGGACCTGATCTGGCTGATTTCCACGACATTCTTGCTGAGGAATTGAACGTTGAAGCCATTGAAGTGGAACAAGACTTGGACCGCTTCCAACGCATCGAGTTGGCGCCAAACTTCAGAGCGCTTGCACCCAAGGCAAGAGCAAACGTCAACGCTGTGGCCAATGAAATCAAAGCCAGCCAAGACCCAGAGGCTCTTCTCGCCGCTATCGAGGCAGGAACATGCGAAATCATGGGCATTCAAATTGAGATGTCAGATGTCGAACTGAAGCGAGCTGAGCGAGAAGGGTTTGCCGCATCGACCGTTCAAATCGGGCAAGGCGATGAGGCCAGCCACATCAGCCTCGTCTTGGACATGAACGATACCCCAGCACTTCTCTCCAAGGGATTGGCTCGAGACATCACCCGTCGAATTCAAGCAAAGCGGAAAACCCTCAATATGGAAATTGAAGCGACCATTGATCTTGAAATTTGGATGAAGGACGCCCCAGAATTGTTCGATGAAGACCAACAATGGATTGTCAATGAGACACGTTGTGCTGCGGCCGCTTTCCACCCAACCGACCTTCAAGCACCCGCCGATGCAGATTCGTTCGAAGTCGATGGAATCACCGTTTGGTTTGCGGTCTCGTAGGGGCGAACTCCAGATGAGAATCGTCTCGTTGGTCCCAAGCCTCACATTGACGTTGTTTGAATTGGGCTGCACTGTGGAAGAAATCGTTGGACGCACACCTTGGTGCATTCATCCAAAAGAGGCCGTTGAGCAGGTTCAAGTCGTCGGTGGGACCAAAACTCCCAATGTCAAGAAAATCATGGCACTGGAGCCTGCACTTGTGGTGCTTGATCGAGAAGAAAACCCCAAGAGCATCCACGATGAATTGGTTGCAGCAGGCATCAATGTGTTCGTTTCATCCGTCGAACATCCTTCAGAGGTCCCCGAAATGTTGCGGCAACTCGGCAAGGCAATTGAGCGACAGGAGCGCGCAGAAGAATGGGCGTCCTCCATCGAATCCAAGTTGCAATCGATCAAACTCAATCCACTTCAAAGCGTGAGGGTGGCCCCTATGATTTGGCATGAACCGTTGATGTCTGTTGGACCTGAGAAGTACGCCGGTGGTTTGCTCACAGCCCTCGGGTTAGAGGTGCCGGCGTTGGTTCAGGGTGGAAATGGATACCCCGTCGTCACACCAGAGGCCTTAATCGAACACAATGTGGAGTGGTTGCTTCTTTCAAGTGAACCGCACGATTTCGCCCTTGAAGAAGGCGAGGCAATTGCGGCTGAAATTCTTAAGTTAGGCGGCCAAGTTGTACGCTCGACATGCATTGACGGGGAGGCTTTGACTTGGTTTGGCACAGCCACGCTTGCAGGATTGGAAACGCTGCATAAAACCTTGAGCGAAGCCTCGTGAATGAGGGACTTGGCGAAGCGACGCCTTCAAATTGAACCACAATGACCACCCTCCATGCGTCGAGCGGTCCTGAGTGTTCTGCTGATGTCCTCGATGGTTCTCGCAGGCTGTTTTGGCGGTGGTGAAACCATTGTCAATGAAACCAACGAAGAGCCAATCTGGACCACATACGCACTCATTGATTCCGTCCCTCACGAAGATGCGAGGATGTTCATGACCGTAGATTTGGCAACCAACCAAACAACGAACACCTCATGGGCGGTCTTTGACAAATCAAAAGGTGGCAATTGCTGTGAGCATTACATTGCCACTTCAATCGAGGGACAGATCCTCAACATTGGTGGAGAGTACCCGGTTTACTCGATGGACAGGGCCCACACTTGGGACACCTATATCCCCGGATTCATCCCTGATTCGCAATGCCGAACCTTCGTGCCAACCAACGAAGGTCAAGAGGGGTTGGGCGAAGGAAGCATCGTTCAAGCCACCAATGGTGACATCATCTCAATGTCCTGGTTCCCATACGTCGGTGGAGATTTGAAACTCGACAAATTCTACGCCATCCTTTACGACGAATCGGAAGGTGAGTGGAGTTGGTGTTACAACCGAATCACAGAGCCTTTCTACGATCGCTCGTGGCAAGTCGAAGTCATCGGGCCAGTCAGTTCATCGCTCGGCAATGGAGAATGGGCAAGCATTGTGGTCTCGAATTTCTGGCACCAAACACAAAACGCAGGTGGACAAATCAGCGTCGATGGACTCAATTACTACCCCTTCCAATTCCCTGGCCGAGATGGTGGAGAGCCTGCAATCGAACTGGATTTGGATTTCACCTCAGCGGACCTGCCCGCCTACTGGGACGTCAATAAGCCGCACAAGGAAATGAGAGCGTTCCCGGTCCCAAGCGGTGGACTGCTGTTCCCGAGTTACTTCGACAACGGGAACGCTGCCTTCATGGACACCTCGCTTTCATGGAACGAACTCGCCGTCCAATTCCCATCAGAATATTGCCAAATCGACCGCTCCGGCGCTCTTCACTGTGTATCCAACAGCGGCACTACATTCACCCATTACATGTCGCTTGATGGTGCACAAACTTGGACCAACCAATCTTACGAAATGGGAGCCATGGCAACACAAATTGAAGAATGGGAATTCCAAGCCAACGGAGAATTGGACCTGTTTATCCTCAATGTTCGTTATCAAAGCAGCGAAGGACCAGACGTGGACACTGTGTTCCACGTGCGAGGGTACAGCGAAAGTTTGGCTCCAGACACCATGACCTACATCGGCCAAGGCGACCTTGACTCCACATCCGGTGCAGGCAATGATATTCGCTTCGATTTTGCCTCTCTTGCCATCCTAAACGACGGGGGAGTGGTTGTTGCTTACCATGACTCCACTGATCCAGACCCGTTGTTTGCCGTCGAATTGGAACTGCCTGAAGCTTGAGGGCGAGCACAGAACACATCGATTTAACCGCCGAATCACCCTTTTTGAGCAATATCCTCAAAAGCCCTTGACAATCGATGAAGGGCATGGTTCTGAGTGCATTGCCCGGCGTAGGAGAACGATTGGCCAAGAAAATCACCGATCATTTTGGTGATGAGCAATTGGCATTAGCATCATTGCGTTGCGGGGATATTGCAAGGGTCGCTGAAATTGATGGTGTGTCTCCAAAGCGCGCCCTTTCTTTGGCACGAATGGTGGCAGGGGATTCTGGTTCATTCCTCGCCACGAAGGAGGCAGAACGGCTGCACAAAGAAATTCTCAACCACATTCAAGGCTATGCTTCTGCACCTGCAACCCGGCAGCGCATGCAATTGCTTATGCCAGTTCAAGATCCCACGAAACGAAGACAAATGTCAACCTCAGCAATGTCATTTGCCGCAAAGGACCCTACACGCATGGAAGCCTTAGCGTCCATTTTGAAGGGTTTAGGTCAAACAAGACACAGCACCGAGCGCTACGAACGAGTCGTGGTCACCACACGTCCAATGGACCACCTCAAGAAATCATGCCGCGTCATTCAACCTGGTGAGGGGGAGACATGGAAAGATTACAAGGTGTTCAAACTCGTTACATGGATTGGAAGTGGAGCCCCTTCAGATGCACCGGACGGCTGGGTTGTTCTGAGTGCTAACCCTGCCGCTGAAATGGTGGTCCCTGAACGAACCATCGACTGGTTCCGCATCAATCAACGCCCCCTCTCAGCTCTTGTTGCCCTTGTGGAAGACGCTCGAAAGGGTCACGATGGCCATGAGTTTCTTGAAGAGATCCATCAGACCGTTGCAGGTTTGGAGAAGTTACCTGAATGGCTTGGAAACATCGATGAGCAAGGTGACCTCGATACCATCGCTGATGTGAGAGACAGATTGTGGAAAATTAGCAAATCGCTCGAAGCTGAAGTCAACGAAGAAGTGGCTGAGGCAATGAACAACGCTAAGATGAATCTAAGCGGAAGCGAATTGCTTGAAGCGCTTTCAGATGGTGCTGCATTTCAACGGAAATTACAACAAGCAACAAGCGACGTCATCACCGATGCTATGGAAGCCGCCAAGCAGCGTCTTTCAGAAGAATTGGAAGGAACTGGCGTACGGGTTCCATACTCGATTTTCACGAAGGATTGGCCGGCCAAAATCGATCGTAAGGTCATTGACGAACTGGACACTGCCTTGGGCGCAAAGTTGGCAACAGGAGAAACTGAACGAATGTTGACGCTGGCCAAAAACCTAGGCCCGCTTCAGCCAAAATGTGAATCTGCAGTACGGACACTGGTCGAATTGGACCAGTGGGTCGCTGTAGCAAGATGGGCGCTTGAACATCAATGCACCATGCCCGAACTCGCAGACCACGGCATTCACATCGAACAAGGACGACATCTCCTCCTGGGCGTCGAGGCTGACGCTGTGACATACGGATTAGGCCGCTGTGCGGACACACAAGATCGGCAGACGCTTGCGTTGTTGACCGGAGCTAACTCCGGTGGCAAGACGACGTTGCTCGAATTGCTCGCACACACAAGCATCCTCGCTCACATGGGCCTGCCTGTACCAGCAGATCATGCCCGGGTTGGGCAAGTGGAGGCTCTGCACATCCTTGCAAAAGCAGGAGGTACACAGAGCGCCGGTGCCCTTGAGCAAACGCTGGTGGAATTAGCCAATGTTGTCAGCGACCCAACACCAAAACTGATCCTCGCAGATGAACTAGAAGCGATCACCGAACCAGGTGCTGGCGCCCGAATTATTGCTGGAATGCTGTTGGCCGCTGAAGCGCAAGAGGACACGACGATGATGCTGGTCACCCACCTGGCCCCAGCAATATTAGAGGCGACAGGGCGCAAGGATTTACGCGTCGACGGCATTGAGGCAACGGGTCTGGATGCTGATCTCGAATTGATGGTCGACCGCACACCAAAGCGAAATCATTTGGCTCGCTCAACGCCCGAATTGATTGTAAAGCGATTGGTCGAGCGCAGCGACGGCCATGCACAAAGCCTGTTCAAAGACATCTTGACGATGTTCAACTGATTAACAGAGTCGACCGCTTTCCTCACCGTATTGGTGAAGAGGTGCTTGGAACAAATCTTCACAGGTGCGGTAGACGATGGGGAGGGTCAATTCTGAACTTGCCCAGTTTACGCTGTAGCCGCCTGCAGCCCCTGGTGAAGGAACGTAATCACGACCTGTTTGAGTCATGGTGATGGTGATTGATTCGCCAGCTGCAATGAACACATCCATTGGCATGAATTCCATTTTTCCGGTAACGGTTGAGAAAGCGGGCATCAATTCGTTGCCATCTCGACCACCGTCTGCGAACCTGAAATCCATCACAGCGTGTCCAAGGTGCATTCCTGAGGAATCGGTCATGTCCAAAAAGGCGTGAGCACCGTTCGTTGTATGTGGAGTCACGGCAATGTGGAATGAAGGCATTCCTGCAATGTAGGTGTCCTCCTCAAACGGCCCATAGGTCAGCGTAATCGTTTCAGTCGTTGTGACCATGCCTGCACTGCTAGGATTGAGTTCTGCAGCATTGACAATGAGGTATTCAGTGTCATCGGCAGGGTAGGTTGCTTCAAATCTCCACCCTCCTTGGTTGTCTTGCATTTCAACGCCAAGTGTAGGGGCTCGGCCCTCGTCACGGAGGTACCAATCGAACCAGTAGAGCATTTCATCTGCCCAATCCCAGCGAAGGGTGTAGGGGTATGCTTCGGCACCCTCGCCAGATGGAAGAGATTCGTGGCCTGTGCGTCGGTCTGGATAATCGTGCGCCCATTGACCAGCTAGGGTCTTGACTTCGAGGCCTGCATCTTCGACGATTTGGTGAGTGGGGAAGGCCATGTGAGGATCGACATTCCAATCTTGCATTCCTTGAATGATGTACACCGAGCCGTTGTAATTCTCGACAACCCTTCCAAGGAAAGAGCGAGAGGTCCAGTAGTCATTGCCAGCGTAGTCAACCATGCCACCTGACAGGTAGGCTGCAGGTCCGTTGGCGTAGCCTTGGATGTAACCTTCGCAGAGATTTTCGGCATCGCCTCCGTCACCATCAACGCCAAAGGAGCCATAGACGCCATTGTGCATGATCATGCCCCGTGCTTCCATGCTGCCGTTGCGCCACATCAATTCGTGAACGCCAATCAGGCCAGACATTGGAACAATTGTAGCCAAGTGAGGGTTGCCGAATGTGGCTGCTTGCCAAGGGGTAGAGCCGTCGTACGACTTACCGATCAATCCAACTTTTCCGTTGGACCAACCTTGGGTGCCGAGCCAAGTCACCGCAGCATCGATGCCTCGTTGTTCATCGGTTCCCATCAAGTCCATGCAGTGGTTTGAATCACCTGTGCCGAACACAGACACTTGGGCAACGCCGTAGCCGTGCGGAACATAGTTCTCAATCAGCATACGGCCCAACCGGTCGGCTGGTGTAAGGGCATCGACGTCCCCGTCGTTGTAGTAAGGACCAACCTCTGCAATTACCGGAACTTGACATTCGTCCGAAACATTCCCAGATTCCCAATCGCAACCTTCGATGACTGGTAGCCATAATCCGAGGTGAACTTCCGCTCCTCCCGTAAGACCTGCTCCACCATCTGCCGCAGTGATGCTTGGGACTGGGACAAAGACGGAACGAACTTGGTCGATTCCATAAGAGCCATTGATGGTTACCCGTGCAAAGACATCTGAATCATCGTACATCATTTCAGTTCGGTCCCACGGTTCTGGATAGACATCGTAGGAGGCTTCGATGCCACCGTCATCGATCTTTTGTTCGCCGAAGCAACCCGATAGACTGGCGCTCATCATCACTGAAACGAGGAACAAGGTGCGCAGGTGCATGGCCAACCCTGCCATGAGTGATTTTTGAACGCATTGGTTCCTTGGATAACACTGGGTTGGCGGTCACTTTACCGGCTGGCGGTGAAAAAAGGGGCAAAGGACAACACTCTTTACGGTCATTCTGCTGAATCATCTTGCGCCTTTTGGGCCTCAAGTTCGGCTCGAACTTCGTCCATGTCAAGGCCACCAAGTTTCGTCACAAGATCGCGTAGAGCATCTTCTGGAAGGGCGCCAGGTTGCATGAAAACGCCAATGCCTTCCTTGAAGGCAATCGTTGTTGGAATTGAACGAATGTTGAATGCCTGTGCGAGTTGAGGTTCTGCTTCTGTGTCGATTTTACCAAACACGACATCCGGAAAATCCTCGGACACCCGTTCATACACCGGACCGTACGCCTTGCAAGGTCCACACCACTCTGCCCAAAAATCAAGCAAAACAATTTCATTGGAGTCGACAACATCAGCAAATTCTGGTTCAGTAAGGTTCACAGCAGCCATGAAGCGATGTCAGGAGAGGAGGTTCTTCAATACCGTAGGAGATTTCCCGTGCGACGGCTTCATGTGCTTGGTGCTCAAGGGACACCCATGCGCCTCACGCAGTTTGCCACCGGCCTCGTCCTTCTGATTATGCTCGTGCCTCTCCTCACGGTAGGAGCGAGCAACGATTCCGCCCCGACACAAGGCCGTGAATCAACGCTTGTAGTCTCTGAAGTCTTCATCAGCCCAAACAACCTTGTTTCCAATGACACCTCGCAGAACATCTATGGCGCAGTCGATTGGAATGGGGATGGCGAATATGGAAAATATTCCGATCAATTCATCGAATTGTGGAACACTGGTTCAACTGGAGTGGACGTTTCAGACTGGATCTTGAGCATCACCTCAGGCAGCCCTCCTTGTCAACTTGCATGGAACACAACAGTTCCTGCCGATGGGCGAATCGTCATCTTTAGTGCCGACTCGGGACTCATGTTGGACTATTTCGATGGGGAAACTGTATCTGTTTCCGACACCTCAGGCTCCGTCATGGACACAATGAGCGTTTCTCCACAGTTTGCGTTCTGGGGCAATTCGGTCGTTGAAGATTCATCGGGCACGCTCATTGAAGTCACCCCTACACCTGGATTTGGACCTGAAGACCCGGCATCCAACACTGCGGTCAACATTGTCAAATGTTACAAGGTGCAAGATCAGAGTTCGGACGCTTACATTCTCAAAGGGCGCGTCGTCACCATGGAAAACCAAGACAGCGTGTTTAACCAAGGAAACGTGCTGATCCGAGATGGTAAAATCGAGGGCGTGTGGTCATCCGATCTGTCCATTCCAGCCAATGTGGATTTGACGAATGTTCCTGTCATTGAGACCAACGGTACGATTTATCCCGGTCTGATTGACTTGCACAACCACATGCATTACAACCACATTCCACTGTGGGATTTTGAGGTCCACTTGAATGAAAACCAGCGCTCCGACGAAGGTGGGTACACCAACAGGTACCAGTGGGGCAACAACTGGGACTACGGTCCAAGCATCACATGGATGAAAACAAACGTGCAGTCCTATAACCGGTGGGACATGGCAAGTGAGCAAATGAAGTACGCTGAAGTTCAAGCCGTCTCTGGTGGCGTGACAGCCGTCCAAGGATCCCCTGGTTCAAACACCGACGCTTGGGACAGCATGCTTTCGAGGAACATTGAGTTGTACAACTTCGGACAAGATGGCATCACGACCTGTGCAGTCTGTGGCGCAGCTGAATCAGATTACACTGGAAGTCACTTGATTTCTCAGAACGAATCTGGCTCCCTCAACGGTTGGTTTGTTCACCTCGCAGAAGGCGTGGACAGCAGCAGTAAGGCAGAATTTGATGCCCTTTGGAACAAGGGGCTCATCATGGATGAGACCGTTGTGATTCACGGGACTGCCCTTGACCGTGCTCAATTCGACAAGATGGCCACAGTTGGTTCAGATTTGGTGTGGTCTCCAATCTCCAACCTCCTCCTTTACGGAAACACAACCAACGTTCGTGCCGCTGATGCGGCAGGAGTTCCAATCTCAATCGCACCGGATTGGGGTCCAAGTGGCTCAAAGAACAACCTCCACGAGTTGAAGGTAGCCGATTTATGGAACAGGGATGTGATGGACTCGTACTTTTCAGATTATGACATGGCTAAAATGGTCACCAGCAACCCGGCTAAAGCAGCAAAATGGGACTCTTTTGTCGGACAACTGAAGGCAGGAATGTACGCTGACATCGTGGTCATGGACACCTTCCATGAAGATCCTTATCGAAACTTGATTGAATCCATCGATGCCGATGTTCGGTTGACGGTGGTCCAAGGCAAAGCCGTGTTTGGAGACGTCGACATCATGACTGCAATCAACCAAGACGATTGGGAGGCAATCAGCGGTGGAGGCGTCAACAAGGCAGTTGACGTGACCTCATTGACCGAAACTGACGGAAGCCAAACATGGGCTTCCATCGAAGAAGGCATGACCATGGCTATGCAGAATAACTTTGAGGACATCAAGGAACATTGGAACGATGTATCTGGCATGTCAGATGCTGAAATCAACACTTGGCTAGGGAGTTCCTTTGACGGCGATTACAAGGACAATCAGAACCGTTTGAAGAACATGACCGTCGATCCGATTTTCACCACAGGTGATGAGCGATACTTCGATGTCATCAATCGAAGTTCTCACGGAAACACGCATGTTGACCTTACTCAACTGTACGCCTACTACGACATCGAAATGGACGCTGATGGGAACCGAATTGGGGTTGACGTGAACCTTGGAACAGACACCGAAGACAACACTGGTAGCAGCGATAACACCGGAGGCAACACGGGCGGAAACAGCGATGGAGGCAATGATGGCTCCAACACCAACGATGGTTCCGGCACTAACGATGGCACAACAAACAACGGTGGGGGCCAAGACAACACAAACAACGGCGATGGAACCACCATTGTGTTGTGCGATGATGGAAGCCTTCCACCTTGCATCGTCAATCCAAATTCTGGTGATGACGGATCATCATCTGTTGATTCGGATGCATCAGATTCGGAGGACATCAAGCAGAAAGCATTGTTGACAATGGTTGGAATCATGGTTGTAATGGGCCTTGGTTTGTTCTTAATCAGCAAGACTGGTGGAGATGATTTGAACCTGAGCGATGAGGCGCGAATCGAGAAAATTTGGGATGAGTCTGAACTTGAACCTTCATCGACAGATTCTGTTTTCGTTCCAGCGCCACCGCCGATGGATGCGATGGATTCTGCTGTGGATGAAGCCGAGTAAGCATCAAGCGAGGTCCCAAGTGGGTCCAGAGGCGGTATCGGTCACGACGACGCCAAGTTCCCCGAGTTGATCGCGTATCTTATCTGCTCTTGGCCAATCCTTTGCCCCCCGAGCTTCCGCACGCTGAAGAAGTAAATCTTCCACTTGTTCAGCGATAGCGGCCTTTCGAGGATCCTCTTCGGGTTCTGCAAGGGCCATTTCTCGAGAAGGCAGCACGCCAAGCACAGCCCCAGCGCTTTCCTCGAGCCAGTCCACTGCATAGTGAGCAAATGCATCTGCGTCTGCAGCGTCCAAATCACTTGACATGGTTTTGCTCATCTCTCGCACCGCTCCAAGCACTTTGGCAACCGCTTCACGGCTGTTGAAATCATCATCCATCGCCTTAGCGAAACCTTCGCCCATCTTCTCCAACAATCCGAGTGATTTCGAAAGAGGGAGGGAGGAGGTGATGTCTGCTTGCGGCAATTCAACTGGCTTCTCTGTGGTTCGATTCTTGAGTGCAGTCACGTAGGTCTCGAGCACTTTGTTGTAATTGCGTTCGGCGTTTTTCAACAAGGTTTCATTCATATCAATTGGTGAACGGTAGTGGGCGTTCACCAGTGCAAACCGCAACACCATTGCATCGACTTGTTGTAAGATGTCGCGTATTGTCCAAAAATTTCCAAGGGATTTACTCATCTTTTCCCCATCGATGTTCACGAAACCGTTGTGAAGCCAGTGATGGACAACTGGTGAGCACCCAGTGTGGCACTCGCCTTGGAAAATTTCTGCCTCGTGGTGAGGGAATCTCAAATCATGGCCGCCACCATGAATGTCAAACTGAGCGCCAAAGTGATCCATGCTCATCGCTGTGCATTCTATGTGCCATCCGGGCCGACCGGGGCCCCATGGCGATTCCCAGGTTGGTTCACCCGGTTTCGCTGCTTTCCACAATGCGAAATCCTTGTGATCTCGCTTCCCAGAACCTGTGAGGTCCACGCGACCACCTGCGCCTGAGCGGACTGCTTCGATGTTTTGTCCTGTCAGGGCACCATACTTTTCTGGTGCGGAATCAATGTGGAAATAGACGCCATCATTGGCGTGGTAGGCATGATCCTTGTCGATGAGATCCTGTATGATTCGAATCATGTCATCAACGTATTCGGTGCATCGCGGGTAATCGTCAGCCCGCAAGATGTTGAGGGCGTCCATGTCTTCGTAGTAGGCCTCGATGTTGGCGTCCACCAGTGCTTTCCAATCTCCATCCAATTCATTGGCCCTCACGATGATTTTGTCATCGATGTCAGTGAAATTTTGGACATAATGAACGTCAAAACCAGATGATTCGAGCCAGCGGTGAATCAAATCAAACGCAAGGTAACATCTGGCATGGCCAAGGTGACATCGGTCATAGACCGTTACGCCACAGACATACATGGACACCTTTCCTGGTTCCATGGTCGTGAAATCGACCTTGGTTCGGCGGCGGGTGTCATGCAAGCGGATGGGCATGGGATTCATGCTGGGGTGCGCCCATCCTCACTTGAAGGTTAAGATGGTTGGGCGTTTCGAGGTTCTATGAGCGAGGAAATTGTTGCGAACGGGCAGACGATTTTCGTCACAGGGGTGAACGGCCACATTGGCAATCACATCGTCCGTGACCTTCTTGCTCATGGCTACTCGCTCAAGGGCTCTGTTCGAGATTTAAACGACCCGAAGAAAGTCGATCATGTTCGTCAGCACGCCATCGATTTGGGCGTCCCCGAACGGCTCGAACTGGTCGAAGGGGATGTCTTGGATGCTGATGTTTGGGAAGATCACCTAAACGGATGCGATGGTTTGTTCCATACAGCAACAGTGTATGCCACGAGTGGAGAGGCAACAACCATCATTGATACGGCGAATCTCGGCACTCAACATTTGTTTTCAGCGGCGAAGGCTTGTGGCATTCAGCGCATTGTCTATACGTCCAGCATCGCCGCCGTCGGCTCGACCCCAAAGGGGAGAGTGAAGACTGAGAACGACTGGCAAACTGATCGAAGTTCACCTTATGTCATCGCCAAAACGGAATCTGAGCAATTAGCTTGGGTTTTAGCCGAAGAGATGTCGCTGGATGTTCGAATCGTCAATCCAGGCGGTGTTCTGGGTGGAGGGTTTGCACGCCCAACACCAAGCGTGGAGTGGTTTGAAGATGCAATGAAAGGTGTTTTTCCAGCAGCGCCAAAGATTCCAATGGCCTTTGTTCACGTAGCCGATGTGGCTCTTGCGCATCGAAAAGCATACGAAATCGAAGAAGCAGAAGGGCGATTCATTCTCGCACCACATAACAATTCAACAGTTGCTGCCGTGTGCAAACGCATCCGTGAACTCTACCCGAAAACCAAATCCCCAAAACGAGCAATTCCCGTATCCCTCATGTTCATCGTTGTGTTTCAAGACTGGCTGATGGGCCTGTTTGGCGCACCCCGTCGTATGACAAGGAAAGCCGTCAAGGGCTACTTCAAGGGAGATTCAAATCTATCATCGCAGAAAGCAACCGAAGTGCTCGGCATCGAATGGCGTTCTTTTGACGATTGCATCCGTGACACGGTGAGGGAGTTCCAATGATTCAGTTCTCTGGAAAAAATGGACTCACCCTCAATGGCGTCGAGGTCAACGACCGCTTGTTGTTGCGCACTGCGTGGATGACCATGCTGTGTGCATGCGCTGCCTCGATGGCAATCCACGCTCTTTCAGGCAACGCAAGAGCCATCCCGTTTTTCATTTCAGAATCAGATTTCCCCGGTTTGGAGCGAATCGTGTTCAGAGGAGGTTTGAACGCAACCGGATTAATGCTGTGTTGTCTGGCCTTGAGACTCCCCCATGCACTGGACCTCTCACACAACACACGGCTGAGAACGATCGCTCAATCAAGCGGGATAATCACGGGCATCTCAACCATCTTGTTGTCTTGGTTTAGCATGCATGACCATCTTGTAATCCATGTCATATTTGCCTCGATCACGTTTGTTGGAGCCTATGTTTGGTCGTACAGCATGCACGCCTCAAACTCGCACAAACGAGGAAATGGCTTTGCTAAACGGCGAGTATGGTTGACCATTGGAGGGCTGTCTTATCTCGTGATGAACCTCGCGCTTGCTGAATCTGCACGCCAGTTGGTCCTCGAGCAAGGATTGACAGGAGGCACCGAAGTGATGAACCTCGCTCAATCTTCGATCAACATCGCAGCGCCCGCTGAATACCTGTTTTTCTTCAGCGTCGTCATGATGTTAGCGTCGTTTGACCACGACCTTACCGAAGCACGCCATGATGAACCAACGATGAGCGCTTAGTCGACTCGTCGTACTGAACGTCTGCTTCTGCCTCAATCCACGCCACCGAGTCGGAGAATTTTCACATCCAAGGAAGAAAGCGGCACGCTCTTTGGATCAACACCTGTTTCCACTTTTCCTTTCCACACACGAATGTGCATATCTCGGTGTGAAAGAACATGATGCACTTCCCCGAGGTAGGTGAGAGAATCAACATCAAGCGTTTCGCCCATCACTGGACCCCACATACCCGCAAGGATCCCTGTCGAACCCCGTTGAACGAGTTCAGGTAAGCCATGAGCATCAACTCGGAGGATGCACATCAAATCAACACGCTTTTTGGTGCGAACCTGAGGTGCTGGATATCGAGTTGGTTCAGCCATGCCTAAGCATGAAGACTGCACGGGGCAGGTGGCACAGTTAGGACGATTCGGCGTGCACAAGGTTGCACCCAGTTCCATCAACGCTTGATTCCAATTGCCAGCGTCTGCTTTCCAAAGCGATTGATCAGCCCATTCTTGGACCAAATTCGGACTTGGGTTCTCGTTTGCAGTTTGGCGCGCCATCACTCTGCGAATGTTCCCATCAACGCAGGCGACGGCCTCACCATGGGCGATACTCGCTACCGCTGCGGCCGTGTAGGGGCCAATTCCTGGAAGGGTTTGGAGCGTCTTTGAATCGGTTGGCAGAACACCATCGAATCCTCCATG
Organism: Candidatus Poseidoniaceae archaeon; assembly: GCA_938084455.1. GTDB lineage: Archaea > Thermoplasmatota > Poseidoniia > Poseidoniales > Poseidoniaceae > MGIIa-L1. The sequence continues at coordinate 22,594 of CALKDX010000057.1, forward strand.
TTCAGAAGACTCACACACGCGCTTGGACAATTGGAACAGACGTCTTGCCCGACTGTAATACCCAGCACCTTGCCATAAATGCAGCACTTCCTCTTCGGTGGATGAAGCCATCTCCTCAACGGTTGGGTACCTTGAGTAGAGGCGTTGCCAAAAAACAATGCCGCGACTCACTTGAGTCTGTTGCAAGAGAATTTCCGAGAGAAGAATGGCCCACGGATCTTTCGTGGCCCGCCAAGGCAAGTTGCGTTGATGTCCAGCAAACCACGCCATTAACGAGGCTTGGTCGATGGATGGGCGCAATGAGCCACCTCCGATCGTCAGGCTTCAGCTTCTGCAGTTGCTGCTTTCTTTGCTTCAATCGCAGCGTCATTGGCCTTGATTTGCTCCCAAACAATCTCTGCAATGTCCTTGACTTCCATTTCCGAATCAATGGCTGTGAGTCCATCGCTGACCATTGTGGAACAGAACGGGCAGCCAACCGCAACGGTTTCTGCGCCGGTTTCTGCAATTTCTTTTGCCCGGATGACGTTCACACGCTGATCTGCATCTTCTTCCATCCACATTTGGGCACCTCCTGCTCCACAGCAGAAGGATTGCTTTCCGTGGCGTTCAATCTCGACATCGACACCACCGATGGCGTTTCGAGGAGCCTCCAGTTCGCCACCAATTCGACCCAAGTAACACGGATCGTGGAAGGTGACAGACGGGTCATGCTTTGGATCAGGGAGTTTTCCTTCTTGTTGAAGGTGGTTGATGAGTTGTGAGTGATGCATCACTTCGATGTCTTCACCCCCATAATCCTTGTATTCCTTTCCAAGGGTGTGGAAGCAGTGTGGGCATGAGGCAACTATCTTCTTGACGCCGATTTCTTCGAATGTTGCAAGGTTCGTTTCTGCGAGCATTTGGAACAAGTATTCGTTTCCAGCCCGTCGTGCTGAGTCACCGCTGCAACCCTCTTGCATTCCAAGAATGCCAACATCAAGGCCAGCTTCTTTCATCACGCTGATGGTGTCGCGTGCAACCTTCTTATTTCGCTCATCGAACGATGCTGCGCATCCAGCGAAGTAGATGTATTCTGCAGGCTCTGCAACCTTCACATCCAGACCTTCTGCCCAATCGCCACGTTCGTGTGCGGGGAGTCCGTAAGGATTTGAATCGGATTCAAGGTTTTCAATAGTGGCCATCAAAGGCATGATGGTGTCTTCGACGCTTTCGTCGAATTCCATTCGTTCCATCATCAAGTGGCGTCGAGCATCGGTGAGCTTGGGAACGTGATCGATGTAGATTGGACAAGCCTCTACGCAAGCATGGCAGGTGGTGCACGCCCAAATTGCGTCTTCTCCAAATCGGGCGATGATGTCCTGCTCGGGAGTTTCTCCTGCCATGAGCGCAGTGGAATTCTCATTTGCATAATGACGCACATCGTGGATGATTTGCATTGGGTTGAGGGCTTTACCGCTTGCGTATGCCGGGCAGACATCCTGGCACCGAGCGCACGATGTGCACGCCCATCCGTCGATGAGATTGCGCCAAGTCAAATCAGTGTAATTGACCGTTCCAAACGACTCGATGTCCAAATCCTCAAGCAAGACTGCCTTTCCATCTTCGCCACGAGCCAATGGCTCCATGGTTGCCATGGGCCGCATGTCATGGAAGAACACATTCGGGAAAGCCATGACAAGGTGCATGTGCTTGGAGAGGGGGATGAGGAAAAGGAAGGTCGATATGGCAAGCATGTGCATCCAATAGGAAGCAACAACAAGGAGGGTGCTTGGCTCCAATGCACTCGCCACCCACGCTCCGATTGGCTCCCAAGTCGAAGATACGCCTGTTTCGCCTGCCTCAACCACGAAGGATGTGAGGGTGATGGTCATGATGAGCAAGAGAATGAAGTTGCCTTCTAACTGAGACTTTCCTTTGAGTTTCTCTGGGGTGAAAACGACCCGGCGCAGCAATGCTGCAACGCATCCAATCAGTGCAATTGTGTACCCTGTTTCGACGATTAAGTTCCAAGGGCCTCGGACCATATCTGGGAGGAGGTTGTGTGAAAACCAGTTTGCAGTTGCCAAATCAAACATGTCGGTTGAGAGCATAAGGAACCCCCAAAACATGAGCACGTGGATGCCGCCAGCAATTTTGTCTTCCAGAACCCGCTTCTGCCCAAGCCATCCAGTGATGACCTCTTTGATTCGAGCGCCCCAGTTGTCGAAACGGTCGTCAGGTGCCCCAACCATGACCAGGCGAGTTGCTTTGATGACTTGATAGAGGAAAAAACCGATCGAAATCGTTCCCAGAACGAGCAAAAGCAGCCATCCAGGCACGGGGCCGTATGACATTAAGAGAGGATGTTCCATCTAGCATCACCGCGGGAGCAGGGCTCCCCCAGTCACCTCCAAAGAAAACCAATCCTTGAATGCACCGTAAAAATACCATCAATCTCGCTGGGGTTTCAACAAGGGATATGAAGCGCGGGCACATGGTCTTGATGAGGGGGCTTGTGAAATGAACATCGAAGCGAGCGCTCCGGGAAAATGCATCCTGTTTGGGGAGCATGCTGTTGTCTTTGGTCAGCCTGCTGTCGCAGTGGCTATCGAGCAGCGAATCCATGTCAGCATCCAGCCTATTGAAGGCGACGACTGGACGCTAGAAGGCACGAAATTTAATCCAAGAAAGCACCCTCACCTCAACACCTTGCGTAGGCTGCTGTGGCCGAGCAAAGACGGCGCTCCTGCGCTTTCAATTGAAATCCAAGGAGACATCCCTCGTGCATCGGGGCTTGGCTCCTCTGCAGCGTTGAGTGTGGCCGCATCAGCAGCAATGCGAGCAGCACGAGGCCGATGGGTCATCGAATCTGAGCATGGTCATGTTTGGACTGAAGGTTATTCGAGCGAAATCGAAGACACTGATGCCTACACAGGTAAGAACTCAGGAATACGCACGGACATCTACGCCAAAAAACAACGTCAACTTTTGGGCAATGATGCGTTAGATCTTGACGAATGTTCGATGATTGGTCATGCAGTAGAAGCAGCCGCCCAAGGTGGTCGAGCCTCGCCAATGGACGCCTCAACTTGCGCCCATGGGGGTGTGATTTTACTCAGCGATCAAATCGAGTCAAACAACGATTATCTGTACCAGCGTCAATTGAAGATGAGCGATGGAATGCGCACTTGGGAACTGCACGACCTCGGCGTTCCGAAAGGAGGAGAAGAAGTCTACTTGGTCATTGGAAACACTGGCGTGCATGCCCCAACAGCAGATCAGGTGGCCAAGGTTGCCAAAGCAATTCAGGATGAGCCTGAACGAATGAAAGAAATCGAAACAATCGGCCTGATTGCTCGTAGGGGCATTGAAGCTCTGAAAAACGGTGATTATGAAGCGGTTGGAAGGGCCATGACAGAGAATCAAGTGATGCTCAGAGGGTTGGGTGTCTCCTGTCATGAGTTGGACGACCTTGTTCGGGCCGCAGCCCCTTCTTCGCTCGGTGCAAAACTCACGGGTGCTGGAGGCGGCGGTTGTATGGTCGCTCTCACCCGCAATCCAGAGATCACAAGCGAAGCAATCAAGAATGCTGGCGGAAAGGCTCTCGTCTCGAAATTTGGCAACGAAGGAATGCGCCTTGAAACGCCTGATTGCGAGCCATTTTGGTCCCCTCAAATTCGTTCTTCTTAATTCGTTTATTGTGAAAAACGATGTCGTGGACTTAGCCTTTTCTTTATATACTGGTTGGCATTCGCTTTGGATATGACTACTGATGAAGAACGGCTAACCGTCGTGAACGTGGTTGCCAGCACCCGAGTTGCTGAGGAACTAGATCTACCAGATATTGCAATTCAATTGAATTGCGAATACGAGCCAGAACAATTCCCTGGTGTTGTGTATCGAGTGACCGAGCCAAAGCTCGCTATTCTCATGTTCCGCTCTGGCCGTGCAGTGTGCACCGGTGGAAAGAACGAAGACAACATTCACACAGGTATCGAACGCATGATCAACGACCTACGGGCTGCTGGCATCGAAACATGGAACCTCGACCAAGTTGAAATTGAAGTCCAAAACATGGTCGCAACCTACGCCCTCCACTACCCTGAGGACTATCCTGGAAACGACAAGTTCACCGGAGAACCACAAGCCGGTGTGCCTCGCAAATTGAACTTGAACAACCTGACGTTCCACCTACCATTCGACAAGGTCGAATATGAGCCAGAGCAATTCCCTGGCCTCATCTACCGCCTTGACTACCCTAAGGTCGTCTGCTTGATTTTCGGCAGCGGCAAGATGGTGATCACCGGTGCTCGACACAAGGACGAAATCCTCGAGGCCGTTGAAATCATTAAGGACGAATTGGCAGATTTGCTGGAATATTGATTCTAAACAGAGTCAATCTCCAACAGGAGAAGTGTTGATGTTCTATTGAGCGTGTGGCGTAGCATGCGCCCGAGCGTGACGCGAGCCATTCCGGCATTTTTGCTGGTCTTCTTGTTGTTCTCAAGCGTGCAAACTCCACTGCTCCAAAGCAGTCTTGAAAGCCCGACTACGCCCCTGTTGTCAAGCAGCCATGACCCTGGTGTGAGCGATGTACCCACATGGCGAGTTGGGGATAAATGGATTTACTCCGGCATCTTTGATCCAACATTGCTCGTAACCAACACTGGTGTTCAAGCCACAGTTGGAGAAATTAATGGCGACACCACGATGGAGGTGCTCGGCATCACTGAACAGTCCGTCGACAATATGTCGGTGTTGGCCTATACCCTTCGCTCATCTGCGAACTTCGATAAGTCCGGAGTTTCGCTTGAAGGCTATGATGGCAATGTCTACATCACATACAGCCAAACAGAATACCTCCGTGTCAGTGATTTGGCCAGCCTTCGAAGCGAACTTGACATGTACATTCGCTTCGTTCCGTATGGAATCTCAAGCCTGACACAAATTCTTGGCGACATTACAATCACAACAAGTTACAGTCCAGTCTCGGAAACATACGACTTCCCATTGCGTCTCGATGAACAGTGGACAACCACAACCACCTCATTCGCTCAATGGTCGGGATCAAGCGATTACATCACACCGTTCCCACCCCCAGTAAGCGACACCAACAGCACCACTTGGGAAGTTGCAAGCGTTGGAAAACCAAGCAACGCCTACGGCCAAACCATTGGCTATGGAGGATGCAATGCGTCGTATGAGCTTCAGTCAGTCAACAGCGATGGTGTGTCAACTGGCTACAGGTGGTATTGCCCCGAAGTATCGAATTACGCTTGGCTTCACACAGAGGATGACATTGGCCTTACCATTGATTTCCGACTCAAACGCTTCATTCCGGTGGGTGCGAGTGGAGTTGACGAATACAGCAATCCCGGAACACGAGACTCGTGCCTCAATGTGGACCTCGAAAATCCAATTACTGCTCTTAACTCGCCAATGGGCGTTTGGGTAAATGCCTCCACCTCATGCTTCTCCAACGTAGACAACATCGGAATTGAATTGCGTCACGAAACCACTGGTTCACTCCAATACGCCTCAACAGCAAGCAACGGTACGGCCTACTTTACGCTCCAAGTGGGTGATGCAAAAGACCCATCCGCCACCTTACTTGATTGGGCGAGCCATGGGATTGTCGCCCGAATCAATCCTTCGAGTCAATCCCCAACAACAACGGTTGGCGTCACCACTGTGACCCTCGATGAATTCATTGTCGGATTGGATTTAATCGCCAGCGAAGACCTTGCCAAGGTGCTCCGCAACCGAAGCGGAACGCTGACGGAATTAAATTCGCTTTCGGGATGGAATGTGCTTCCCGGTGATGAATTACTGGTCGAAGTGGGGGTGCAAAACAGAGGCATCACCACCTCAACAGCCTCGACACTCGATGTGACCGGGCCTGACGGACAAACAACCGCTTACACGCTACCGCCCTTGGCGAGTTACTCCGCACACAAAGTGAATTTCAGTTGGACCGTACCAGAAGATCAATCGATCGGTGTGCTACCAATCACTTGGAACGCTGACCCAAACGACGTCAACGCTGCTGATGTCAATGAGGGCAACGACATCGCACAGTTAGCCATGTTCGTAGGCAGGCTTCCAACGCCGGTTGTTGAAAACGCAACAGCACTCACACTGGAACAAGTGACCCTGAGTGCTGCCAACAGTTTTGATGAAGACGGTGGAGACATCACCTGTGAATTTGAAATTCCGTTTGATGATGGCACACGTACCTGGGATTACATCACTCTTCCTTCCGACGACTGCAGTGTCAATTGGACTTGGATGGATGATGGTGAATACCCTGTACGGGTTACGGTTCTCGATGAAGAGCGTGATGAAACAACGGCCACTCTCCTAGCATCGATTGGCAATAGGGCGCCAAAAATCGAGATCAAGAGCGCACGAAGTGAGGCGAAGGTCGAACATCCAATCACGCTCTATGCGTACGCTAACGATTCGGATTCTGAGGACATTTGGCCTGGCGTGGTCGATGTGTTTTGGCCCGACGCTTTGTGCCAAGAAGGCTACTACACCCGGGTATGCACCACAACCGCTCCAACAGAAGGAATTCATACCTTCACTGCTGTCGGGACGGATGACGATTCATCGACAACCACCGCCACCATCGACATTCAATTCACCAATATCGCACCCCACGGTACAACCATTGCTTTGCTGATTGATGACGCCTTTTTGGAAAGCGATGAACAGCAAATATGGCAGCTGAATGAGGATGAAATCGTCAATGTGCGTGGCCAAGCGCTCGATTCGATTGACGATCTTGAATCCTTGACACACACATGGTGGCCTGACGGTCAAGAACCATCGCTCATGTACACTTACTCGGGCCGAGTGTCCAACTTCCCGATGATGTGGTCCACCTCAGGGTTGCACACCATCCGTTTGGAAGTGACCGATAGCGACGGCGTCTCAAGCGCAGTGAATGAACGCTGGGTCAATGTACGCAACGTACCGCCAGTGATTGAACCCTTGGTCTCCATTCTTCCAATCGCAGAAGGCCAATCCATCACCATCACTGGCAACTCAACCGACACGCCAAGCGATCGAGCAACGCTTGTGAAATGCTGGGATGTCGACCCTGGTATTGACAGCGATGATTTCGGTGGTGCAGACGATGATTGTGACATCAAGGGTGATGAATTGACCTATGTGTGGAATCGCAGTGGCACTCATACGATCATCTACCACGTCACAGATGACGATGGGGCGCAAACCAGCGAGGTTCTCACCGTGGAAGTGCTCAACATGCCTCCAATCGTGAGGTTGCAAAACCTTGCTTGTATGGCTTACCAAACTTGTGTGATGAGCGCTGAACAAACCATCGATTCAGCGAATGATATCGACACGTTGACCATTGTCTGGGACCTCGACATCACCGTTGACAGCAACGGAGACGGCATCAAGGACAACGACGCTGATTTGGTTGGAACCACCGTCCAACACATCTTCCGCACCTCTGGCATGGTTCGTGTCAAGGCCATGGCATGGGATGAAAATCCGGAACGACCGGGCCAAGCGACAATGGTGATCGATGTCGCACCACCAGAGCGAAATTCAATCGAACAAATCAGTGCTGGACTGATAGGCGAAGAAGCGAATTCGATTGCACAATTTGGTCTACTCATCGGAATCCTGTTGTTGTTGGCCCTGCTGACTCGAAGGCGAAAAGCGCCCTCTGAATCTCCTTGGGCTGGTTCTGAAGAAGGCATGCTCGACGATGCATTTGACACGCCTACAATGATTGAACAGGCACAAGCAAGACGTCCTTCAAGCCCGCCGCCAATGAGCAATTTCATCCAAGAAAGCGTGGAGCCACCTACACAGCAAATTGATCATTCATTCGAGGCACCTCCAGCACCTGTGCCTGAAATGGGAAGCAAAGAAGCAGGCCCGCCAATTCCCGAGGCAGGACTTCCTGACGGATGGACAATGGAACAATGGGGCCACTACGGCCATCAGTACCTTGCCGCTCAAGGGTCTCAAAACCTAACTTTTTCCCAAAATGGCACCGAACTCAAGTAGGAGTACCGCCTCGGTGGGTCATGGGTCAACTTCGACCGATTGTTTTTGGACTAATCTTTTTGATGTTTGCGACCCCGTTTGGCGCTTATGTCACCTCGCCTCATTTCCTTGATGAGGATCACAATGCGTCCCACGCAGAAGGGTGGGACAAGGACATCGATGTGCCAACTTGGCGCATTGGCGACGAGTGGGTCTACGACACCAAATTCGATGTTGCGCAACTCATCGCTCAAGCGAACGTTTCTGCATCATTAAACACCCTTACTGGGGAAACGACCTACACCGTGGCAGATATCTTGTTCACCACAGTTGACGGCGTTCAGACCCTCGCTTACAAACTGGATATCAGTGGAGAGTTTACATCAGGCAACAGCGGTGCAACCCTCGAGGGTGTATCAGGACGTTTGAACATCGGGTATGACAGCGAAGACCTTGTTCGAGTTCGCGACCTTGCGGTGATCAACAGCGAATTCACACTCGATGTCAAATTCAGACCATTCAACCTTGGTTTTTTGGAACAAGATATTGCTGAGATCACCTTTGACACCTTTTACGACCCACCCAAAGAAAAGTACGATTTCCCTCTCCATCTTGGAGATCAATGGTACATGCCTTTCCAATCTGGTACCGGAGTCACAGGTACATCCGATTACTTTGATCCAAGTGAATTTGACACGGCTGGTGGAGAAAACAACAGTTGGCAAATCACCGCAAAGGGAACCCCGACTGATGGGACGGATAACATCCAGTACACCGGCTGCGGTGATTCCTACAAAATTAACGAAGTGAACGAAACGGGAGTTTCACAAGGCTACAACTGGTACTGCCCTGCTGTCCGTTACAATTCATGGATTTCAGTGTCCAACGCTGCTGGTTTCACCATCGACTGGTTGCTCAAGGAATACAATCCAACGGATTCCTACGGCGTTTCGCCAAGTTCTACACCCGGAACCCGCAACATCGAGATTGATGTCGATATGCAATTATTGGCAACCCTCCCGGACACTGAGCAAACGCTGACTGCAAGTTATTTGACCTCACCAAGCGCTACACCTCAAGCCAACAAGAATTTGCAAGTCAGGTATGAAATCAACAATGATTTAGCAAGTCCAACCACCGATGGCAGCGGAGAAATAACTTACCAATTGAACGTCTCTAACCAAGTGGACACCACACCTTCCAGCGATGACTTCACCAGCAACGGTGTCATCGTTTGGGACCCTGCCACTGAAATTATCGGGGCGACCACGATTGTGGTCGACCTGTCAGTCGTTGGCGTTGATTTGGTAGCACAAGCTGATTCAATCATCGTCAGCCGAACCCGCGACGGAGAGACTTCAATCCTGAGCCGGGTCACTGGCTACGGCGCTTTACCAGGAGACTTGATTGGGTTCTCAATCCCCGCTCAAAACCGAGGGGTTCTGACCTCGCCAGCGACTCAAATGGAAGTAACGACACCAGATGGCACAACCATTCGAGAGGATATCCCTGCAATTCCATCATACAGTGAAGCAAGGATCAGCGTCAATTGGACTGTCCCAGCGAACTCTGCAATTGGCAATCAGACGCTATCGTTTACCGTTGACCCCGACGAAGCGGTCACTGAGGATGCAAACAGGAGCAACAATGATGCTCAAATCAACCTCTTCATTGGCCGAGCGCCGACCGCAATGGTCGATATTGGCGACAACAAACTCACTTTTGAAAACATCACGCTCAACGCCACGGCAAGCTTCGACGAAGACGGCGGAGATGTCGACTGTGTGTTTGAGGTCGAATCACGCCCGGGCTTGATCGATGTCCTCGAAGCGCCAGACTGTTGGGTTCAATGGAACTGGACGGATGATGGCGAATGGGCGGTCAAACTTATCGTCACGGATGAAGAACTGGACACGGACATTAAGATGTTCAATGTCACTGTTCTCAACCGAGATCCATACCTCAACTTGTCTCTGGTACCAAGCATCGATGTTGAAACATCCATCACCATCGATGCAACCGATAGCGGCGACACCGATACAGTGTCACCACCAGGTCAGCAAGTCAGTATTTCTTGGCCTGGTATGGCGTGCGAAGAGGGACTCACTCAGCCTACATGCACCTTCACGCCGATGGCAGAAGGCACAATGATGATCACTGCAGTCGCAACCGATGATGACGGAGCGACAACAACAATTGAAGCACCGTTGGATGTCCTCAACGTAGCGCCAACCCTTGCCGCACCAGAATTGTGGTACGGAGGAACGAATTTGAGCGCTGATGATGGTGTTTGGACGCTTGATGAGGACCAAGTTGCGCTCTTGCGCATCGGTGCCGACGACACGTTGTCGGACCGAGACGACATCAACGTTGAGTGGTCACCATCCGACCGAGATGCAAACTGGACAGAAACCACCCGAGGACCTGCGTCAACCGCAACCGTGTCGTGGTCCGCTTCGGGCTTGCACAACATCTCGGTTGTCGCCTACGATGACGACGGTGCTCAATCGATGATTCAGACTGCAAAAATCAACATTCGGAACGTCCCACCAACCATTACTGGCTTGGGCTCAGATGTTCCTGTGTTCGAAGACGCAAATGTATCCTTCACCGCTATTGTTGATGACACCGCATCAGACCTACAGACGCTTGTTGTGTGCTGGGACATGGACGGATCAGTTGACAGCAACAGCGACGGAAACCCTGTCAACGACTGTGACAAAACTGGAATCGATATTACTGCGGCTTGGACAACACGAGGGGTTCGCCAAATCACGGCAACCGTCACTGATGACGATGGTGCTCAAGCACTGGCATCGGTCAATGTCAGCGTGCTCAATCTGCCACCTTCGGCCACCATTACCAATTCCACGAGCGTCATTTCACTCATGGAGGGTGAAAACATTACCCTCTCGGGAATGACTTCTCGTGAAACTGAGGGCGACAAATTAACCCTCACCTACCAATGGGACAGCGACCACATTGACGGCGATTTAGACGGAGTGAAAACTGGAGATGTTGATTTCACGGGACCAATGTACACCATTGAGGATCTTCCCGCCGGTCAATGGACCGTACAACTCACAGTGATCGACGATGATGGTGAATCATCCACCGATACGATTCAACTTACGGTCACTGAGCGCCCACCTGACAATTGGATAGAATCTGTGAGCAATACAATCGGAACCGTACCTACCGCAATCATTGGTGCGCTTGGAATCATTGTTGTCCTGCTCGCCGGATTCCTTCTGCTGACACGAAGGAAGGGCAATTCTGAGATGGATAATTTCTCAAATTTCGCAAGCATGCCTGCTGGTGAACCGCCTGCACCTGCCATCAACGCAACTGTTTCGCAACCAATGGACTACGCCGCTCCTGCGCCTCAACAAGACATCTACTCACAGGCTGCCTATGCGCCGCCAACTGCAACCCAAGAACAGGCGTTTGCTCCCGCTCAAACTTACGCAACTGCACCAGCAACGAAGGAAGATCCATTCGCTGCTTTGGTGGACCCAACGCCTGCCGCTCTTGCTCCTGCACCTGTGCAAACCGGACCGCCATTGCCAGCAACTGGCCTCCCCGAAGGATGGTCAATGGAGCAATGGAGCCACTATGGCGCTCAATACTTGTCTGCCCAACAGGGCCAACCGGCTGCAATTCAACCGGTAACTACTGATACCACACCGGCATCTCAACCATCAAACATCTCCGGATTGCTTGATGATCTTGATTTGTGAGCGGTGAGTGTATGGCAAGTCTTTGGCAATTTTTTGGTCTACCAGATCCCGAAGCAGGACAGAATGCAAAGCGGAATGAGGTTCAACAACCCGCTGTGGCGCCCCTGGCCACACAGCAGCAACTCACTCCAAAGCCGATTGAAAAGCCCCAAGCACCCGCTTTGATTCCAGAGCCAGTTGGTGTCCAACCGGCACGTAAGGAAATTCCACTTGGATGGCAAGGACCCGTCACTTCAGATGGCGAACCTTTTCATGACTTAGGTGCGCTGCACAAAGCCACACCTGTCATTCCAAACAGAGCTTTGCGTTATGTCGCCCCCGACGTGATGAACCGCATCCCTACACGGGGAATCGCAAAACGCGTCAACCAAGGCGATACGGTGATTGTTGATCTACGGCCCCTTGTCCACATGGATACGCACCAAAATGTCTGCCGAAGGGAATTGAAACAGATGAGTGACGAAGTCGGTGTTGGCGTGTTTGCTCTTGATGCAGAAGACAAACTCCTGTTAATGCCCGGAAACGATGTCGTGGTCGATGTACAAAGCCACGAACTAGGACTGGGCGCTTTGCTTAACCCGTAGTCATCGGCAACGGACTTATACGCTTTGGGCTTTAGTGGCGGCCATGAGCAATTTTGCAAGTTTCAGGACCACCTCCACGGGGTCCTATCTTGCTTTATTTTTTGCATCAGGCCTCACAACGGTCCTCTTCATTGCTACAATGGTGTACCATTATGCCACAAAATCAGCATATTATGAGATCCTATCTGCTGATTACAGCTCAATGATTTACATCATTTTGGCATGGGTATGCTTGGGTTGGCTCATGGCTTTAATTGCGGGAATTGGGTTTGATGTCTTACCGCTCATCCATGGTGCTGCCCCCTTCCACGAATCCACAATGAGGCAATTCGTCATCCTCAACATCAGTGGGCAATTTTTCCTCACCCTATCCACATTTATGTCGACACAAGAGATGATCGATGAATTTTCAACTGTGGGCATTGTTTTGCTTTCTCTAGGTGTGCTTTTGCTTGGCATGCCGGGAAGGCGCCTCGTCTCCGAATCTAAAATGTCGAAAGACAAAGACGAAGTTGGTGTTATGTCATTGCTGCCGGGAGCGGTGTTTCCTTTTTTTGCCACCATCATCATCGTCTGCTGGTTGTTGAGAGATACCGCGGGGATGCTCGAACTCGGGCGATCGGTCATGGTTGCTCTTTACATCCTGGTTACCGTTGTCATCATCGTGAGTCACTTCAATCGCCGATTGAATTGGAGCATCATTGCTCCTGAAAAAATACAAACTCGATTGACCGTCTTTGCAGCAATCCTCTGCCTCCACATCCTCTTCTCATTCCTTACCGGACGTGAAGATTCAGACACATACACATTGTTGGCTCAAATGAGTGATTATTCACTCGGATTGGCCCTCCTATGGGCATTCATTCTATGCAATCCTCTTGACGTAGCGAAGAAGGCATTGTTCAATGGGGGGATGGGGCATAATCGATTGGTCTTTGCCGCCCTCTGGATGCTGCCGTTTTGCTCATTCCACGCATTCAATTCTTCACAGTACATCGACAGACCTGGATCACCCGGATATGCAACTTTTCTCAGCACATCTGCCCTTCTCGCCATTTGGGGGTATTCCATGTACCTGCACGAGGACCACCTGCACATCAACATCCACAAGCGGAGTTCGAGCCCACTTTTCTTGATGTTCTTCTTGACCGGATTTGTTTCCATTCAAATTTTGTTCATCAAGAATTGGTTGGACTTGGGGCCAACCAACACAGAACAAACCATTTGGATTGCATCAATCGTCATTGGATCCATCCTCCTAACGGTGGATTTCTTGCGCAGAACCATGCTGAGTTTGGACACCTGGCACAGAATACCGATGTTCTATGGCAGATACATCCAAGACAAGTCACTGGAATAATTCAAGCACATCCAAAGCGGATTGCGGGATGCCGAGCACTGTAGATTCAGACCCATCAATCAATGATGCATACGCTCCCATTGGACCAGCGAGGTCATAACCACCTGCTTTTCCTTTCCAAGACTCATTCATCACAAGTTCAACCAACACATCATCGCTCAATGCATCGATTTCTACAACAGCATGTTCGACAAAAAATTGCCATTGGCCATGCAACAAAATACCTGCAGCAGACCAAACTTGATGCCTTCGTCCTGACAATCGATGAAGCATTGTTGCAGCATGGATAGCGTCGCGTGGTTTGCCGAGTAAACCATCCACCTCGTCAGGATCTGCGAGAACGGTATCGCACACCATCACCACATCATACCCGTGATTTTGAGGTACAGCGGCGGCTTTTTGTTGACAGATGGAAGTGACTTGGTCAGCAATTGAACCCCGCCCTGTTGGAGTTTCATCCACTCCATCAATGCCCTCACATCGAACCGAGGAAAACAGTCCTTGGACCATGCTTGCCCGACGCGGTGACTGGGATGCTAGCCAAAATGAGACCATGGGATTCAACCTTACCAAGCGACCTATCTCATTTACACTTTCCATGCTCAAGCCATGATTGAAGTGAACCGTTTTGAGGGAGAGGTTGAAGAATCGACCCGTCTTCCAGCAAACGGTGCCGGCATGAGCGACGTTGAAAGAATCCCTACCCACATTGAAGGATTGGATGAAAATATGCAAGGTGGCGTCCCACAAGGCCACATTTGTATTGTGGCTGGTGCGTCAGGTGCAATGAAGTCGAGTTTGACCTTCTCTATGCTCTACAACGCTGTGCTTTACGGTGAAACAAGTGGGATCTACGTCACCCTCGAACAAGGCAAGGATTCGTTGCGCTCCCACATGGCCAACATGGGCATGAACGTTGATGATGCACGAGTTCGCAACCGAATCGCAATCATCGATCTTTCCGACTTGCGTGTTGAACTCGACAAGCAAGGGATGAGCGATCGGGTCGATTGGATGGGGCAACTCATCAAGCAACTAACATCGTACCGAGAAGCGATTGGGTTCGAACTTCTTGTTTTCGATTCACTCGGTGCGTTTTTCACCCTTACAAAGATGGAAAACCCTCGAGATGAAATTTTCCGTCTCTTCGAGGCAGTACGAAGGCTTGGCTTGACATCCTTCTTCATCTGTGAAATGACTGGGGAAGACCACAAGCAATTCGGTGAGTATGGTGTAGAAGATTATCTTTCAGACGGCGTATTGCATCTTGTGATGGAGCGTTCTGGTGACGATGTTAAGAGGAAACTTGGCATTGTCAAGATGCGTCACACACGGCACAGCTTAGGTTACAAACCTTTCAACTGGAAGGAAAACGAGCAGCGCTTTACCATTCTGTGAACGCTTCATTCAACAGTGACGGACTTCGCCAAATTTCTTGGACGATCGACATCGCAACCTAGGGCGAGCGCGGTGTGGTAAGCGATCAACTGCAAAGGAACAACGGTCAAGAGAGGCGAAACAAGGTTGTGCACTGGCGGAACCGAAATACAAACATCCCCTTCCTGAGCAATCTCATCCCCTTCTTCGTGAATGAGAATGATTTTGGCACCACGCGCTCGACATTCGTGAATGGCAGAAACAGTCTTTGCTTTCACGTGGTCATTTGGAGCGACGAAAATGACTGGGCTACCTTCTTCTAACAAAGCAATCGGGCCGTGTTTCATTTCTCCAGCTGGATAAGCTAAACAAGGGATGTAAGCAATCTCCATCAGTTTCAAAGCACCCTCTTGAGCAACCGGGGCTGAAATCCCCCGACCAAGGAACAGGACACTCTTTGCGTCTTTGACGAGGTCAACTGCTTCTTGAATTGGTCCTTGATTGGCAAGGTATTCCTCCACCAGGTGTGGTACCTGTTGAAGACCGTGAATCAATTCCACTCCTCGTTCTTTGCTGATGTTGCGCGAACGGCCAACCTGAAGAGCGAACATAGACAAAGCCGCGACCATATTGGAAAATGCCTTGGTAGAAGCAACTGCTTGCTCAGGCCCGGAGTGAATGTAGACACCTTGACCGCAGAGTCGTGCGATGGAGGAGCCTACGACGTTGACAACACCGTGCACATTACCTCCTTTGAGTTGAATTTCTTTGATGGCGGAAAGTGTGTCCGCTGTTTCGCCCGATTGCGTGACTGCAAAGTGAAGGGCGCTTGGGTTGATGACGGGGTCGTTGTGCCTAAATTCACTTGAAATGTGAGCCATGGCAGGAATACGAGCTAATTTCTCGATCAGCAATTGACCAATTTCTGCAGCGTTGTACGATGTCCCACAACCAAGCAGGCGCACATGCGGAACTTTTGCCAAATCTGAGGGATTGAGTTTCAACCCTCCAAGCCTTCCGCTGCCCCCCGCACGGTCTAAGCGACCGCTGATGCAATGGCGTATTGCATCTGGCTGTTCATAGATCTCTTTGAGCATGAAATGCGGGAATTCACCGAGTTCGGATTCACCCCATTCGGATTCAAGAATGCTGCTCTTCGTCTGGCTTTTTCCCCCTTTTAGGGTGGACAACTTTACCGAAGTTGCGGTCAAAGTAGCAAGGTCGCCATCTTCGAGGTAAATCACCTGTTGGGTGTGAGCCGTCAACGCATGTGGATCGCTTGAAATGAACATTTCATCCACACCTTGGCCAATAATCAGAGGGGAGCCATTGCGTGCGCAAACAATGGTATCATGGTCTTTGAAGAGAGCACAAATCCCCCATGTTCCACGCGCTTGACGCAGTGCGCGTCGGACTGCTTCTTCGGGATTATTGTCGACCGAAAGTTCGCGTTCAATGACGTGGGCAAGGGCTTCAGAATCCGTTTCACTTGACAAAGCGACACCCTGAACGGAGAGGGATGTTCTCAACATTCGAGCATTCTCGATGATCCCGTTGTGGACAATCACGACCTTTCCTTCCGCAGACTCATGTGGATGAGCGTTCTCATCCGTCACGCCCCCATGTGTGGCCCATCGGGTGTGGGCGATGCCTAATGTCCCCGGGATGCTGGATGGTAAAACCGTACGTAAGTCCTGAACCTTTCCTACTTTCTTGTGGACGTTGATGGTCCCATTTTTGACGGCAATCCCGGTTGAATCATAACCACGATATTCCAGACGGCGTAACCCTTCTAAGAGCAATGGTGCCGCTTGATGTGGGCCAATATAACCAAAAATTCCACACATGATGTCACCTCAGCAAGAGACCGTGCTCGAACAAATCGGGCAGGTTACCTTTCTCAACGTCATGTCTTTCACAACAAATTTCGCGTTGCAATCAGGGCAAACCACATCACGCTGGGGTGGGGCAATTCCCGGTAGTGGAGGTAAACCATCCAGTGGAGGAAGACCGCCAGGCCCTGGAAGTGGGAGTGGCGGGAGTGCTCCAGGTGCTGGGAGCGCCGGTAATTCTGACGGTGCAGGGAGGGGTGATTCCATAACAGGTGCTGGTGCAGATTGGATTTTCTCTGTGATTTCTGCGAACTCCCGTTGTTGCTTTCGCTTCATTCGCCTGTTGAGGCGGGCATTGCCTTCTCCAGATTCTGCTTTGGCTTCGAGGCTATCGGCAAGGCTTGGCTCATCTTCTTCTATCACCGCAACGGGCGATGATTCAGTCACGACCAAGTCGTCTTGTTCGATGTCGATGGCTAGAAGTGGTCCTTGGTCATCTTCAGGTTGAATCATCAATTCAATTCCTTCATCTGTTTCGCCAACAATTGCAGTAGCAACCAACGCTTTTTGTTCTTCCTTTCTTCCCCTGCGAATTGACACCACAACGGCAGTGAGGAACAAAACCATAGTGAGGCCTACCACTGACAAAATGGTGATTTGCATCTGCTGAGAGCCTGGCAGTGGAGCAAGCAAGGCATCGATGAATGAACGTTCCTCGACAATTGGATTATCGGCTGCAGATAAGGAGGCAAGCGTACGTAGTTTGAGCGAACCTGAAGCTGTCGAGAGCATCACAATACCATCGTATTCCATGCCTGCAAAGCCTTCAAGGAAGCCCTGTGACATAAGGGCAGACATACCTGAGACTGGCTGCTGATCCGAGTCAGTGAGCAAACCATATCTTGTTGTTGGTCCGTAAGTGTTGATTTCGTCGTACATTATTTGGATGCCTTGTTGTGCTTCATGCAGTTCAAGATTCATGACACCAGGCGCTTCGATTCTTGAAGCATCATCGATGCTCCAAGCGTTGTCGGTCACGGCATAGGCAACTTGAGCATCTCGCCCCCGGCCTTCAATCCAAGCGGCAGTGAGCACGTCATCGCCCTCCAGTTGTGTCACAATCAATTTGGCGCCGGAGGTATCGTCTCCAATGGAGGATTGGAAATTCCAAGAGGACATCGTTGGCTCCCCATGGGTGTACATCAAGCCCACACGGTCGATTCCGGTTACATCATTTCGCATCTGTTGGTACAAGATGTGCAGGTTTTCGGCACCGTACGAAACAGCAAGTGAGTCTCCCTTCGATTGACGAATGTCGATGTTGGAAAGGACATTGATTGGACTACCCCAACTTGTAGGGCTGTCCGGATTCATCGAGACGAGTGTGAAAATTGAAGTTACATCCTGCCAAGAACCACCTGTTGCTATGTCGCGGTGGTATCCAGCAAGGACAACCGTATCGTCGTATTCAGTCAGTGCAAGGCCCCAATAAGCGCCTTCAGACAGTTTGACTGCGGGCATTTGGTAGTGGACGGGTGTGATCATTTCGACCTTTGAAAGAGAGGTCATTCCAATGTTGGTCAGGGTGTACCCATCAGCACTCACGCTCTTACGCGTCCATGCCGCATGGATTGCTCCATCTTCTCGCTCGAGCACAGCAAGTTCGCCGCCCCACATGTCTTCGAGCAAGATGTCTGTTTGAATTGACATTGAGGAAGTGATGCTTCTGGCGTGGAGTTCGCCATCGACGGTGGTGAACAACAGCGCACCGTCATCAAGGCCGATGAAATCGACGGGTACTTCTCCATCAGAAAGGTCGATGCTCACTTGAGAGCCCAAGGATACATCGTCAACCACGAGCATGAATCGATGTTCGCTGAATGCTGCCTCGACTCCATTGCCAAGTAAGACTGCTTTGAATTCGATTGCACCAATCGTTTCGCTGGGCATTGCTTGGAATGAAACAGAAGCATAACCAGAACTTGTGTCGGAACCCGGGACTACCATGAGGTCTTGTTCCCCTACCTGAATCCATCCGTCTTCTGACCAACGCTCGAGCCTCACATCCAAATCAAGCGCATCGGATTGACCGAGGTTATCGATGCGCAATCGAACGGTGAAGGGTTCTTCTGGTACGGGAATGTTGGGGCTTGTTGTGACGGCTCCAGGCAAGAAGCGAAGCATCGCTTCTACGGGACGTTCTTCGACTTGGAACGTAAATGTGTAGATGTTGTCTTCGGGAGTTGGATCTGCATGTTGGCTGGTCGGATCAATGATGATCGACACCTCTTGCTGTCCAGCTTCTGTGGCCCACCAATACAGCGTGACCTGCTGGCTCTCACCTTCGTTTAGGATTGAAATGCTCGTTTCTGAGGGATATGTTTCCGAGTTCGAACCCTCGGCGTCCAAGCGCACATAGACATCGGTTGCATCCAAATCCCCAACATTGGCAATCGTGAAGTCGATTTCAAGCACCGTACCTGCAACCGCAGAGTACACTGGCAGGCCTTGGTCCATGATTTCGACTGAGCCCTGATAGGTAAAATCCGGGGCTGCAGGCATGTTGTCAACGGTGTATGTGCGACGAATTGTATCGGTAGCCACGCCACTCTCATTGACCATTCTGAAACTTAAGCGGTGTGAGCCATCTTCAACGGTGTTTGAGTTCCATGTGAAGGACCAATCTTGGCTCCCGACTTCCATATACTCGAGTTCCTCTCCGAGGTTCCATTCTCCGCTGTCCACTTTGAATTCAAGGCGGTCTGGCTCGAGCCCTTCTGCAGTCCCGGTAAATTCCACGGACCCTTCCAGTGATGTTCCAACTGATGGACCAGCAAGGGTAACTGCCATACGAGCGAGGTTGACGTAGCGAGCCTCAATTGAGGATTCATCGCCATCGTCGCTGACAGCACGGGTCAAGATAAGCACATACTCTTCGTCACCACGGATCCAATCGGACTTCACAAACACATCGAGGTACCAGTTTTCAACGGTGCCGCCAGCATCAACCCAGCCTTGGAGTTCTCGAACAGTACCGGATTCGAGATGTTGTTCAAGACGAACTTGGACAGCATCGTAATCGGCATCGTCTCCGTTGATTGCAGTACCCGATACACGCGAGCGATCGCCTTCAATCCAATAGGTGCCGTTGTTTGGAGCCTCCATTGTGACGTGGTCTCCAGTACCGTTTCCTGTTGGAGGTGGCGTGATGATGCCACCGCCTTCAAGGGGTGTGCATGAGCGTTCAAGAACCGTATCAATGGCGCATGAGGCATCGATGAGGCCGAAGCCCCAATCTGAATTCCAACGGTCCGAAACCGAAGACTCTGAAGCGCTTCCTCGTTGTTCGGAAGAATTGCGCAAAATATCCTTTACTTCCTGGGGTGAAAGCGAGGGTTCAGCTTGCAGCATCAGTGCTACGATTCCCGATGCAATCGGGGTCGCCATGCTTGTGCCGTCCTTTTCGTCGTATTCATTTGAGGCAAGTGGACGGCCGGGCTGGCCGGGGAATGAAGACCCGGTTTGGGCGGTGGCTGACATAATTCCAGAACCATACGCGGTGATATCCGGCTTCAGTTCGTCCCAGTCATCGTCATCATTGTCGCTAAGTCGAGGGCCAGTGTTGGAATAATCCGCAACGTTGTCATTGGTTCGGTTAATTGTTCCACGATCGGTCGCCGCTCCAACTGAAATTGCGTCGTCAGCACTCGCAGGGGATGGCACCCTGTTGGTACCATCATTACCCATAGCGACGATACAGACAATCGATGCGTTGACCGCATCGTTGACCAACCGCGCTTCTGCTCCAGATCCGTTGTCGCCTTGGTCACCAGGGTTGAGTGGGGACGAGGCGGAGCCGAACGACATCGAAGCAACTTGGATCCCTCTGCTTGAGGCGTTGTTGTTCCAGTCGGTGTTCACATTGTCAATGATCCATTGAATGCCATTGAGTGATGCCTGTGAATTGGTGCCACCGGTATCGGTGAGGACCTTCACGTCGACCAAGTAGGCGCCCGGTGCGGTACCCATGTGAACTCTTGATGAATCACCTGTGCCGACAACCGAACCTGCAACGTGGGTGCCGTGGCCGTTCCCATCGTCTGGGTCCTGAGTGCCATCAGTCGCACCGGCAGAGGATGTCGCATCGTAGCCTGCGACCCATTTTTGGTCATCATAAGAAGTCGGATCTTGGTCGGGTTCATCGTCCTCATCATCGAAGTCGTTGAGGGATTCATGCTCGTTGTCAACCCCTGTATCCAACACCGCAACAACGACGTTTTCACCGGTGTAGCCCCGCTCGTAAGCGGTCTGCGAATAGACTTCGGATGGGCGTGCTCTCGATGCTTTGGCTGCAACATCATTCGATGGTATCATGACATTTTGCATTTCAATCACAACCACACCGTACGAAGCATAGATGTCCATCAGCGCACTGATTGGCACCTTGTCCACTGCAACCGAATCGATGTCTTTGAGCACTTGGAACCAAGCGCCTTCTTCTTCGCCGACCCATCCGTGGGCCATGAGAATAGCACGCAGCGTCTCGATTTGACTGACCTCAGGGGCCCACGCATAGTCGACGACAATCGCCACCGTCTTGCGTCCATCATCACCAATGATGGCCGTAGGAGAAATTGATTCAGCTCCAGCCAAGACGCGTTGCAAGCGATCATCCATACCGTTCCAATCGAGGTCGGGACCGTATCCTTGCCACCAGTTCATCGCCTCAGCCGAAGGGCGGCCGTCCCGACTAAACTCTCGCAGTGGCCGTTTACACAGCGAATCACCGCACATCAACGGCGGAAGCCCGTCAACGAGGATTGGCTCGGCAAACAACGGTTCAATCACGGGGTCTTGATCGGCTGGCTGGGTTGCAATTGCACCCAAGTCAGCAACCAAAAACACAGCCACTAACAGCAGCGAAATGAGGGGTGTTTTTCTCGAAGGCTTGTTCATCAAATCCATCCACTCCGCCCTTTGGTGTTGGCGCATGCCTTTGAGGGTATCCGTGAATTGTCCCCTCCCCAGCCCCTAAGGGGCTTGGGGAGAATGAGTTCATGGCCACATCAGATGTTCAGGGTGCTTCGAACATTGCAACTTTGGCCCACCTTTGT